>CATKYY010000111.1 GCA_949841225.1 uncultured Acetivibrio sp.
TTTGCAGACCAAGTAGAAACGAACGATTTTCCTTCGGACGGGCTGGTGCTAATTTACGACGATATTGCCTATGGCCGGTCCTTGGGAAGGACAGCTAAATTTCCAAGGGATTCCATTGCTTTTAAATGGGCGGATGAATTACGGGAAACGAAGCTTTTGGAGATAGAATGGAGCGCTTCCCGTACAGGGCTGATTAATCCGGTGGCTATTTTTGAGCCGGTGGAGCTGGAAGGAACAACGGTAAGCCGGGCCAGCCTCCATAATATCAGTATTATGGAAGGGCTGGAGCTGGGGCTGGGGGATATGGTGACGGTTTATAAGGCAAATATGATTATTCCTCAAATTGCGGATAATCTTACCCGTAGCGGCTTAATGGAAATACCGGGAATCTGTCCTGTATGCGGCGGAGAAACCAGGATAAAGGATGAAAACGGCGTTAAGGTGCTGGTATGCCCAAATGAAAAATGTCTGGCAAAGCAGATAAAATCCCTGACCCATTTTGTAAGCCGGGACGCTATGAATATCGAAGGGCTTTCTGAGTCAACCATAGAAAAATTTATTGAACGGGGTATGCTTCGGGAGCTTTCGGATTTTTACCATTTAGAGCAATATAGAGAAGAGATTACAAATATGGAGGGTTTTGGCGAAAAATCCTACCAAAATCTAATTGCTTCCGTAGAAAAAAGCCGGGAAACAACCTTGCCCCGATTTATCTACAGTCTGGGTATTCCAAATATAGGGCTTTCCAACGCCAAATTAATTTGCCGGGAATTTAAGAATAATCTGGAGGCGATTCGGCAGGCGGCGCCGGAAGAGCTGACAGAAATACCGGGAATAGGCGAAGTGATTGCGAAAACCTTTGCCGCTTTTTTGGCAGAGGAAGAAAACAAGCGGGTAATTGATGATTTGCTGAAAGAGGTTTCCTTTGTAAAGGAAGAGGAAGCCGGAAGGGAAAGGACCATGGAGGGACTGGTCTTTGTAATTACCGGTTCCGTAGAGCGTTTTGCTAACAGAAATGCGGTAAAAGCAGCCATTGAAGAAAGAGGCGGCAAGGCGACGGGGAGCGTTACTTCAAAGACCAGCTATCTGATTAACAACGATACCCAATCCTCTTCCTCTAAGAATAAAAAAGCAAAGGAGCTTGGAATTCCTATATTGACAGAAGAGGATTTCATAGAGCAGTTTTTAAAAGATATGTTTTAGATGAAAAGAAGAATATCAAAGGTTTGCAAACCCTTGATATTCTTCTTTTATTTTTAGATTCTATGCTATGGCTGTTTTTGCAACAGAAAATGATTTAAAAATCCTATTTTAACTTATAGGTTATAGAATCCTCTCCGCTTATTATTTTCAGTACTAATTCTTCTTCTCCTTCAGCAACAGAATCCGGTACTTCAAAGGCAATTTTTCCTTTCTTTTTAGATAAAGGCTGGATTTTCTTATCTACCAGAGATTCGTCGTATGCCAGCAGGTTCGTCATAGAAAATTCATAACCGTCTCCGTAATATACTTTTGCATATACGTCGTCGTTAAAGATATAGCTTGGTAAAAAGGAATCCTCTTCCTTTCCGTTATTTGTAACGGATACGGAAATCATTAAATATTTATTTCCCTCGTCAGGTACAAATTCAGAGTATTCGGACTGTTTTACTGATTTTACAAATTTTGCTTTTGATACGGTAATTTCCCAGTCTTTCAGGGTTGTTTTTTCTTTTAATTCATATACGGGTTCTTCCGGTTCTGGCGTAGGGGTTGGGGTGTCTGGCGCAACGCTTTCCTCTGGAGCTGCGGAAGCTGTTACTGCCGGACTTTGTTCTGGCGTATTAGAAGCGTCCGGCGTATCATTGCCGGAGTTGCAGGCCGTCAGAATTAAACCAGAAGATAAGGCTGCAAGCGCTAGTGTTTTTTGTAAAAAATGTTTTTTCATATAAATCTCCTTCCTTATGTATATCATAGCAATAATCGCAGGAACGAGTCTCTTGTACATTCCTGTAATATATATAATAAGATACCATTATTTTTTGCATAAATCAATGGAATATATATGGGTTTCTGTATTTTGTATTGGGAAAAATTTTTTATTATTCCGGTTTGTATTAGAACAAAGAATCCTGCTCTGCAGGATTCTCCGCCTGCGGCGGGTCGCTTTAGCGGCATATTTCTTTCAGATTTGGAACTTTTCTATCTGGGGTTTAAGCCGTCAGATTTCTGGTAGGATATAAGCTATTGATAATTTATGTATATATCTAAAGGAGATTATTGATAAAGAAATAGAAGGAATTATATGCGTGCAAGATCCTGATTGTATTTGTACTTCTGAAATGGTACATAGGATAGCTTCTGTACATGAAAAAAATTCTGGCTGATTAGAAGCGCTGTATTTACTTTATTTGTTAAAAGGAGTAGAATAACCACAGTAAAAAAGGTTTTTGGAAACTTGATATATGAAAGGGAATTAACAAATAAGGCATTTGGCGGATTGGAACTGACATGTACTGATACTGCAATAGAAGAAATGAAAAATTAGATGAAGAATATTGTTTTTCAAGGAGCTTTTTGTCATTCTATAACAGGAAGAATATGTAAGTTTTTGGCCCATATTAAAGGAGGCATAAAGAATGCAAGGGTTAAGAACGTAAGAAATGAGAATATTATTATTGAGTTTAACAAGTACTAATACCATTGACTGTGCAGAGCGATGGTATTTTTTAATCTATTTTTCCAAAGCAAATAATAAATCTAAAATGAATGTTTAAATTAGAAAGCTTTATGGCAATTCCCCTGTTTTTATGATATACTTTTTTTAAAAGAATTATAAAAAACAGTGCAGAAATGAGGTAGACTATGAAAAAAATAAGTCAGAGAATGATTGTTATGCTTTTAGCATGTACTTTGCTGCTGTCTCATACAGTTGCGGCAGCGCAGAAGTCGCCGGTTGGCTTTTGCAGCCAGGAGGAATGAGAAGTATTGAAGCTTGTAAATAAGGAACGGAAGGAAAATGGCTTGCCTCCGCTGAGCGTAACAGAGAAGCTGCAGAAAGCAAATGACGTTAGGGCTAAGGAAATCAGCCAGGTATTCAGCCATACAAGGCCGGATGGCTCCGCTTGCTTTACCGCGTTGAGTGAGGCGGGGGAGAGCTATAGCTTTGCAGGGGAAAATATTGCCGCCGGCCAGGCGTCGCCAGAAAGCGTTATGGACAGCTGGATGAACAGCGAGGGACACAGGGCGAATATTTTAAGTAAAGATTTTACACATATGGGTATTGGGTATTATTACAATAAAGACGGAAGCTATCGGTATTATTGGACACAGATGTTTACGGGGGCTTGTACGTTAGATTCTATTTCTGTGGAAGGAGCTTCAAAGATAACGTCCTATAAAAAGGGAACTTCTATTGCAGGTATGAACCGCGTGCTTGTGCTGGAATGCCAGCATGGAACCAGTTATCTTCCATTGACTTCTGATTTGTGCAGCGGTTATAAAAAGGATACGACAGGAACCCAGACAATCAAAATAAGCTATCAGGGGAAGACCGCCAGTTTTCAGGTGAAGGTGGTAAAACCTGTCAGCATCAGTAAGGCAAAGGTTACAAATATTAAAACAAAAACCTATAATGGAAAGGCGCAGACCCAAAGCCCTAAGGTAGTGCTGGATGGAAAGGTATTAAAAAAAGGAACAGATTATACCCTTTCTTATAAAAATAATAAAAAGGTTGGAACTGCAACGGTAATTATTACAGGAAAAGGAAAGTACAGCGGTACGATTACAAAGAATTTTAAAATTAAAGGAAAGTAAAATCGTATAGGAACGGAGCTAAAAATGATTTTAATTGCATGTGTAGACGAGAAGAACGGAATGCTGTTCCATCGCCGCCGCCAGAGCCAGGACAGGATTTTAAGAGAAAATTTGTTGGAGGAGTGCAAAGGCAGAAAATTGTATATGAACTCCTATTCTTACGCCATGTTTGGAGAAAATCCGGGATTGGTTGTTTCAGAAAGCTATATGGAACAAGCGGGAGAAGAAGACTTTTGTTTTATGGAGGATGGAAGACTGGAGGGTAGACAGGAAGAAGTTGATAAGGTCATTTTGTATCAATGGAACCGAAGGTATCCGGCAGATACTTATTTTCCGCTGGATTTGGAGAATGGGGACTGGGAGCTGGAAAGAACGGAGGAATTTGCAGGTTCTTCTCATGAAAAGATTACAAAAGAGGTATACGGAAGGAAAGGATAAAAGATGAAGCATAGGAAAATTGGTTTATGGTTATTAAGTATTCTGCTGCTTTGTTTTTTGCTGACAGGCTGCGAGGGAGAGCTTGCTGGCGGCTGGGGACAGGAAGAAAAGGAGCAGGGCGTTGCTGCGTTGGAGGATGTGCCGGAGTATTCAGGAGAGCCCTATGTAGTGCTCAATGAAAATGAGCCGGATTTTTCAGAGAAGGATTTGACGGAGGAATCCTTTGAGACCTACAGCGAGCTGGACAGTCTGGGACGGTGCGGCGTTGCTTTTGCCAATGTGGGCGTGGACCTTATGCCGACAAAAGAACGCGGAAGTATTGGGCAGGTAAAACCGACGGGGTGGCATACGGCGAAGTATGATAATGTAGAGGGAAAATATTTGTATAACCGCTGCCATTTAATTGGACATCAGCTGTCGGGAGAGGACGCCAATAAAAAGAATTTAATTACCGGAACCAGATATATGAATGTGGATGGAATGCTGCCTTTTGAAAACATGGTGGCGGATTATGTGAAGGAAACAAATAATCATGTGCTGTACCGGGTCACGCCTGTGTTTGAAGGCGACAATTTGGTAGCCAGCGGAGTACAGATGGAGGCGTTGTCAGTAGAAGATGGAGGCGAGGGAGTTTCCTTTAATGTTTATGTATATAATATCCAGCCGGGGGTTTCTATAGACTATGAAACAGGCGAGAGCAGTTCAGAGGATAAAAAAGTAGCTCCGTCAAAGGCGCAGGGAGAAATCCGGGGGAACTCTAAGTCAAAAATATACCATTGTCCAGGGCAGTCGTCCTATGAAGAGATGGAAGACTCTAAAAATCTGGTAACTTTTGAGACAGAAAAGGAAGCAGAGGCCGCCGGATACAGAAAGGCGAAGCATTAAAGGCCTGTCACGCCTGAATCATAGCTCTTGAAAGGGCAAGGGCAGCGGGGCATAAAAAGAATCAGCCAGAAGGCGGTTAAGGATTATGGTCTTCTGGCTGTTTTTCTGCTTTTTATATTATATTTTTTACAAGATATAAGGAGTGGCCTGATATACATAATAATTCAGAAAATTAGAATAAATAGTGTTAGAATGTCCTCTCCAGCGCATAAGGGGCTTATTTTCCGGGTTATCTTCTGGATAATAATTTTTTGGAAGGTCTATCGGCAGCCCTTTTTCTAAATCGCGGCGATATTCTTTGTCCAGGGTCATACGGTCGTATTCCGGGTGGCCGAAGATAAAAAACTGGCTGCCAGAATCCTCCATAACCAGAAAAACGCCGGCTTCTTTGGAATCAGCCATTATGGTAAGTTCCGGTACTTTTTCAATATCAGAAGCAGAAACCGAGGTATGCCGGGAGTGAGGAGCAAAAAATACGTCGTCAAAGCCCCGGACGATTGGGATTCGGCGGTGGCGCACCTCGTGCTCATAAACGCCGAACAGTTTTTTATCCAATAAATGCTTTTTTATTCCGTAATGGTAGTAAAGGCCGGCTTGGGCGCCCCAGCAGATATGCAGGGTAGAGGTTGCATGGGTTTTGGACCATTCCATGATGCGGGTCAGCTCCTCCCAATAGGCAACCTCTTCAAATTCCATTTGCTCTACGGGAGCTCCGGTAATAATCAGGCCGTCAAATTTCAAAGATTTTACATCCTCGAAGGTTTGGTAAAAATTGTCCAGATGGCTGGAAATGGTATTTTTTCCAATGTAAGAAGCCGTAGATAAAAAGGTGACGTCTACCTGGAGAGGAGTATTGGAAAGACAGCGCAGAAGCTGCACCTCCGTCTCCTCTTTTAACGGCATCAGGTTTAAAATGGCGATTTGAAGAGGGCGGATGTCCTGGGACAGGGCGCGGTTTTCGTCCATCATAAATATATTTTCTTCTTCCAGGATTTTTTTAGCCGGAAGAGAATTGTAAACTTTAATTGGCATGGGATTCACCTCGTTGTAAAATTTATATTTATAGTAACATGAAGGCTGAAAGAAGGCAATATAAAAGAATTTAAAAATCTGTGAATTAAGATAATTTGAAAAATAGAAAGGCGGGAATCGTATGTTGACAATAGGCTGTCATATGTCTGTGGCTAAAGGTTTTACGGCAATGGGGAAGCAGGCGGTGGAAATCGGAGCGAATACTCTGCAGTTTTTTACAAGAAATCCTAGGGGAGGTAATGCAAAAGAGCTAAAGGAGGAGGACGTACAGGGATTTCTTAAGCTGGCGAAAGAGCATGGTTTTGGGAAGCTGATTGCTCATGCGCCATATACCTTAAATGCTTGTTCAGATAAGCCGGAGGTGCTGGATTTTGCCAGAAGAGCTATGAAAGAGGATTTGGAGCGGCTGGAATACCTGCCGGGAAATTATTATAATTTTCATCCTGGCAGTCATGTGGGACAGGGAAGCCAGGAAGGAATCCGCAAAATTGCAGGGCTTCTAAATGAGATTTTAACAAAAGAGCAGAGGACGACGGTACTTTTAGAAACCATGGCAGGTAAGGGCAGCGAAGTGGGAAGAAGCTTTGAGGAGCTGGCTGAGATTATCGCCCTTGTAGAGCGTAAGGAAAAACTGGGCGTATGCTTGGATACCTGTCATGTTTTTGACGGCGGATACGATATTAAGGGAAATCTGGAAGGGGTATTGGAAAAATTTGACTGTGCGATAGGTCTGGAACGTCTGAAGGCAGTCCACTTAAATGATAGTATGTATGGATTGGGAAGCCATAAGGACCGCCATGCAAGGCTGGGAGAAGGACATCTGGGCTGGGAGGCTGTTTTTCAGATTATCAGCCATCCAAAATTGAAGGAGCTTCCTTTTTGCCTGGAAACGCCTAACGAGCTTTCTGGTTATGCAGAGGAAATTCGGATATTGAGGGAGAGCCGTCTTTAGAAAAGGAGAAAAAGAAGAATGGAGCTTACAAGACAGGAAACCAGAAAACGGCTGGAGGAGCTGGCAGAGGAAGCCTATAGGGAATTCCACAGCGGGCTGGTGCCGGGAAAGGAAAATATCCTGGGAGTGCGGATGCCAAAGCTTCGGGAGGTAGCGAGGGAGATTAATCAGGGAAGCTGGCGGGAGTGGCTTTCTCTTAACGAGGGAGCCTTGCAGGAAGAGAAGCCGCCGGTTTATTATGAAGAAATTATGCTTCGGGGACTGGTAATCGGGGGTGGAAGGGATGCCTCTTTAGAGGAATTTTTTTCTTATGTGGAGGAGTTTGTCCCTTGCATTGATAATTGGGCCATTTGCGACTGTTTTTGCACATCGTTAAAAAGAACGAAGAAACATAAAAAAGAGGTTTGGGAATTTTTACAAGGCTACTTAGAAAGCAGCCAGGAATATTTTCTTCGTTTTGGGGTTGTTATGCTGCTAGATTATTACATAGAAGCAGATTATCTGGAACGGCTGTTTGTAATTTTTAACAGGATAGATTATGACGGCTATTATGTTAAGATGGCGGTTGCGTGGGCTATATCCGTTTGTTATATAAAATATCCAAAGGAAACAGGAAATTATTTAAAAGAAAATAAAAGGCTGGATGATTTTACTTATAATAAAGCGATACAGAAAATTTGTGAATCCTATCGGGTGGAAAAGGCGGATAAGGAAAGATTAAGACAGTGGAAGAGAAAGGCAGGCAAATGAAGGCAAAGGAAGTAAGAAATGAATTAGAGGCGCTTTTTCAAGGAAAAAGCGGAAAATTTAGAAAGGCTCTGGAGCCAAAAAGGAAGCTGCCAGAGGGAAGAGAATACT
>CATKYY010000112.1 GCA_949841225.1 uncultured Acetivibrio sp.
TGTAAGAATCTGCCCGGGATTTTTACAAAATATCGAAAGAAGCCTAAACTCCGTAGGAGTCAGTGAAAGGGGTTCCCCTCTCTTTTTCACTACCATTGCTTCAAAGTCAACGGTAAGCTCTCCAAAAACCCGTAGCGGCGCGCTTTTTGTATCCTTTGGCTCGCAGCGTCTTAAAATTGCCTCAATACGCTGTCTAAGTATTTTAATATTAAAGGGCTTTGTAATGTAATCATCCGCCCCAGCTTCAAAGCCCTGTATCATATCCTCATCCATATCCTGAGCCGTTAAAAATACAATGGGAGCCATACTTTTTTGCCGTATTTTTTCTGCAAATTTTAGCCCGCTCCCATCCGGGAAATTAATATCCAAAAGGAACAAGGACCACTCTTTCGCCTCTGCCAGCTCGGCGGCCTGCCTTAAATTATAAGCAGGTACAGAGCGATAGCCCATCTTCTGCAAATGAAAACAAAGACCATCGTTCAAAAGCTCATCATCCTCAATAATTAAAATTTCCTTCATAACTGCTCTCACCCTATTTCTATTTCGCTTTCATAATACTGCTCCTGAAAATGTACTGCCTCTGCAATTTCACTTTTTGTAAATCTCATCCCCTCTGGAGCAGCAACAAGCTTATCTTCTGTATCATTATGGCGATGGATGATACCGATAACTCTGGCCTGGTATTCCTCCACAGGTTTGTCCACCCCCAGCAAATACACATCCAGCTCTTCCCCATCGCCGCCAAAAACCTTTGGTATATACCCATAATTAACAGGATAAATATGAGTCTTGTATTTTGGGTGGCTGCTGCCCATAGGCCGGTCAATTTTAATTTCAACTGTTTTTCCAAGATAAGAATAGACCAGCGCCTTTCTCAAAGTATAAACAATAAAATCATGCTTTCCTTCTAAATACTTCTCTCTTCCATTGTCAACGGGCGCTGCCTCCGCCAGAGACATTTTCAATTCTTCATACTGCTTTGCAGCAAGGGGCGTTTTCTTTAGATAGTCCCTGAAGTTTATATAATGAATCCATTCCATACTGCCTACTTTTACAACATGGATAAAATGGGTCTGTAAATCGCCTGAACCATCGTAATAGCTGCCGCAGGCAAAAAGAAGCTGTTCCTTCGGCTCCTCCTTTGGACGATAATAAAACCCTGCCTGCTTCAATTCCTTTTCCAATGCCAGTATATCGTCAAAATTATCTACAGCTACTGCAATATCAATAATAGGCTTGGCTTTTATAGAAGGTATTGAAGTACTTCCAACATGCTGAATATCCTTTATAAAGCCTCCTAATATCTCTTTCAAACGAAGCATTGTATTTTGTGCTTCTGTCTCCCATTTCTTCTCATGGTCATATAGCTTTACGGTTCCTCTCTCCAATCCAATCATTGTTAACCCCATTTCTGCACTGCTTTTTTTGCATCACAAGTTTGTGATTACAGTGCAGACACAAACTTGGTAGTGAAAAATTTTTAAAATTTTTCACACTTAACCTCCTCTATGGCTCGTCTATTAAGTAAAAGTTTCACAACCTTATTAAAAGAATAAATAACCGTATCTGTATTTTCATCCTCATACTGCTCAAATTCCGTCAGGCCCAGCAAGTTGGACGGCAGATTCAGAGTAACCCCTCGGAAATCTGCCATCCTTCTAAAAATTCTTCTTACGCCCTTCCGCAAAAAACCCGAATTGCTTCGGCTGCAAACTCCGCCGTTCCTTTTCCACCAGCCTGGTCAATATTCGCCGTAAATTCCCCGCCGTCAGCATACATCTGGCCAAGACTGAAAAGAATCTCCTTTGAGCATTTATAAAAATGCTCTGTGATATAATCCTGTAGCCTCTTAACCTGACTTTGAACCTCATAAGTCTCTGGTTTAGCTCCCTTCAATTTTCCAAACTCTACAAATAACTGCATAAATCCTTCCATTATGGTCTTTTCTTCCTCCTTACTCCTACCTTGGGCTTTTTGCTGGCATTCCTGATATTCCGCCGTTTCTCCCCATTGTTCTTTTGCCTGCCTTGCGTATTCATCCATTTTTTTAGTATCAAATACTGAAAAATCCATTGTTTTCCCTCCTGTTAATTGTATTTCACGGGCAAAGCGAATCAAGTTTTCCAGATGCTCCTTTTTCATTGTCAGCAATATAATTTGCTGCTCCAACGCCCTGTTTGTATTAAAATCTGGTCTGGATAAAATTTCCTTGATTTCTTTTAAAGGGAACTCCAGCTCCCGAAATAGTAAAATCTGCTGTAGCAGCTCCAGCGCTGTATCGTCATACAGCCGGTACCCGGATTCTGTGTATTTCGTCGGCTTAAGCAATCCGATTTTATCGTAATATTGCAGGGCGCGTATACTCGCTCCTGTCAATTTACTGACCTCATTTACCGTCCTCATCGCTATTTCCCCCTTCCGTGTTAAATATACAATAAACTATTACGCAGCGTAAGAGTCAATAGGAAATTTTTTGTTTATATTCTGTTCCCCATTCCATCATAGCATCTAAAACCGGTTTCAAGCTATACCCTGTTTCTGTTAAAGTATACTCTACCCGCGGAGGCACCTCCGGGTACACTTTACGCGTAAGTAAACCGCTATCCTCCATGGAGCGCAAATTTGCAGTTAAAACCTTTTGGGATACCTTTCCGATCGATTTTTTCAGCTCCCCAAACCGCTTTGTACCATCGAGCAGGTCGCGGATAATCAGCACCTTCCAACGGTCGCTAATCAGCATTAATGTTGTTTCCACCGGACAGGCAGGCAATATTTTTTCCATAAAAATCCCTCATTTTTCCACAATCGTTTCCTTCTGGTAACTATAGCACATAAAAGTGCTTACTTTACTTTTCTTCTTTACAGCTATATTATAATGCTACAAAAGAAAAAAATAAACCGCAAAAAAATTAAAATAAAACAGGAGGAAAGAAAAATGGAAAAATCTATGAAAATCGCAGTTATTTGTGCAAATGGTAAAGAAGGAAAGCTGATTGTTAAGGAAGCTATTGCCAGAGGAGCAGATGTTACCGCCGTTGTACGGGGAGAAAATCATTCAGAGGCTACAAAAGTTATCAAAAAGAACTTATTTGATTTAACTGAAGCAGATTTAGAAGGCTTTGATGCCGTGGTTGATGCCTTCGGCGCATGGACGCCAGAAACCCTCCCGCAACACAGCACTTCTTTGGAGCATCTTTGTAACCTTGTAAGCAGCAAAAAGACAAGACTTCTTGTTGTCGGCGGCGCAGGCAGCCTGTATGTAAATCCAGAGCATACAAAGCAGCTAATGGATAGAGCTGATTTTCCAGAAATATTTAAACCTCTGGCCTCCAGTATGGGCAAAGCCCTTGATGAGCTCCGTACCAGAACAGATGTAAACTGGACCTATATAAGTCCTGCCGGAGATTTTCAGGCAGACGGCGCTAAAACCGGAAAATATCTTTTAGGCGGTGAAGAGCTCCTGCTAAATTCTAAGGAAGAAAGCATAATCAGCTATTCCGATTATGCAGTTGCTATGGTTGAGGAAGCGTTAAACGGAAACCATATCCAGCAAAGAATTTCTGTTGTAGCTGAAGGTTAAAGCATTTTTTGTTTTTTGTATGAAAAGGAAAACCATATGACGCAATCTGAAAGACTTCTTTATCTGATTAAATATTTAATAAATGAAACGGGCGACCTAAAAACAATAGATATTCCCATAGACAATACCGCGCAAAAACGCCTGTTACGCTCTCTCGTGAATATACGTCCCCCAAAGCCTATTTCCCCAAAATTTTTAGCAGTACAAAACGCATATTTACAAGAAGAACAAAGAAAAAAAGGCGTAATTTCCCTAGCGGATCTTTCACCTGTACAGCCTGGAATTTACCTATGGCAGGGAGATATTACCCGGTTATCCACAGATGCTATTGTTAATGCGGCTAATAGCGCTATGCTAGGCTGCTTTGTTCCCTGCCACAGATGTATTGATAATGCCATTCATTCTGCGGCTGGCGTAGAGCTACGGCTGGAATGCGCTCATATCATGGCGCATCAAAAAACAGAAGAATCCATAGGAAAAGCCAAAATTACAAAAGCCTACAATCTTCCCTGCCGCTATGTTCTCCATACCGTCGGCCCGATTATACACAGGAAGGTTACAAAAGAAGCGTGCGATTTACTGTCCCGCTGCTATCATTCCTGTTTAGAGCTGGCAGAAGCATATCAATTAAAAAGCGTCGCCTTTTGCTGCATTTCTACAGGCGAGTTTCATTTTCCAAACAAAAAGGCCGCTGAAATCGCAGTACAGACAGTACAGGACTATCGAAAGAAAAATCAAAACCGTTTGGAGGTAGTTTTCAATGTATTCAAAGATATTGACTATGAAATCTACAAACAATTATTGGAATAATATAGAAAAGCTGAGACATAAAATCAAGAAAGCTGATGCTGTTTTGATTGGGGCAGGAGCCGGACTGTCCGCTTCTGCCGGTTTTACTTATTCTGGAAAGCGTTTTGAAGATAATTTTTCAGACTTCATAAAAAAATATGGTTTTAAAGATATGTATTCCGCAGGCTTTTACCCCTATAAAACATTAGAAGAGCATTGGGCCTACTGGAGCCGCTATGTTTTCATTAATCGGTATCAAAACACTCCAAAAACAACTTATCATGATTTATTGAAGCTGGTACAAAATAAAGACTACTTTGTTATAACAACAAATGTAGACCACTGCTTTCAAAAAACAGGTTTTGATAAGGGCAGACTATTTTATACCCAGGGCGACTATGGACTGTGGCAATGCTCTAAGCCCTGCCACAATAAAACCTATGATAATGAAACCATTATTAAAAAAATGACTATTGAGCAAAGGGATATGCGCGTCCCATCCGAATTAATCCCTTATTGTCCCGTCTGCGGCGCGCCTATGACCATGAATCTGCGGGCAGACCATACCTTTGTTGAAGATGACGGCTGGCATACAGCCGCCGGCCAGTATCAGGATTTCGTGCAGCTCCATAAAGAAGCAAGCCTTTTGTATCTGGAATTAGGCGTTGGCAATAATACCCCGGGAATTATTAAATATCCGTTTTGGCAGATGACTGCGGCGAATCCGAAGGCGATGTTCGCCTGTATAAATTATGGCGAAGCCGTCTGCCCACGAGAGATTACTGAGCAATCCATATGCATCAACGGGGATATTGGGGAAGTATTAAAGCAATTATAAATTTTAACTAAAATTCTTATGGGACAGAGTATTCACAGCCCTGTCCCATATATTATCCTTATTTCTTCCTTTTTTTCCCTTCTATAGGCTTCAAGCCAAGATAGTCTAAAAACAGATTTATATGCACAATATTATGCATTCCCTTTTCCAAAAAATACTCTATAACAACATCCCGCTCAACTGCCGGTGAAAATATGTATCCGCTGCTGTATAATAATTTCTTCGTCTGCTCTATTGTAAGCTCCAACGCACAGGCAACGGCAATCAGCGTATCCTTAGCCGGTACGGATTTCCCGGCTTGTCCGCCGGACAAGCTCTTAATATCATAATAGGTCTTTCTGGCATAACCGGCATCCTCTAACTTTTTTACTACCTCATTCGGCTTTTTCCCTTTTTCAAATGTATAAACCAATTCGGCAGTTTTAGAAAGCCTATTTTCCAATCTCGCAATGATTTCCCTCTTCTTACTCTCCGTCAAGTCAAGCATACCATTTACCTTCTTAGATACCCTTTTACATGCCTTAGCCTTTCTGTCTCCTTTAGAATCAGAATACATAAAATTCTGCGGCTCATAATCTATAATCCTTTTCTGTAGACGCTCCATTTCGATTTCTTTATAAAGATTATTCAGATACAGCTCTACATCTAAACGGGTAAAGAGATTCGTGCAAGGCACCTCCAGCATTTGGCGCGGATGGAAAAATTCATTCCTAAGCCCATTTCTGTCATTCTCAAATGCAGGCTTATTCCTTACAAAGGTTGGGAGATAACGATAAAACGGCACCTCTGCAAGCTGGGTTACGATGGGAACTACCTCCCCGTTTTCTCCTATACCTGACGCTATTGTCCGTACCCTTTCCTTCGTTGGATAGAAATAGCTGCCAGAAAGAAGCTCTCTGTAAAATCCTGGCAGCCCCCTTACTATTTGTTTCAGCCTGCTGCGATTATATTCATACCGTTTGTCTTTATAATTCACGCCTGTTTTCCATATGTCCCATACCGCCACATAATAATACGGCAAATATATCTTATTTTCCCGTATAAACCGGTTCGCCGCTTTATAATCGTTAACAAACTCGCTCCGTATCATTTGTATTTGTATATGGGGCTCATATGCCAGTGCAAACATCGTCGAAATTACATCCCAATCTCTTTCAAACGCTTCATGAGTCATCATAGCGGAATAAATCCAAGAATGTCCCGTATATGTAAGGCATTCTATTATCCCCTCCGGCATTTCTTTGTGCTGTTCCTGATAAAAATCTCTTATTACTCCAATCGCCTGATCTGCTAAATTCAGCAGCTCATCCTTTTTGCATTTCTGCCATTCCCTTACCTCATTGCACAATTTTATTCCTTCCCGGCTGCTAAGGTGTTCCGGCAGCGCCTCTACATTATGCTGCCTTCGATACTCGCAAATTCTTATCCGAATTTCCCTGTTAAGATACAATCCATACAGCGTAACCAGCGCATCATAATCCTTTGTTAAAAGATATTCCTTCAAATATGTCTTAAATAATTTTTCACACTCTTCCCCTGCATTTAATAAAACGTCGCATTTGTCAATAAATTCCTGGGTCTTAAACATAAGCGTTCTCTCCTTACTTTTTATTTTGAGAGTATTATAATACAGAGTTTTCCAGAATCTGTAACCTGTCAAGTTATATTTATTGATTATATAAAGAAAGCCCTATTTTTATATATTTTAATGTGTAATATAATAGATATGCCAACGAATATACTAACAAAAAGATTTATGGAATGTGATAAGATTTGCGCCTGCGCGCTGCTTGGCTCAAACTCGTTAAGGCGCAGAAAGCAGCGCAGGAATGGAGAAAAATATGTGGCTTATATTTGCATTGTTGTCTGCGTTCTTTGCCGCGCTCACCTCAATACTAGCAAAGGCGGGCATTTCTGGCGTTAATTCAAATCTGGCAACAGCTATCAGAACGGTAGTGGTCGTAGTTATGGCCTGGGGAATGGTTTTCCTAACCCACGCGCAAAGCGGTATTTCAGAAATCAGCAAAAGAAGCTGGCTGTTTTTAATATTATCCGGCCTGGCGACAGGCGGCTCCTGGCTATGCTATTATAAAGCGTTGCAATCAGGCGAAGCCTCAAAGGTTGTGCCTATTGATAAATTAAGCGTAGTTATTACAGTAGTTCTGGCTTTTCTGTTTTTACATGAAGAATTTACAATAAAATCGTTCCTTGGCTGTATTCTGATTACTGCAGGTACTTTAGTTATGGTTTTATAAACGAAATACTTCTGGTCAAAGGAAGCGCTACTATTTTACAACTTTTTGTATGCGTCTTGTCACCATAGCGCCCAGCGCTCCGATTGCAACGCCTGACAGACTTCCTACTAGAAGCAGTACCGGCAGATAATAAATAAGACTCTCTGTACGCAATACCCAAATTGCCATAAATATCTGTCCAATATTGTGAAATACGCCGCCCAGCACGCTGACGCCGGTAAGAGACAGCCGTTTTGTGCGCTTTGCTATAGCCATAGCCATAAAGCTCATAATACCGCCGGCAAAGCTGTAGAGCATACTGGACATACTGCCAAACGTAAAGCCAACCAGTATAATCCGAAGCATGGACAAAAGAAATGCATCTCTTTCATTTAAGGTATACAGCGCCACAATAATTACCAGATTCGCTAATCCCAGCTTTGCCCCTGGCACCCCAAGGTTCAGTGGAATTAAAAATTCCACATAAGAAAAAACAAA
>CATKYY010000113.1 GCA_949841225.1 uncultured Acetivibrio sp.
GAATCGAGGGGATGTGCGCTAGTGGAAAAACCACTCTTTCCAGAGAGCTTTCAGAGAAGTATGGCTGTACGGTTTTTCATATGGATGATTTTTTTCTGCGGCCGGAACAAAGAACAAAGGAAAGGCTGGCGCAGATAGGAGGCAATGTTGATTACGAGCGGTTTTGGGAAGAGGTTTTGCAGCCTTTATTGAAAGGAGCGCCTTTTTCCTACCGCCCTTATAATTGTCATACGGGAAAGCTTGAGGAAGCAGTTTGGGCAAAACCTGGAAGATGGAATATTATTGAGGGAGCATATTGTCTGCATCCTTATTTTGGAGATATTTACGATTATGCATTTTTTATGGATATTGAAAAAGAGGAACAAAAAAGAAGAATTTTGGAACGAAATAAAGAAGAGCTTTATGAACGCTTTGTATCAGAATGGATACCAAAGGAAAACGCTTATTTTAAAATGCTTTGCAGGGAGGGAAGAAAACCCCTGGCAGGGCTGTCAGACATGGAAATCTGACAGCCGGATAACGCCTAGGATATAGAGGAGAGCTAAATAGGCAAGACACATAAGGAGGCAGGAGAGAAATATAACAAGAGGTATGGACACTCCTGGAACAACGGAGAAAAACAGGTAGCTTTTGTAGGTTAAAAATCCTAAAAAAGTCAGGGACAGCCCAGGCTTTAAAAGCCAGGAAATAGCGTTGATTTTTAAGGGAAAGCTTTTGTTTACTGCCTGGAAGTCCAACAGAGAAATCGTAAGCTGGCTTATCAAAAGGCCGGTAAGATAACCGTTGATGCCCTGCTTTGGAACCAGGACAAATAAAAAGGAAATTCGGATGGACAGGCCGACGATTGTGTTAAAAAAGGTCAGATGGGTCTGTCCTAGGCCATTAATGATACTTCCCAGAGTCGTGGATAAATATAAAAAAGGACACAGCCAGGACAAAATCATCATAAAAGCGCCTGCCGCAGGGTTGTGGAAAAAGATATTCCCCAAGGCATCGCCAAAAACCAGAAAAATACAGGTAGATAAAAGGCCTATGATAATACTGTATTTGACTGTAATGCTGCCAATATGCTGGATACGCGAGTTTCCTCCGGCAGCCTGGGCTTCCGAGATAGTAGGCAGCAGAAGCACGGCCAAAGAATTGGTAATGGTAGAGGGAAACAAAATAAAGGGCATTGCCATACCATGAAGGACGCCATACAGACCGAGGGCTTCTGTGGAAGACAGACCATAGGCTTTTAGCATCTGTGGAATCAGAATAGATTCTCCGCTGTTTAACAGATTAATGATAAGACGGGTAATTGTTAATGGGACGGCCAGGATTAGGAGCCTTTTTAATACGCTTTCTGAAGAACGGAGCCGGGAGGTAGGGGTGACTTTTGCCGGACGTTTAAAGAGAAGTGAAAAAAGGCTGAAAAGGTCTGCAGCGATTTCTCCCAGAACAACGCCGAAAACTGCCAGTTCGCAGGTCACTTTGCTGTCGCCGCCGCCAATAAAAACAGCAAGGAAATACACGGATATAATTCGGACCAACTGCTCAAATAGCTGATTCATAGCAGGAACAGCTGTTCTTTTCAGACCGTAATAGTAACCGTTGATACAGGCTGTCATGCCGCAAAAGGGAAATACGCAGGCCAGGACTTTGAGAGAGTTTTGGCAGGCGGGCTCCAAAATAACAGAGCGGGCGATAAAGCCTGCATTGAAATAGACCAGTACGGATAAGAGACTGGCAATGGAAACCGAGCAGAGCATACCAACGGACAGAACCCGCCGCTTATCCGGGTGATTGGCGGCCATTTGGGAAATGGCGGTCTGGATGCCAGAGGCATATAGAGTAAAGCAAATGCCGTAAATGGGAAAAACAAGCTGGTACAGCCCCAGGTCTTTGGCTGAAAGCGTGTTGGAAAGGTATATTTTATAGAAAAAGCCCATGATCCGGGTTAAAAATCCGGCAAAGGTCAGGATCAGGGTTCCAGTGATGATTTTATTTTTTTTCATGGGGTATCCTTAGCGATGGGTGTTGATTTATTGTATTCCGTAAGCCGTGATTTTAGAAGCTGTTAAATTTTCTTGACAGAATTCTGGGAAGGTGTTAATATAAATTTGTAAAAATTCCAAGTAATTTACTAGGAATTAAAATAGTAGGAATTAAATTACTGGGAATTAAAAGGATACGGACAGGAGGTAACTGGATGAAGCTGTCTACAAAGGGGCGGTATGGGCTGCGGGCAGTTCTTGACCTGGCGCTTCACAGTGAGACAGAGGCGGTAGCCCTAAGCAGTATTGCAGAAAGGCAGAGCATATCGATTAGCTATCTGGAACAATTAATCGCTAAGCTGAGAAAAGCGGGGATTGTAGAAAGTACCAGAGGAGCAAGGGGCGGTTATGTTGTGGATGAGGAAATTTCCATTGGAGATATTCTTCGCGCCCTGGAGGGCAATTTAAACCCGGTGGATTGTTCGGAGCTGTCAGGAGGTCCAAGCTGCCATGCATCCGATATATGCGTCACAAAATACGTTTGGAAGCGTATAAGTGATAGTATAAATAATGCCGTAGATACTCTTATGCTTTCTGAATTGGTGAAGGAGAGCCGGGAGGTACAAGCTGCGGGACAGGAAAAGAAGAATGATATTTTATGTTGAAGGTAGGAGAGAGGACGATGAATAGAAAGATTTATCTGGACAATGCGGCAACAACGAAGACGAGGCCGGAGGTTGTAGAGGCTATGCTTCCTTACTTTACAGAAAGGTTCGGGAATCCTTCCAGCGTATATGAATTTGCAAGCCAGAACCGGACGGCTGTAGATGAGGCGAGGGCGCAGATTGCTAAGGTACTGGGGGCGGAGGAAAAGGATATTTATTTTACAGCAGGCGGCTCAGAGGCTGATAACTGGGCGCTGAAGGCGGCGGCAGAGGCTTACCAGGAAAAAGGAAACCATATTATTACAACGAAAATAGAGCATCATGCAATTCTTCATACCTGCGAATATTTGGAGAAACATGGAGTCCAGGTTACTTATTTAGATGTAGATGAAAATGGCGCGGTTAAGTTAGACGAGCTGAAAAAAGCTATCCGCCCAACGACTATTTTAATTTCTATTATGTTTGCAAACAATGAAATCGGTACAATTCAGCCGGTTAGGGAAATTGCAGAGATTGCAAAGGAGCATGGCGTGCTGTTCCATACCGATGCAGTTCAGGCTTTTGGGCAGGTCCCAATAGATGTAGAAGGAATGGGCATTGATATGCTGAGCGCCAGCGGCCATAAGCTGAATGGGCCGAAGGGCATTGGTTTCCTTTATATCAGGAAAGGCCTTAAGCTTCGTTCCTTTATTCATGGCGGAGCCCAGGAACGCCGCCGGAGGGCAGGTACGGAAAATGTACCTGGCATTATAGGCTTTGGCAAGGCGGCTGAAATTGCTCAGGCTACCATGGAGGAGCGGGCAAAGAAGGAAACGGCGCTTCGGGATATGTTAATTGAGCGTATTTTAAAGGAAATTCCTTATGTAAGGCTGAACGGCCACAGAACGAAGCGTTTGCCGAATAATGTAAATGTAAGTTTCCAGTTTGTAGAAGGAGAATCTCTTTTAATTATGCTGGATATGCAGGATATTTGCGCTTCCAGCGGTTCTGCTTGTACCTCGGGCTCCCTAGATCCGTCCCATGTGCTTTTGGCTATCGGTCTGCCTCATGAAATTGCCCATGGGTCTCTTAGAATGACTTTAAGCCATGAGACTACAGAGGAGGAAATAGAGTATACCATTGAAAAGCTAAAGGAAATTGTAGCAAAGCTAAGAAGCATGTCCCCATTGTACGAGGATTTTGTAGCAAAGAATAAGATTCCACAGGAAGATTAAAAATAAAGAGGAAAGCATAGAAATGAGGAAAAGTCATGTATAGTGAAAAAGTAATGGATCATTTTACAAATCCAAGAAACGTAGGAGAAATAGAAGGAGCCAGCGGCGTAGGCACGGTAGGGAACGCTAAGTGCGGCGATATTATGCGGATGTATCTGGACATTGATGAAAACGGCGTGATACAGGACTGTAAATTTAAAACCTTTGGCTGCGGCGCAGCGATTGCTACCAGCAGCATGGCGACAGAACTGGTAAAAGGAAAAACGATTGAAGAAGCCCTGAAGGTAACGAATAAGGCGGTTATGGAGGCGCTAGACGGGCTTCCTCCAGTGAAGGTACACTGCTCCCTGCTTGCAGAGGAGGCTATTCATGCGGCTCTTTGGGATTATGCCGAGAAGCATGGTATAAAAATTGAAGGATTATCAAAGCCAAAGTCGGATATTCACGAGGATGAAGAGGATGAGGCAGAAGAGTACTAAGAAGGTAGTGGTAGGCATGTCGGGAGGAGTAGACTCCTCTGTGGCGGCCTATCTTTTAAAGCGGAAAGGGTATGAGGTTATTGGCGTAACCATGCAGATATGGCAGGATGAGGAAATTTTTCGCCAGGAAGAAAACGGGGGCTGTTGCGGCTTGAGCGCAGTAGAGGATGCAAGACGGGTCGCCAGCCAGCTTGGGATTCCTCATTATGTTATGAATTTTAAGAAGGAATTTAAAGAAAGGGTTATGGATTATTTCCTTTCGGAATACCTGGCAGGTAAAACTCCGAATCCCTGTATTGCATGTAACCGCTATGTGAAATGGGAGTCTCTTTTAGAGCGAGCTCTTGGAATTGGCGCCGATTATATTGCGACCGGGCATTATGCCAGGATAGAAAGGCTTCCCAATGGGAGGTACGCCCTAAAGACCTCGGCAACGGCAGCTAAGGACCAGACGTACGCTTTGTATAATTTAACGCAGCGTCAGCTATCCCATACGCTTATGCCGGCAGGAGAATATACAAAGGAGGAAATCCGAAAAATAGCGGAGGATATTGGTCTTCTTGTAGCCCGCAAGCCGGATAGTCAGGAGATTTGCTTTATTCCAGACAATGATTATGGGAAGTTTATTTCAGAAAACAGCAGCGAGCCGGTAAAGGAAGGAAATTTTGTGGATGAGGAAGGAAATATTTTAGGCGTTCACAGGGGGATTCCTTATTATACCATAGGACAGAGGAAAGGACTTCATTTGTCTATGGGACGGCCTGTTTTTGTAAAAGAAATCCGGCCAGAGACAAATGAGGTAGTGATTTCTGATAATGAGAGCCTGTTTTCTCATCGGGTAGAAGCAGAAAAGCTTAATTTTATGGCGGTTGGGGAGCTTGCTGGAGAAGTTCGCGTTATGGCAAAAATCAGGTATAACCATAAAGGAGCGTCCGCTACCGTCCGTATGTGCCCGGAGGACAGGCTGGAATGTATTTTTGACGAGCCTCAGAGGGCGGCTACGCCAGGACAGGCTTTAGTGCTTTATCAGGAAGACGGTTGCGTTTTGGGCGGCGGTACGATAGTAAGAAACAAGCAGAAGAAATAAAATATTTTTTACGGACAAGGGAAAATCCCTGGAATTGTGTAGAATTCCAGGGATTTTTTCATAAAGTAAAAAAAAGAGAGGAAAAAGAAAATTGGACACGGCATTTATTTCGGAATATGCCCCATTGTATATAGAAGCGGCGGGAGTAACCCTTTGGCTGGGCAGCCTGGGGATTTTGCTTGCTCTGGCAGTCGGGCTTTTTTGTTCTTTTATTCAATATTTCAGAATTCCTGTTTTGCGGTATATAGCGTCCGCTTATATTGAACTTTCCAGAAATACGCCGCTTTTGGTGCAGCTGTTTTTTTTATATTTTGGTCTTCCTAAGCTGGGAATTTCCCTCAGCTCTGAGGTCTGCGCCGTCGTTGGATTAAGCTTTTTGGGAGGCGGCTATATGGCGGAGGCATTTCGCAGCGGCTTTCAGGCGGTAGAAAAAGGGCAGATGGAGGCGGGGCTCAGTCTGGGGTTAAGTTCTGGACAGATAATGAGATATATTGTGTTTCCTCAGGCTTTGTCGGTTTCCGTCCCGGCTCTTTGCGCTAATGTAGTTTTTCTGTTGAAAGAGACCTCTGTATTCAGCGCGGTTGCTCTGGCGGATTTAATGTATGTGGCAAAGGATCTGATTGGCTTATATTATAAGACGGAGGAAGCTTTGTTTATGCTGGTAGCGGCTTATTTGATTATTCTTTTGCCAGTATCTGTTTTGGCGGCTGCGTTAGAGAGGAGGCTTCGTTATGCAGGATTTGGGAATTAGAGTTTTATTTATGGGAAATAACTTTTTGCGGCTTCTTTTGGGTCTTTGGATTACAATAAAAATCTCGTTGGCAGCCGCAGGGCTTTCTCTCGTATTCGGGACTTTTCTGGGAATGGTTATGACGTTAGAAAATTCCGTAGTCCGGGCTGTTAGCCGGGTATATTTGGAGTTTATCCGCATTATGCCCCAGCTGGTGCTTTTGTTTTTGGTTTATTTTGGATTGACAAAAGCCTTTGGAGTAAATCTTTCCGGCCAGGCGTCGGCAGTGCTTGTCTTTACTCTTTGGGGAACTGCGGAAATGGGGGATTTGGTACGAGGGGCTTTGGTATCTATACCAAGGCACCAGTATGAAACAGGAACGGCGCTGGGACTTGGGCCTTTACAGATTTATTGGTACGTTATTATTCCCCAGGCTGTGCAAAGGCTTTTGCCTTTGGCGATTAATCTGACAACACGGATGATTAAGACGACTTCCCTGGTAGTTTTAATTGGAGTAGTAGAGGTTATGAAGGCAGCGCAGCAGATCATTGAGGCAAATCGTTATACTGTGCCGGATGCGGCTCTTTGGATTTATGGAGCTATATTTTTTCTTTATTTTTTCGTATGCTGGCCAATTTCCCTTCTGGCGGCTCGGCTGGAAAGGGCGCAGTGAAACTGGGAGGTGGTAGATTTGGATTTTGAAGAGGTATTGCTTGAGGTACGCCATTTGCATAAGGATTATGGAAATGGGCCTGTGTTGGAGGATGTTTCCTTTCAGGTGCATAAGGGGGAGGTGATTGTGATCATTGGGCCTTCCGGCTGTGGGAAGAGTACATTACTTCGCTGTATTAACGGGCTGGAGGAGATTGTATCCGGCGGAATATGGCTGGATGGAGAAGCGGTTGGAAAGGATAAAGCGAAATGGAGAGAAGTAAGGCAAAAAGTCGGTATGGTATTCCAAAACTATGATTTATTTCCCCATATGACAGTGATAGATAATATTTTATTAGGACCGGTAAAAGTTCAGAAAAGGGAAAAAAAGAAAGCGGAAGAGGAAGCAGAAAAGCTTTTGGAGCGGGTAGGGCTTTTGGATAAGAAAAAAGCTTATCCAAGACAGCTTTCCGGGGGACAGAAGCAGAGAGTAGCGATTGTACAGGCTTTGATTATGAAACCGGAGCTTATGCTTTTTGACGAGGTAACGGCGGCTCTTGACCCGGAAATGGTAAGAGAAGTGCTGGACGTTATGCTGGAACTGGCAAAAGGCGGCTCTACGATGTTGATTGTTACCCATGAAATGCAGTTTGCAAGGGCTGTGGCTGACAGGATTATATTTTTAGATGAAGGAAGGATTGCAGAAACCGGTTTGCCGGAAGCATTTTTTGATCAGCCAAAGACAGAGCGGGCTTGCCGTTTTTTGGATACTTTTTTATTTTAAAGAAGAAAGGAAGGAAAGGGTTTGATGAAAAAAATATTAGTTTTGTTTTTTATAGTAATATTAGCGGCTAGTTTTCTGGAGGGCTGCCAGAAGCAGGGGACAGATACTAAGGAAGAGTCCGTTTACCGTACTTTGGATGAAATAAGAGAAAGCGGAACCGTAAGGATTGGCGTGTTCAGTGATAAAAATCCCTTTGGCTATGTAGACCAGGAAGGAAATTATCAAGGATACGATATATATTTTGCAGAGCGTATTGGAAAGGATTTAGGCGTAAAAATAGAATATGTTTCGACAGAACCCGCTAGCCGGGTAGAATACCTGGAA
>CATKYY010000114.1 GCA_949841225.1 uncultured Acetivibrio sp.
TGTTTACAAAAAAACCTTTCATGGCGTCATGTATTCTCAAAGCTTTGGCGTATCCTTACTCGCCATGACTCTTATTACTACGCTTGTCATTCTGGCAGTAACCTCTAACGTGGTTCTTTCTCTAGGCATGGTGGGAGCCCTTTCCATTGTACGTTTCCGCGCCGCCATAAAAGAGCCCCTGGATATTGCTTTTTTGTTTTGGTCCATTGGCACAGGTATTGTATTGGGGGCCGGAATGCTTCCTTTAGCTGTATTCGGTTCCTTATTTATCGGTATCTTAATAATTCTCTTCGTCAATCAAAAAACTACCGATACGCCGTATATCCTAGTTGTTAATTGTATCTCGGAGCAAGGGGAACAGGCCGCTATGGAAAGTATTTCCTCCTTTGTAAAAAAGCAGGTAATCAAATCAAAAAGCGTCTCTTCTACTGGCATTGAACTAACTATGGAGCTCCGTCTTAATAATGCATCCACGGGATTCATCAACCGTCTCCTTTTCATTGAGGACGTAACCTGCGCCGCCCTAGTAAGCTATAATGGCGACTATATGAACTAATATACGAGGTAAGCCTTATGATTGCAAGTAAATACATAAACCGGATAATAGCTGCGCTTATGACGGCTCTGACTATTTTTACCCTTGCCTACACCTATTTCCCTACGTCCATTCCTGTAGCTGCCAGTCAGGATACTATATCTATGGCCTATACTACGTCCTTATTCCAGGAGGATACCATACTGACATTAGATATTCAGATGGAGGAAGAACAATGGGCTGATATGCTGGAAAACGCCATGTCAGAAACTTGGTATCCCTGCAATATTACTGTGAATGGCGTTACCTATAAAAACGTCGGCATCCGCCCAAAAGGAAATACCAGTTTAAGTCAGGTAGCCTCTGATGATACAACTGATCGCTACAGCTTTAAAGTAAAATTTGATTATTACATAAAAGGGCAAACCTGCGATGGGTTGGACTGTCTGATTTTAAATAACCTGATTAGCGACGCTACTTATATGAAGGAATATTTCTCTTACGATATGTTCCAGTTTATGGGAGTCCCTTCTTCCCTTTTCAGCTTCGCCTCTATTTCCCTGAATGAAGAAGCCTGGGGACTCTATCTGGCCTTAGAAGCCCCGGAAGTCTCTTTTTTAAAAAGGAATTATGGCGCGGACTATGGGCAGCTCTACAAACCCGAATCCTCCAGGCTGGAAGGCATTGAAAATAAGCGTACAGATTCCGGTCTCTCTGAAAGCAACAACAGTAATTTAAGCTATCTGGGGAACGATGCCTCTGCTTATTCTTATATTTTTGACAACGCCATTCTTTCTCCTTCAGAAAGCGATAAGGTCGCTGTTATCAAGGCCCTGAAAAATATCAGCGAGGGAAATCTGGAAAATTCCTTAGACATAGATACGTTGCTTCGTTACATGGCAGTCAACGTATTTTTAGTTAACCTGGACAGCTATTTCGGCTCCATGCTCCACAATTATTTACTATACGAAGAGAACGGCTGCCTCTCTATGCTTCCTTGGGACTACAACCTAGCCTTTGCCGGTTTCCAGAGCGGCCTGGCCTCGGATTCCGTTAATCTGGCTATTGATTCTGTGGTATCCAACACTGCCTTAGAAGAACGTCCTCTTTTATTCCAGGTCATGCAGGTTCCCGAATACCAGGAGAAATACCATAGCTACTTGGAACATTTGGTTAGCAAATATTTTGAAAACGGATATTTTGAAGCTAAGCTGGCTAAAACCGACGCCCTGATTACTTCCTATGTGTCCAGCGACCCAACCGCCTTCTATACCCATGAAGAATACCAGACTGCCTTAACCGCGCTAAAGACTTTCTGCAAGCTCCGAACTGAAAGCATCCGCGGACAGTTAAACGGCTCTATTCCATCCACCCAGGAAGCCCAGTCCGCTGAAAAAGATTCTCTGGTAGATACTGGCAGTCTGAATCTGTCCGATATGGGCGCCCAGGGCGGTCCCCCGCAAAATCAGTCAAAAGACTTCCAGCCCTCCAGGTACGACCTTCCTGCCGGAAACTTCTCTCCTCCTAAATCATCAGAAATCAAACATGCGCCTCCTGTCCAAAATGATGCAAATGCTCAAAATACCGCCGCCCTGCTTCTCTATTCCTTTTGCCTGGCAGCAACCGCCGCAGGCCTTCTATTTGCAAGATACTACCCAAGAAGAAGGCCTCCTGTAAACAACCCAAAGCATTAAAGCAGATATGCGCAGCATCGCCGTCTAAAAACACTTAGGGCCGCCATACCCCGGTATGGCAGCCCTATATAAGTTTAAAGTTCATCCTCTTCGGTTATTTCCTCTTCAGCGTCCTCTGGCTCCTCTTCCTCTTCCTCTTTTTTCTGGCTGTCTTCAATAAATTTCTGGATGTTCCGCTTTTCCTCTTCGGTCAGCATACCGTCCAAATCCAGCATAATAGCAAGGGTTCCGTTCACATGAACCACTTTGGAAATATAACCTGTGCTCTCCGAGTTAATCAAAGCGGGAGGATTCGTAAAATTCTCCTCTTCAACATCAAGAATTTCCTGTATCTGGTCTACCTCCAGAGCCAGCAGGATACCATTACGGAGCTTACCGATGACCAACTGGGTTTCCTCATTTACCTTTCCAGGAGCAAGTCCCAGCTTCGTCCGAAGACTGTAAACGGGAATTACCTCGCCTCGCAGATTTAAAAGCCCTTTGATGTTCGCCAGGCTGCTCGGCACCGGAATATAATCCAGCATTGCTTCAATCCCTTTGATTTTCTCTATACCCCGCCCATACATATATTTATCCAGATAGAAAAATATAGCCCTTTTCATCGCCATATCAAGTCCCCCTTCTTATTTAACGGCGCCTACTGCCTGCTGATACTTTTCAGGTAAGCATTGATAAATAAGTCAATGGCCCCATCCAGCACGGCAGTTACATTGCCGGTCTCTTCATTCGTTCTGTGATCCTTTACCATTGTATAAGGCTGCATAACATAAGAACGGATTTGGCTTCCCCAGCCAATCTCCTTTGTTTCGCCGCGGATTTCAGACTCCTTTTTTGCATTCTCCTCCTGTTTTAAAAGATACAGCTTTGCTTTCAGCATCTGCATTGCTTTATCCTTGTTCATATGCTGGGAACGCTCATTTTGGCACTGCACTACAATGCCCGTAGGAAAATGGGTAATACGGATTGCCGAAGAAGTCTTATTGATATGCTGTCCGCCGGCTCCGCTGGAGCGGTAGGTGTCAATCCGTATATCATCATCGGCAATCTCAATATCAAGGTCTTCCTCAATATCCGGCATAACATCGCAAGATACAAAGGAGGTCTGCCGCTTTCCTGCAGCATTAAAAGGTGAAATCCGCACCAGCCGGTGCACGCCCCGTTCTGATTTAAGATAACCATAGGCATTTTCCCCTGCAATTTCCAGGGTAACAGACTTAAGCCCTGCCTCGTCGCCATCCAGATAATCTAACATAGTTACTGTAAAGCCCTTCTTTTCTGCCCACCGCTGATACATACGGCACAGCATTCCCGCCCAATCGCAGCTTTCCGTACCGCCGGCTCCGGCATGAAGGGTCAGAATCGCATTGTCCTTATCATATTCCTCTGACAAAAGCGTCTGGATTCGGAGAGTTTCATAATGCTCAATAAATCCGTTTAAGGTTTCTTCTATTTCTGGAATTAAAGAAGCATCCTCTTCCTCATACCCCATTTCCAAAAGAGTCTCTACATCTTCATACTCTCTCTTTAGCCCGTCGTAGGTTTCTATAGTTCCCTTTAGGCTTTTCAGCTCTTTCATACTTGCCTGGGATTTTTCCGGGTCGTCCCAAAAATCCGGCGCTTCCATAATCAGCTCCAGTTCTTCAATCCTCAGCTTTTTACCAGCCAGGTCAAAGTGAATCCCCGATTTCCTTCAATGGCTTTGCATAGGTGCCCAGCGTATACTTAAACTGGTCTAATTCTACCATCTTATTCACCTCTTTTTAAAATTTATTTCATTTATTATGCATTTTTACCGCAGCAGAATTTATATTTTTTACCGCTTCCGCAAGGACATGGGTCGTTTGGCTGTACCTTTTTCCCAGCTCTCCTTACGGGACCTTTTACAGAGGATTCGTCCTTATTGGTTCCTGTTACCTTGGCAACCTGCTCCCTTTCTACCTTCTGCTCGATTCTTACATGCAGAAGAGCCCCAACTGTATCCTCTTCAATGGCCTGAGTCATTTCTTCAAACATTTCATAGCCCATAAATTTATACTCTACCAACGGGTCTCTCTGCCCGTAAGCCTGCAGGCCGATTCCCTGGCGCAGCTGGTCCATATCATCAATATGAGCCATCCATTTATGGTCGATTACTTTTAACAGGATAACGCGCTCAATCTCACGCAGCTGCTCCGGCTCCGGGAATTCTGCTTCTTTGGCCTCATAAAGCTTTACTGCTTTCTCCTTTAGCTGCTGGATAAGCTCAGCCTTTTTACCATGCTTTAGCTGCTCCTCCGTAAGCCGGATCGGCTCCATCGGATAAATCCGTAAAACCAGCTGGTTCAGCTCTTCCATATCCCATTCTTCCGGCGTCTGGTCGTCGCTTATGCAGCGGTTTACCAAACGCTCCATCGTATCCGTAATCATCTTATAAATAACATCCCGCATGCTTTCTCCATCCAGCACCTTCCTGCGTTCTGCATAGATAATTTCACGCTGGTCATTATTTACCTGGTCATACTCCAACAGATTTTTACGGATACCAAAGTTATTGGACTCTATTTTCATCTGAGCCTTTTCAATAGCATTGCTCAGCATTTTATGCTCAATTTCCTCTCCCTCCGGCATACCCAGGGAATTAAAAATACCCATCAGGCGTTCCGAGCCGAAAAGACGCATAAGGTCGTCCTCCAGGGAAATATAAAATCTGGACTCTCCCGGGTCGCCCTGACGTCCGGCACGTCCTCGCAGCTGGTTATCAATACGCCGGGACTCATGCCGTTCTGTACCGATAATCTTTAAGCCGCCTGTTTCGACAACTCCTTCTCCCAGTTTAATATCCGTACCGCGGCCCGCCATATTCGTAGCGATAGTTACTGCGCCGCGCTGACCTGCATCCGCAATAATCTCCGCCTCTATTTCATGGAATTTAGCATTCAATACCTTATGAGGGATTCCCTTTCTGCGGAGCATATCGCTGATTTCCTCAGAAGCCTCGATGGTAATCGTACCAACCAGCACCGGCTGCCCCTTCTTATAGGACTCCTCAATCGCCTGTATAACCGCGTTCAGCTTTTCCCTCTTTGTCTTATATACGGCATCCTGTTTATCTACCCTGGCAATCGGCAGATTTGTAGGTACTTCAATAACATCCATGCCATAAATGTCACGGAATTCCTTTTCCTCTGTAAGAGCCGTACCTGTCATACCTGATTTCTTTTCATATTTATTGAAGAAATTCTGGAAGGTAATCGTAGCCAGGGTTTTGCTCTCCCTTTTTACCTTTACATGCTCCTTTGCCTCAATGGCCTGATGAAGTCCGTCTGAATAACGTCTCCCCGGCATAATACGCCCGGTAAACTCATCTACAATCAGTACTTCGTCGTCCTTTACTACATAATCCTTATCCCGGAACATCAGGTTATGGGCTCTGAGCGCTAAAATAATATTGTGCTGTATCTCCAGATTTTCCGGGTCTGCCAGATTTTCAATCTGGAAAAACTTCTCTACCTTTTTTACGCCCTTTTCTGTCAGGTTTACATTTTTATCCTTTTCATTAACAACAAAGTCGCCTGTTTCCTCGTCATCCTCTTTCATAAGGATGTCCATTTTAGAAAGCTCCTTCGCCGTTCCTCTCTCCAACTGCCTGGCCAGAATATCGCAGGCCTCATAGAGCCTGGTAGACTTGCCGCTTTGCCCGGAAATAATCAGCGGCGTCCTTGCCTCGTCAATTAAGACGGAGTCCACCTCGTCGATAATTGCATAATGCAAATCCCGTAAAACCAGCTGCTCCTTGTAAATTACCATGTTATCCCTTAGATAATCAAAGCCCAGCTCGTTGTTTGTGGCATAAGTAATATCGCAGGCATAAGCGGCTCTTCTTTCTTCGCTTTCCATGCCATTTAAAATAACGCCGACCTTAAGCCCTAAAAATTCGTGGATTTGCCCCATCCACTCCGCATCACGCTTTGCCAGGTAATCATTTACCGTAACAATGTGGACGCCCTTGCCTTCCAGCGCGTTTAAATAAGCCGGAAGCGTAGATACCAGGGTTTTTCCCTCGCCAGTACGCATTTCTGTAATTCTTCCCTGATGGAGAATAGCGCCGCCAATCAACTGGACGCGATAATGGCGCATGCCAAGGGTACGCTTGGCAGCCTCCCTCACAGTTGCAAATGCCTCTGGAAGTAAATCATCCAGAGTCTCCCCATTTTTCAGCCTGTTTTTATATTCATCTGTTTTAGCCCTCAGCTCTTCGTCTGTCAGCTTTTCAAACTCCGGTTCTAAAGCTTCAATTTTATCTATAATGGGATAAATCCGCTTTAACTCATGTTGGCTGTGAGTACCGAATACCTTTGTGAAAATATTCATATTCTCTTTCAACTCCTATATATTTTGTAATAGAATCCCTCTCATTCTACACATTGACTTATATTTTAACATTAATACAAATTCCTAGCAACTGTTTTTTTCCTTGAGTTTCCCCTGAAATACCAAAGTTCATTTAATCTTCTCATTTTCAAACGTTGCGAAAAAGGGTAATTGTGCAGCGAAACGCTGCACAATTACCCCCATTTTCAAAAACAAATATCCTGTAAAAATCCTCTATTTTTAATTATTCTCAGCGTAAGCCTTTGCAATCTTAGCGCCAACGGCCACATTATTAAATACCAGCTGAATATTTGCTTCCAGACTGCTGCCGCCAGTCAGCTTCTGAATCTTATCTAAAAGGAACGGCGTTGTATCTTTTCCTTTAATTCCCTTTTCTTCGCATTCCTTTACAGCCGCTTCAATGTTTGAATTGATATAATCCAAATCCATTGCGTACTCCTCTGGAATTGGATTTCCAACTAACATACCGCCCTTTAAGCCGCAATCCTGTTTTACGTGGAAAGCTGCCGCTACTTCCTCTGGGGTATCCAAACGGTAATCTGCCTTAAATCCACTGTGAATAGTATAGAAAGCAGGAAGCTCCTCTGTGCCGTAGCCAATAACAGGAACGCCCTTTGTCTCTAAATACTCCAGAGTCAGGCCAATATCCAGAATAGACTTGCATCCAGCGCATACGACAGCTACATCTGTCATAGCCAGCTCTTCTAAGTCTGCGCTAATGTCCATTGTGGTTTCTGCGCCTCTGTGTACGCCGCCGATACCGCCGGTAGCAAATATCTTAACGCCCGCCATAGAAGCAGCAATCATAGTTGTTGCAACTGTCGTTGCTCCATCCATTCCCTTAGACAATAGTACCGGAAGGTCCCTGCGGCTTGCCTTTGATACAGAAAGTCCCTTCTTTCCCAGATACTCAATCTGATCCTTAGAAATACCTACGGTAATTTTGCCCTGAATAATAGCGATGGTAGCCGGAATAGCGCCATTCTCCCGTACAATTCTCTCTACCTCCAAAGCAGTCTCTACGTTTTTAGGATATGGCATCCCGTGGGAAATAATGGTAGACTCCAAAGCCACTACTGGCTTTCCTTCTGCTAATGCCTGCTTTACTTCTTCAGATACGCTTAAATACTTTTCTAAATTCATCTTTTTCTCCATTTCTGCACAGCTTTTTGTGTATCGCAGGCTCGCGGCTGCTGTGCGGACGTAAACCTGCAAATTGAATTTTTAATAATTATTTTTTCTCCGCTTCCTTCATTTTACTTATCAGCGTTTCTT
>CATKYY010000115.1 GCA_949841225.1 uncultured Acetivibrio sp.
TGTATGCATATACTATCTTTAAGTTAGGTAATCCCCCCTTTATTTTACTGTAATTTACTGCTTTATTGGAAGAATAATGGAAAACTCTACGCCTTCCTCGCAATTCTCCACCCTGCAGCTTCCATGATGCGCCTGTGCAATAGATTTTACAATATACAGCCCCAGGCCCATATTACTATTTTCTGTTCTGGAACGCGCCTCATCTGCACGATAAAAGCTATCCCACAAATGCCCCAGCTTCTCCTCTGGAATCAACGCTCCCTGATTGTACACAGAAATTACCGCCTCCCGTCTCGTCTGCCATGCAGACAGGATTACGCGGTTCCCTTCTTCCGTGTGTTCTATGGCGTTGCTAATATAGTTAGAAATAGCCTGCTCCAAATATCCCGCGCTTCCAGAAACGATTGCATCTGTATCAATATTCGTTTCCAGTACAATGCCCTTCTGAGAAAAAAGCATCTCATTTTTCCGCACCAGATATTCCAAAAGCTCGCAAATCCTTACCTCCTCTTTCTCTATATCCCCCAGCTGGTTTTCCATATAGGAAAGACTAATCAGCCTTCCCACCATGCTGTTCAGCTTCCTTGTTTCATCCAAAATAACTTCTAAATAAAACTGCTTATCAATTCCCGGCGTATCTGCCTGAAGCATTTCCGTATAACCCGTTAAAATTGTCAGAGGCGTTTTCAATTCATGGGAAACATTAGCCAGAAAATCCTTTAAGGCTGTAATATCCTGTTCCAGCTGCCCCGCCATAAAATTAATATTCCGGGCAAGGCTTCCGATTTCATCCGTTCTGTCCTCATATCCAGACCGCATGGAAAAATCCATTTTCGATACCTGGACCGCCACCTGGCTGATTTCCTCAATAGGACGGGTAATCCGGTCCGCCACAATATAAATTACTGCAATTCCGGCAAAAAGGGCAAAACCGCCGATATAGAGAAGAAACATATTCGTCCTGTTTACATCGTCCTTTATCAGCTTAGAAGCTGTTGTTATGTACACGTAATAAAAGCCGTCTCCTGTTTCAATAATGCCTCTCAAACATACCCGCGTAAAGTTTTTTCCCTTTACCACAGGCTTTGCATCCATGGAAAAACGGCTGGTATCTTTAAAAGCAATCTTATTCTTTCCCTCTTTCTTCCCTTCTTTCTTCCAGCTTTTGTAAACCTGTTTCCGTTCTTCATCTGCCAGCGTAAATTGAAGATACCTTTCCCTCTCTGCCTTGCGAATAACGGAAAATAATTTTTCTTCCTCTTGCCCGGCCTTTTTTAATTCCTCAAAAATATCTTCAACCTCTTTTATTTTGCCAGATACATAATACTTTTCCCCTAATAAATAATTGGCTCCTATCTGAAAACAAAAAATCATTCCCATAATAGCGCACATCACTAAAATAAGCTCTGTTTTAATCGACTTCATCCAAGCATTCCTCAAATTTATAACCTACGCCATAAATAGTTTTTATCTGCGCCGTCGCTCCCTTCAGCTTTCCCCGTATCTGTTTGATATGGGTGTCCACCGTTCTTGTATCTCCTATATAATCGTAGCTCCATACGCCGTTTAAAAGCTGCTCCCTGGTAAGGGCGCTGCCCTCCCGGTCCGCCATAAAAAGCAAAAGCTCATATTCCTTTGGCGTTAAATCTACCATCTTCCCTGCGACCTCTACCTGCATTTTTTCCAGATAAATGCATATATTTCCTATATTCAGGATTCTTCCTTTATTTACTGTATACCGTTTCAGTACTGCCTCTATATGCGCCAGCAAAAGAGCCGGAGAAACAGGCTTCGCAATATAATCGTCTGCTCCCTGCCGGAGTCCGTGTATCTCTGCGTACTCCTCTCCTCTAGCTGTCAGCATGATTACCGGTATCTCCGAAATCCTCCGTATTTCCTTCAAAACCTCAAAACCATTCTGCCCGGGAAGCATAATGTCCAAAAGAATCAAATTTATCTCCGTATTTTTCATTGCAAAAATGTCTACAGCTTCCAGGCCGTTGCCTGATTCTATCACGCTATAGCCTTCGCTTGTCAGATAATCCCGAAGCATCCGGCGGATTCTTTCCTCATCATCTACAAGCAGAATTTTTGCCTTTGCCGCCAATCGATTCACCACCCTTCTTTCATTTCTTCCCATCCCTACCAGCATTTTTCCATAAAAATGTGATAATTTCATGTCATAAAAATCCCAAATTGTGATTTCCCCCTAAAATTTCCCAATGCGGAAGCTCAAATCCGCATTACCTTTACAAGTTTCTCTATTTTTGCTAAAATACACTCAAAACAGAATAAAAACAGCCTTTTTTAAATACTATGATACTATGTAAACACACGGAGGACCTATTATGAATACAACCAAAAATCCAAAACGGCTGCCCCTTCTTATCATAAGCTTACTGTTTAGCTGTCTTTTGCTTACAGGATGTTTCGGCTCAAAGCAAAGCGACGCCCAGGTTCAAAAAGCCTTTGACAGCTTTACAGAAAATATTTTTCTAACTGAAATACAACAGGACGGCCTCACCTTTAATTATACTCTCGCCCATCCAGAAATCTACGGAATCGATGCGCCCGCAACCACACTGGGCGACTATAGCCTCAGCGCAATGAAGGAAAATCTTGCTTCCGCAGAAAATTATCTTTCTGCTTTAAAGGATTTCTCTTACCGTCAGCTATCGCAGGAGCAAAAGCTTACCTATGATATTTTAAAAAATTATCTGAAGCAGGAGCTTGACGGCTCAAATTATCTTCTCTACAACAATGTCTTAAGTAAAACCATCGGGATACAAGCGCAGCTCCCCGTTCTTTTTGCTGAATACAATTTTTCCGACAAAGCCTCTGTAGATTGCTATCTTTCCTTACTGTCAGATATAGAACGGTATTTTAACCAGATTCTTTCCTTTGAAGAAATTAAAATAAAGAATAATTTATTTATGAGCCATACTACAGCCGAAGACATTATTGCCCAATGCCAGAATTTTATCTCCAAAACGGAGGATAATCTTCTGATTCAGATTTTTAACGACAGAATCGAGACCATAGCAGGCCTGTCAGAAAACGAAAAAAAAGAATATAAAGAAAAAAATAAGGATATTGTCTTAAATTCTGTAATTCCAGCCTATAAAAATATAATTTCTTTTATGACCGAATATAAGGACAGCGGCATTAACAGCGGAGGCTTGTGTTATTTCCCAGAAGGAAAGGAATACTACCAGTATCTGGTTTCCACCTCTACCGGCTCTTCTAAAACCATAAAGGAAATTGATAAAATATTAGATGAATATCTGGCTTCTTCTATGGAAAAAATGCAGGCTATCGCCATCAAGGATGTTTCTATTCTGGAAAAGGCTGAAAACCTTACCTATCCGTTAACCGACCCTGCAAAAATTCTTACCTATTTAGAAAAAGCCATTGAAAAGGATTATCCGGCCATGGAATCTGTCGACTACTCTATTAAATACGTCCATGAATCCCTTCAGCCGGACATAAGTCCCGCCTTTTACCTAACGCCTCCGATCGACGACAGCAGCATAAATTCTATCTACATTAATCCATATAAGGATTATAATATGGATACTATTTTTACTACCCTGGCCCATGAAGGCTATCCCGGCCATCTTTACCAGAACGTCTACTTTAACCGTACCGCCCCTTCGCCAATCCGCTCTATCCTGGGCTGTACCGGCTACAGCGAGGGATGGGCTACTTATGTGGAAATGGACAGTTATTTTCTTTCTGGCATTGAAGAAACTCTTGCCGCCTTTCTTTCCGCTAACAATCTAGCCTCTTTATGTATGTATGGAAAGATTGACGTAGGAGTTAACTACTATGGCTGGGATTTAGAAAAAACCTCCGCCTACCTGCGGCAATTCGGCATTGAAGACCCTGCCATTATAAAAGAAATCCATCAGTCCATGATTGCCGAACCAGGAAATTATTTGAACTATATATTGGGCTGTATTGAATTTAAAGAGCTGCGAAAAACAGCAGAAGAAAAATTAGGCGGCGATTTCTCTCTAAAAGATTTTCACGAGCTTATACTTTCTACTGGCCCATGTACCTTCGATACCCTGAGGGAACAATTAAAGAACTGGATGAAAAAATAAATTAGAATTTCTTTATTGACATCCCATAAGAATATCCATTATACTTAAAATTGGAGTGAATTTTTTAACAATGTTTAGGAGGATTATTTATGTCAACAAAAGCGTTTTACAAGCACGATGAAATTGGACCAAATAAGCCTGGTTTTGCCAAAACCCGTTCCATCATTGAAGCTGCTTTCTACGGCAACAATGTTGTTAAGGTAAACACACTGAGGGAAGCTTATGAGCTTGCAAAAAACTCCCCTGGAACTGTTGTAACTGATATGCCTGTGTACCATGGCGAAGAATTTGGTCTTGAAAAGGATGCCAAGGTTCTTTTATTTAACGATGGTTCTGTAACCGGACGTTGTGCCGCTGCAAGAAGAATTGCTGGTGAACCTGGCGTTGATTGCAACGACCTTGATAAAAAGGTAATGGATGCCGTATATGATACCCGTTGGGGCGTTATGTACCATGCAGAGGTATTTATTGGCCTGGACCCTGAATTTATGGTAAAAGCTCACCTCCTGATTCCAGAAGGCGAAGAAAATATCCTCTATTCCTGGATGTTAAACTTCCAGTATATGTCCGATCAGTATGTTAAAATGTATAAAGAATCCAAACCATATACAAATGAACCAGACATTTATATCTTCTCCAGTCCACAGTGGTCCCATCCAGAGCATCCTCTGGGACTTACCTATTTCAACACAGCTACTAACTGCGCTGCTTTACTGGGTATGAGATATTTTGGCGAACATAAAAAGGGCACCCTTACTATCGCCTGGGCAATCGCTAACCGTAATGGTTACGCTTCCTGCCACGGTGGACAGAAGGAATACAGTCTTTCCGACGGCAACAAATTCGTAGCTTCTGTTTTCGGCTTGTCAGGCTCTGGAAAATCTACTATTACCCATGCAAAGCACGGCGGAAAATACGGCGTAACTGTTCTTCATGACGATGCCTTTGTTATTAATACGGAAACCTGCTCTTCTGTTGCTCTGGAGCCTACTTATTTTGACAAAACCGCCGACTATCCAATCGGATGCCCGGATAACAAATATCTGCTGACAGCTCAGAACTGCTCCGCTACTCTTGACGAGGATGGAAAGGTTGTTCTTGTAACAGAGGACATCCGTAATGGAAACGGTCGTGCAATTAAGTCTAAATTATGGTCTCCAAACCGCGTAGACAAGATTGAATCCCCTGTAAATGCAATTTTCTGGATTATGAAGGACCCTACAATCCCACCGGTAGTTAAATTAAAGGGCGCTTCTCTGGCTGCCGTTATGGGCGCTACCTTGGCTACCAAGCGTTCTTCTGCAGAGCGTTTAGCTCCTGGCGTAGATCCAAACGCTTTAGTTGTTGAGCCATATGCAAATCCATTCCGTACCTACCCTCTGGCAAACGACTATGAGAAATTTAAAAAGCTCGTTGCTGATAAAAATGTAGATTGCTACATTATCAACACTGGCGATTTCATGGGTAAAAAGGTAGAGCCGAAAGATACTCTGGGCGTAATTGAGGCTATTGTTGAAGGCAAAGCAGAATTCCATAAATGGGGTCCGTTCAGCGATATTGAAATCTTTGATTGGGAAGGCTTTGTGCCTGACTTAAACGACCCTGAATATATTGCTTCCCTGAAAGCCCGCATGAACGACCGTTTAGAGTTCGTTAAATCCAGAGAAGAGTTTAAGGATGGATACGACAAACTTCCGGCAGATGCTTTAGAAGCTATTCAGAAGGTTGTAGACGAATTAAAATAAAATTTAAAACGAAAGAAAAAGCTGCCGCAATTCTACGGCAGCTTTTTTAGCTAATGCTAATCCTATTCTTTTTATTCGGAAGTTTTTACTGTTATTCCCTTTTTCTTAGCGTACTTGTAAAGGTCTGTATTTTTCTGACAGGTAATTAAGGTCAGCTTCGTATTATAAAAACTGCTGTTCTCCAGTTTTACTTCTTTTCCTGCTGCTTTTATTTTCGTCAAAGAGTCGCAATTCGCAAAAGCGTACCCTCCAATATATCGCACAGACTCCGGCAGCTCGATTTCTGCCAAAGCCCGGCAGCTATAAAAACCGTCTTCTGGAATTTCTTCTAGTTGGTTTGAAATTTTAACCTTCTTCAGGCCGGTACAATTATTAAAGACTCCCTCCTCCATAACCAGCAGGGAATTCGGCAAATCTATGCTCTCCAGGTCATAGCAGCTGGAAAACGCCCAGCTCCCAATCGCTTCCAATCCTTCCGGCAGGGTAATTGAAGCCAAGGAGCTACATTGTGCAAATCCATTGCTTCCAATCCTCTTTAAGCCCTTCTTAAATTTCACGCTTTTTAAATTCGGGCAGTTTTGGAAAGCTTTATCTCCGATGGATTTTACCGTCCCCTTTGCTTCCAGGGATTTTATGCTGTCGCAATTAATAAATACAGAACCGGCAATATATTTTACAGACTCCGGCAGCTCTACCTTGGCTTTACTTCCTGTATATTTCACAAGAGCTCCATTGTTCGTAATTACCATATTATCCTTTTCATTGGCCATAATCCACTTTGTTCCGGTAAACACATAGGCGCCCAGGTTTTCCGCTGAATCAGGCAAGGTAACGTCCGTAAGGCCCGCGCAGTAATAAAAAGCCTTTTTCCCTATCTGAGTCACCCCAGAAGGAATATTTATCTCTTCCAGCTTCTTGCAATTAGAAAAGGCCATATCCTCAATAATCTTCAGCCCTTTTCCAAATTGAACCTTTTCTAATGTTGTGCAGTAAGCAAAAGCCTGATTTCCAACAGACGCTACCTTATCTGGTATCTTTATCTCCTTTAAGCCGCGGCACCCATAAAAAGCATAGGATGAAATTTTTTTCAGCTCCTTTGGCAAGGTAACCGCCTCTAAACGGACGCAGCCGCTAAACGCGTTTCTTTCAATTATCTGAACCTTCCCTTTAAATACAACCTTTTTCAGTTTAGAACACTCCAAAAATAAGCCTTCATTGATTTCTGTTACCTTTTCAGGCAATATAATTTCTTCCAGGCTGCTGCTTTGAAATGCATAATTTCCAATAGATTTTATGGTATCCGGCAGTTCAATCTCGGTAAGTTTCGTATTATAAAAAGTATAATCTCCTATTTTTTCCAAATTTTCAGGAAGTTCCAGCTTTTTCAAAGCCCGGCAGTCATTAAATACTCCGTCGCCCAATACGGTAACTTTTTCCGGGATTTTGACCTGAGCCAGCTTCCGGCAGGAATAAAAGGCGTACCGCTCGATCGCCTCCACAGTATCTGGAATCGTTACCTTTTCAAGCTTGGAACAGCCATAAAAGGTTTCCCGTTCAATTCTCTTTACTCCTTCTGGTATTTTAACCTCCTTCAGATTACTACAAAAGGAAAATACGCTTTTACCAATTACAGTAACAGATGCCGGAATCGTTATCTTCTTCAGACTTCCGCAGCTTTGGAATAAACCTTCCTGAAGTTTAGAAAGCTTTCCAGGCAAAGTTACCGTAGTTAAAGCGCTGCAGTTGGAAAAAGCCTGCTTGCCTATACTGCTTACCGTATCCGGCAGCGCAATACTTTTTAGCTTATAGCAATATTGAAAAGCATATCTGCTGATAGTTTTCAGCTTGCTTCCGTTTTCTATCGTAACCTTTGATATACCAGAACAGTTCCTAAAAGCCTGGATACCGATTTTG
>CATKYY010000116.1 GCA_949841225.1 uncultured Acetivibrio sp.
CCTTTGCTTTTCCATAATTCACCTGCTCTGCCGCCGCAATCCCATTATCGCAGGTAAGAATCGTATCCACTCCGTCCAAATAAGCCGCCTCGACTAATTCCACATTCAAGCCGTAGCCGTCCTTTATCCTGTCGGGAATTTCATAATCAATCGCAGAGCTGCTCCCAACCGCTGTAGCGCAGGCAGATAAACCTCTGTATAATAAATAAGTGGACATAACTCCGTCCACATCATAATCACCGATAATTCTTATTTTTTTTCCTTCTGACAGTTTTTCCATAAGAATAACGCCAAGCTTCTCTCCGTCCTTTAAAAGCAAAGGAGAGGAAAGCCGGGACAGAGAAGGCGCAAGGAAGGCTCTTAAAGCCTCCCCGCTTCCTATCCCCCGGTTTACTGCCAGATGAGCCAGCGTTTCACTGATGCCAAAGGTCCTGGCAATCTGTGCAAAATCTGCCTTCCTGTTTTTAATAAACCACTTTTCCATAATTTTTCTCCGTCTCTGCACTGTTTTTTGCGCCGCCTGAAAATTCCAATTTTCAAGCTTTTCCTTTTGTTGTCTTTTTATTCAAGAAATACCACAAAGTTCCGGCAATACATACAGAGGAATAACCGCCTGCTACAATACCCGCAATCAAAGGAATTGCAAATTCCCGGACAGACTCAACTCCCAGCGCCGCCAGCATAACAACCATAATAAGCGTTGTCAGGGAAGTATTTATACTTCGGGAGAACGTCTGGGTAATACTTTCATTTACCACCTTCGCCAAGCTGTCCTTGTTCTTCATAACTCCCTTGTTTTCACGGATACGGTCATAAATAACAATCGTCGCATTAATAGAATATCCTACAATGGTAAGCATACAGGCAATAAAAGTATTTCCCACAGAAATCCTGGAAACGGCGTATACCATAAGCACAATCAGCACGTCATGTAAAAGAGCCAGAACCGCCCCCGCGCCAAAGGAAATATTTTTAAATCTTACCCAAATATAAATAAGCATGCAAATCCCTGCAATAATAACAGAAATCACCGCGTCCTGCTTCATTTCCCCGCTGACAGTAGCGCTAATGCTTTCTGTTTTAATATCATTGCCGGCATCTACGCCATATTCTGATACCAGCCTTTCCTCCAGCGCTTTTCGTTTATCCAGGCTCAATTCATCCGTCTTTACACGCAGCGTATTAGAATCCTCAATTTTATCAATAATAACCGTAGACCCGGCGACCTCCATAAAGGTAGCCTCTACCTTTTTCTGAAGCTCCTCTGAAAGGCTGTCCTTAAATGTAATCTCTGTAGAAGTACCGCCCTTAAAATCTAATCCGTAATTCAAAACACCGCCAATCTGGCTCTTATTTACAAACAGCGCGCCAATGCCGATTACTATAAGAATTAAGGAAACCGCATAGGTTTTCTTTACACTGCCTACAAAATCCCATACCTTTCTCTCTTTTTGAATCCCATAAAATTTCACATCATCAAAACCCATACTGTAAAAAGCATTCAGCAAAAGCTTTGTTACAAAAAGCGCGGTAATCATGGACAAAATAATACCCACTGCCAAAGTCTGGGCAAAGCCCTTTACCGTTCCAGTTCCCTTAAACCAAAGAACCGCCGCCGCAATAAGAGTCGTTACATTTCCATCCACAATAGCAGACAGGGCCTTATCAAAGCCCAGCTTAATCGCCGAACGCACGGTTTTCCCAGTTGCCAGTTCTTCCTTGATACGGGTAAAGATAATAACATTAGCATCCACCGCCATACCAATAGACAGAATAATACCTGCAATTCCCGGCAGGGTCAAAGTTACATCCATACCATTTAATACAACCATTTCCGCCGTAATATACAAAACCAGGGCAATACTTGCCGCCAAACCCGGAATCCGGTAAAGAACAAGCATAAAAAGAATAATACACGCAAATCCAATCACGCCTGCCAAAAGGCTTGTATTAATAGCCTCCAGTCCCAGCTTTGCGCCTACGGTCTGAGACTGGATTTCCTCCAGCTCCAGCGGCAGCGCGCCAATACGGATAGTTGTAGCCAGCTCCTCCGCTTCCTCATAAGTATCCTGTCCTTCAATACTGGCTACTCCGCTGTCAATCACCACGCTTACCATAGGAGCAGACAAGGTTTCTCCGTCATAAACAATAGCAATCGTCTTTCCTAAATTCGCCTCTGTTCCCGCTTTAAAAAGCTGCGCGCCCTTTCCATTCAGCGTAAGCTCCACAATATGCTTTTTCAGGCCGGTTATCTGGTCGCTTACCGTAGCCGCCTGGGCATCCACAATGTGAGAGCCGTCGATAATTACCTCTCCTGCTTCTGACACAAACTGAATAGAGCCAGCCTTTCCCAGAGCTTCCAAAATCTCATTGGCATTGGTAACGCCGGGGATGTCTATATTAATTCTCCGGTCGCCCTCCTGGTAAACCTGGGCCTCTGTGCTGTAATTCTCCACACGCTTCTGCATCTTGTACACAGTATCATCCATTTTTTCCTGGCTTGGAGTCTTGTCGCCTTTTGCCTGGTAGGTAATACTTACGCCTCCGGCCAAATCAAGGCCCAGACGGATATTTCCCACGCTTCCTTTATGAGCCTTCCCAATGCCAACTAATGCAACATAACTACATATTGCGATTGCTATAAGAACCAGCCCGATGTGCAATATGCCCTTTTTTCTGTCTTTCATTCTAATCCTCCATTTCAATTTCCTGCTCCGCAGCCTTTATCATAATCGCGCATTCCACTCTTTTTCTTTGGAGCTTACACCCAATATCATAGGCGTCGTTAATATTTCCACGGAAATGATAAGCGTTCGCCGCGCAGCCGCCGCTGCAGTAAAATTTAGCAAAGCAATCCCTGCATTTTTCTTTGGAATATACATTGCAGCCCTTAAACTTTTCCTGCAAATCTGTCCGTTTTATCCCGTCAAAGACATTTCCCATGCAAAAGTTCTCTTCTCCAACAAACTGGTGGCACGGATACAAATCGCCCCATGGCGTCACCGCCACATACTCTGTTCCCGAGCCGCAGCCGGAAAGCCGCTTGGCAACGCAAGGGCCGCCGTCCAAATCAATCATAAAGTGGAAGAAATGAAAACCTCTTCCCTCTTTTTTCCTTTTAATTATTTCCTTCGCCAGGCTGTCATATTCCTCATAAAGCTTTGGAAGATCCTCCTCCCTTAAAGCATACGGCTCCTCTGGCGGCGCTACCACCGGTTCTACGGACACCTGTGTAAAACCTAAGTCCGCTAAATGCAGCACATCCTTTGAAAAATCCAGATTATAATGGGTAAAGGTGCCTCTTGCATAGTAATCCTTCTGTCCCCGAAGCTTGGCAAACTCTTGGAATTTCGGGGCTACCAGATGATAGCTTCCCTTTTTATTCGGAGTCGGCCGCAGCCTGTCGTGCACCTCCTGACGGCCATCCAGGCTCATAACCACATTGGCCATTTCTTTATTTAAAAAATCCATAACCTCCTGGTCTAAAAGAACGCCGTTTGTAGTCAGAGTAAACCGGAATTTTTTATTGTGAAGCTTTTCCTGCTCCCGTCCATACGCCACCAGCCTTTTTACTACTTCAAAATTCATCAGAGGCTCGCCGCCAAAGAAATCTACCTCTAAATTTCGTCTGCTGCCAGAACTGGCAATCAAAAAATCCAGGGCCTGTTTTCCTACCTCGTAGGACATAATCCCCCGTCTCCCTTTATATTCTCCCTCATCTGCAAAGCAGTAGCTGCAGCGTAGGTTGCAGTCATGGGCGACATGCAGGCACATAGCCTTAATCACCGTTTCTCTCTGGGAAAAATCCTGAATATAATTTTCATATATATCCTCTGAAAACAAAGCCCCTGCTTCCACGAGACCTTCTATTTCTCCCATAGCCTCCAAAAGCTCCTCTTCGGCCGCCTTCCCCGAATAGCGTTTTTTCATTTCCTCTAAAATGGTCTGCTTGTCCTCTTTTTTCCAAAGGGCAATCATATCATAAGTAATATCATCTACTACATGGACGCTTCCGCTGTTCACATCCAGCGCGATATTGTATCCGTTATTTTTATACTGGTGTACCATTACGGTTCCCCTTTCCTATTTCAATACCTGACAATTTTACATCTGCAGTCAAGAGAATATCGCTGCACAGTCTTAAACCCGGACTATGCAGCGATATTCTCTCGTAATATAATCATCCTTAACAAGCCTTACTTATTCTCGCAGCTCTGATTTCCTACAGTGCAGGATGTCTTGCATGCAGACTGACAAGAAGTCTGGCACTCGCCGCAGCCGCCCTTCTTCATGCTTTCTTTCAGATTTCTTGTATGTAATGTCTTAATATGCTTCATACTAAATCCCTCCTTTTTCAAATCTTACACATACGTTGATATTATAACATAAGTTTTATCGCAATAAAAGACTTTTATCTAGAAATTTAAATAACTTAAATTACAGGTATTTTTCAGAGGCTTCAGGGCTTAAGTTGTATTGCTCCTGAATTTTTATCAGGATTGTCTGCCGCGGAATACCCAAATTTTTTAATATAGAAACGGTGCCCCTGATTCCTTCTTCTAGTCCTTCCTCCAGTCCTTCTTTTTTTATAGTTTTTGCTTCATATTCCAAAACCTTACCGCCCATAACCTCTTTCACTCCTTCCCTGATAGAATTATACTTGGCAGCGATATGTTCCAATACCTTATTTGACATATCAATAATGGTGCATTTTGTATATTCGCTGATACTTCTTTCCTTTAAAAGTCCTTCCAGCCTATTTTTTATCTGCTCATATTCTTCCTGCAACGCCCTCAGCTTCGCTTTATCCCTCTCATATTCCCCAAACCGTGTTTCATGAGAAAAAATATAAAAAGGTATCAGTAGCAGAAGATTTTTCTCAAAAATCGTCATAGGGCGTGTTTGTTAGCCTTACATTTTCCATTGGAATCCGCCCTGGCAGCCCCGCCATTTGCAAAATGCAGAAACTCAAGAAAAGCAATCGGACTCCTGTATAAATTATAGTATATGCCATATGTACCTTCTAACTAATCATTCCTCCCAGCATCCCTCCCAGCGTACACATAATAAATACCGTTATCGTCGTCCCCAACTCGCCGAAAACATCCCTTCCTAAAGCAAAAGAAACCAGGAAAATAATAGAAAAATAAAGAAATCCTACCGCCATTCCCCATAAAAACCGCTTCTCTTTAGTTTTTCTGCCTGCCATCAAACCTCCAATAAAGGAAGAAAACAAATATGCAAAAATAATCCCAATCCTCAAAATTTCTCCTGTAGGATTAAAGCGGTACATAGCAAAGGCCAAGAGCAACAGGATAGCTCCCGTCAGAATATACGCCCCCAATACCCCCTTGATAACCGACCCAATTTTGTCCATTTTCATTCTGCTTCTCCTCCCAATCACAAATTTTCCTCTGCTTCAATATATTCCTGCATCGGGAAATTATACCAGGGATTTTTCCTTGTAGAACAAAGAATCCTGCTCTGCAGGATTCTCCGCCTGCGGCGGGTCGCTTTAGCGGCATATTTCTTTTCCGCCGCAGTGCGAATAATTGTTTTTTATTTTATAGGGAATCCGAAGGAATTTCCTATAAAATAAAAAAGCTGGCAGGATGCAACTATCCTGCCAGCTTCTTATCATCTGTTCTGCAAATTAATTATTTTGCTTTTGCTCCTCTACAGTAATATCGATTGTAGCCGTCTTCTTTTCTTCGTTCACTGTTGCTGTTACTGTAAGCTTACATGTTCCTTCTTTTATACCAGCAACAGATACAACTGCTTTGTCCACATCTGTAATCTGAACAACCTCTGCCGTCTCTGTTACTTTCCATTCGTAGGTTACATTTTCAGTTACTTCTTTCCCATCAACAGTTACTTTTGCGGTACATTTCACAGCAGAAGGACTAACAGTAGTAATTGTTATAGCAGAACCTGATATTGTAGCGCCTTCAGCTGTTATCGTAACCGCTACATTCCCTGCAGGTACCTCTGGTTCTCCTTCTTCTGTTACTGTAATTTCGCAGGTAGCAGGTTCAGCGCCTTCGATCGTTGCTGTAATGGTAGCCTTTCCTGCTTTTACACCTGTAACAGTTCCATCTTCTACTTTTGCAATCGTTTCATTACTGGATTTCCATGTAACTACCGCGTCTTCTGGATTTGTAGTTGCAGTTAATTTTACTGTACCGTTCACAGCCACCGTTGCTGTTGTTGGCTCCAGCTTTATTGTAGGCGTTGTTTCACCATCTCCTGGATTATCCGGGTTTTCTGTGCCAGTTCCTACGGTAACTACGCAAGTTGCAGTCTTATCGCCGGCTTTCGCTGTAATGGTAGCTGTTCCTTTAGCCACTGCTTTTACTAATCCGGCGTTAACTGTTGCAACTGCTTCATCACTGGAGGTCCATGTTACTGTTTTGTTTGTCGCGTTGGAAGGAGACACCGTTGCTGTTAACTGTACTTCCTTGCCAACCTCCAGTTCAGCCGTTTCTCTATCTAATTCCACTTTTGTAACCGCTACTGTTGTGCTGCCGCCGCCAGTACTGCCGCCTGTGCTTCCACCGTCCGGCTTTGTAGACGGACTTGGCTCTGGATCTGGTTTTGTTGTCGGTTCAGGGTCCGGTTTTGTGGATGGCGTTGGCTCCGGCTTTTCTACTGTATCTACCTTGTCGCCGGAATCTACTGTAACATCTCCGTCAGGGGTTGTTACAGAAACCTCATCCGAGCTATTGTTTGTAACCTTGGCGTCAGCGCCGGACTCTGTTTTAATTTCAGAGCCTTCAGAGCCCTTATTTAAAACTACATTTGCCGTTTCTTTCAATGTAAGGTCTACAGCTACGGATGCCGTTACCTTAACGTTCTTTTTCTCTACTACAACCGGCACGGTATCTGTATTTCCAGAAACAGTCAGTTTTACGCCCTCAGAGCTTACCTTTACGGAGCCGACCTGACCATTTACTTTTAAAGTTACCTGCGCGTTTTTCTTTGAACTTACCACCTGGGTAATCTTACTTCCGTTATTTACGGTAACGCTTGCCTTGGTTCCCTTTAAAGTTACCTTCTTTACCGTCGTATTTTTAGAAACTACTACCTTAGCATTTTTTCCTGTTACGCTAATGCTGTTGTTCTTTCCGTTTTCCGTATAAGTCTTTACGCCGTCGCCGGAAATCGTAATGCTCTTAAAGGTCGACTTATTCGTAACGGTTGCCTTTGGAGCATCTACTGTCAGCTTAATACCCTTGGTCTTACTGCTTTTTGGAATTGTAATCTTTACATTCTTTTTCGTTACGATTTTAATAGTAGTAGCCTTTCCTGCCTTCAGCGCTTTGTCCAGCTGCTTCTGGGTCGATACCGTAACTGTTGTTCCTGCGGCGCTTGCAATCGCAGATGAATTCAAACAAAAACAGATTGCCAGCAATACCGCCATACAACGCTTGAACATTTTCATATGTTCTCCTCCCTTATCTTATAATTTTACCCTATTTCGTGTTATTATTAACACATTTTGAGTTAACTCAATTATACGTCCTTTTCTTATTTAAGTCAATGTTAATTTTCTTTGAGTTTCCTTATTTTCTAGCCTTTCCACTTGTTGTATAGAAAACAGCTCCAATAAAATACTACAAATCGTGCTATTTTATTTCAAATTTTCAATTCTTTTTGTGGTATGTTATATATTCGTACAAAATCCGTTATTTTCTGTTACTGTATCTTGGGTTCTAATATATCATTTATTGTAATATTATATAATTTAGAAATT
>CATKYY010000117.1 GCA_949841225.1 uncultured Acetivibrio sp.
CCCGGAAAATTTTCCCCTTTTTTGTCTTGAGACTCAGCTCCGGCTTTTTTTCTGCCAGAATAGGATCTTTAAAAGCCACTACCCTGCCGATGACATAAATATTCTTCTCTTTAAGTCTTTTTACAAGCCCCTCCATATCCTTTACATACCCTACCCCTGATCCAATTTCCTCTATGGTAGGGCTTTTCATTTTATAAGTAACCTGGCCGTCGTCATTTTTGACGTCAATAACTACCGCGTTCAGCTCTGTAGTTTCTACCAGCCCGATCAGATCCTCCATTTTTTCATGCCCGGCAACAGGTCCTGTAATATATATCCCCTTCACCTTAGGAGCAGCCTTCCGGGCAGGCTTCTGAGGCTCTTTTTCTTCCTCCGGCTCCTGATCCGTCTCTGGCAACGGACTCTCCTCTAAAACAGTTTGCTCTGCCATTACAGGTTTTTCCGGGCTTTTCGGCTCCTGGTCCTCCTTTTTATCCAAGTTGCAGCCAGCCAGAAGCAGCCCTGCTGCCAAAACCAAAAAACCAAAAAAGTATTTTTTATCTATTATCATCAAAATCCGTACTCCCTTTTTATTTCTTCTGTATAACAACCAGGCTCTGAAAAAAGGATTAATGGCTTTTCTATCCTCATTCTGGACTTTCCGCCCTTATGGCATTCTAAAAGCGCCATATTCGGCTCTCTGTCTGCAAAAGGGTAAACCAGCCGCATCCTTTTAGGCTCCAGCTTATAGCGAAGCAACGTCCCTATAATCTCTGCCAGGCGAAAAGGCCTGTGAACCATATAAAAACGACCGCCCGGAACCAATAGATACGCCGCCTTTCCAACAATGTCCTCCAAGGTACAAAGAATCTCATGGCGGGCAATAGCCTTTGGCTCTCCAGGATTTTTCAATCCATGGTTTTCTATCATATAAGGAGGATTCGTCGTAACTACGTGAAAAGAAGCAGGGGAAAAAAATTCCTCTGCCTCCTTAATATCGCCCTCCACAATAGAAATTTTTTCTTCCAGACGGTTATAAATAACGCTTCTTTCTGCCATATCTGCACTTTCCTTCTGAATTTCCAGCCCGGTAAAATGCTCTCCTTTTGTCTTGGCCGCCAATAAAATAGGAATAATTCCGGTTCCCGTACCAATATCCAAAACCCTTTCTCCCGGCTTTACCGCTGCAAATCCCGAAAGAAGAACTGCATCCATACCAAAGCAGAATTTACTGGGATTTTGTATAATATAGCAATGATTCCGCTGTAAATCATCCAGCCTTTCTCCCGTCTTTAAAAGCTCCTCACGCCTCATCATTCAGCTTTGATTTCCCTTCTGTCCGTTCCAGCCGCTCCAGCTCTTTAAGCTCCTTAAACTCCTCGGCTGTCATCTTATTGTCTTTACGTTTCCTCTTAAACTTGATTTCCTCTACCTTATATTCCCGGATTTCCTTTTCATCATTATCAAGAGTAACGATTACCTTCACCAGCTGCTTCAATACGCTTACGCTGGATACCTCTCCCTTTAATCCGTCGGAGGTTGTTACAAAATCTCCAATATTAGGAAGCTTACTGTTAAGCTCCTCATAAGCCTCCTCCTCATTTTTAAGGCAGCACATAAGCCTGCCGCATACGCCCGATATTTTAGTAGGATTTAAAGAAAGATTCTGCTCCTTCGCCATTTTAATGGAAACCGGTGCAAATTCAGACAAATGGGTATGGCAACATAAAGGCCTGCCGCAGATACCAATACCTCCAATAATCTTCGTCTCATCGCGGACTCCAATCTGGCGAAGCTCAATTCTGGTTTTAAATACCGAAGCCAGATCCTTTACCAGCTCGCGAAAATCAATTCTTCCATCTGCCGTAAAATAAAACAGCACCTTATTATTATCAAAGGTATATTCCGCATCAATCAGCTTCATTTCCAACCCATGCTTTGCAATCTTCTCCAGACAGATTTGAAACGCCTCTTTTTCCTTTTCCTTATTTCTTTTTTCTATCGCATCATCCTCCGGGCTGGCAATACGCATTACCGGCTTTAACGGCTGAACGACCTTTTCGTCCGCTACTTCCCGAACGCCCGACACCACCTTGCCGTATTCAATACCTCTGGCGGTTTCAACGATAACATTATCGCCCTGCTTTATATCAAAGCCGGTAGGATCAAAATAATAAACCTTACCAGCCGCCCGAAATCTTACGCCAATTACTTTAATCATTCCCACACTCCTTTATGGTCAAGAGCATAAGCTCAATAGCAATATCAAAATTTACATTTGCTGAAAGTCTGAGCCTCGCCTTATCCATTGCTTTAATTATATTTTCCAGTCCTTCATAGCTCCTCTTTTTCGCCTGGTCCGCAAGAAAGCGGAATTCTTCTTTAAAAAGAAGCTTGTCCGGGTCCTTCGTCACCTTGTACATCAAAATATCCCGATACCAAAGCTGCATAAAATCAATACAGTCGCTAATCTTATGTTTGTATTCTGACAACTTTCGGATTGCCTCTACAATTTCATGAACCTCCATATCGTCAATATACTTCAGTAAATGAAGCGTATCCTCTTTAATCTTATCAAAGTCGCCGGAGGTTCCATAGCGAATGGCCTTCCCTACATTTCCCTGTGAAAACTGAGCCGCCATTCTGGCGGCATAATCAGGTATGCCGTAATGCTTTGTCAGGTAATCGCCAATTTCTTCTTCTGAAACAGGTTTTAAATTAAGTACAACGCACCTGGACAAAATAGTAGATAAAAGGCGGTTCACATTCTCTGCCAAAAGAATTACCACCGCGTACTCCGGCGGCTCTTCTATCGTCTTCAACAAAGCGTTCTGCGCCTGCTCCGTCATCTTATCTGCATCCCCAATAATATAAATTTTTCTTGGCCCGCTGTAGGGCTTAACCCCAATATCATTATTTATTTGTTCACGGATGTCGTCTACGCCGATACTCAGCTTTTCATGGGTAACCCAGACAATATCGGGATGATTGTTTGTTTCGGCCTGATGGCAGGACCTGCACATACCGCATGGATTAATTCCCTGCTCTTCGCATTGAAGAGCCGCCGAAAAGACGTTGGCAATCAGCCTTTTTCCAGAACCATGCTCTCCCTGGATAATATAAGCGTGAGATACCTTATTTTGTAAAATAGCTGTCCGCAGATGCTCCTTTATTTCTTCCCTTCCAATAATATCGCTAAAATCCAACATTATTATACTCCATTTCTGCACGGCTTTTTTATATATATCAAGCTTATGATTGCCATGCAGACACAAGCTTGCATACTCTATCATCTTTAGGTAAGTATATCTAATAAAAGTCCTCTAATTTCATCAATACATCCTAAAATAGCCAGATGGTCCTTTTCATCCTTTATCAGCTCGCCTGCCAGCTCATCCAGCTTTTCATCTACCAGCTTCACAATACCATATACTCTGTGCCTGCCCCGGCGGTCTAAAAAATTCTCGCGGCTGAATTTGTGGGAGCGGCTGACTATTTCATTCATAAAATCTTTGATTAAAGCCCTGTAATGCTTCATATCCCTGACGTCCATCCGCTTACCCAGCTTCTCTCCCTGCTGGGTAATTTCTTTCATCATAAGACTTAGACGTTCCTGAAGCCCCTGCTCTTCAATATTGCTGACAAGAGTAAATTTAAAGCTCCCATCGCCCTCCGGCACATGCGCTTTATTTTCCACCTGGTTTATCTGCGTCATCTGATCTATTTTTATATCCATTCCTTACACCTCCTGGCTGCACCTTATTTTATCATAAACGCGCTTTTTTGTATATCAACAATAATCTGGGAAAGGCATTCCTCCAAATCCCGGTTCTGGTACCTTTTTTCAATTCCGGCATCAAAAAGCTTTTCTGGAGAAAAATCAATTTCATCAGCCAGGTATCTGCGGCATAGCTCTGCGTATTTCGGTTCTCTTTCCTGCTCTTCCCGCCATAATGCCCTTTTAAGCCTTAAACCATCCTCTACCTCTATATAAATCGGCACAACCTTATCTTTTCCATAGTACCGGCAGATTCCTTTATAGCCCTCAAGCGTATTTAACATAAGATAATTGGAACGCTCTAAATCAATCTGGCCGTCTGCAACGGTAAAATAATTCCAATCTCCTAATACTGTATGGTAAATCCGCGATTCTATAACCTTTTTTTCCTTTTCCAAACAGCAAAACCGCTCCCAGGTAGTGAAATGATATTCTACTCCGTCCGTCTCTCCCGTCCTGATAGGTCTTGTAGTGTATCCAACGACCGTTTTCAGCTCTAATTCTTTTTTTTCCAGCAGGCGCTTATAAATGGTATCCTTTCCTGATGCGCTCTTTCCCATTATGATATATATTTTTCCCATTTTCTTTCCTCATTTCAACCAGCCCTTTCTCCTGCAATTACAGAAATAAATATCCCATTCTCTTCTGTAATTCCATGAACCCGAAGCCCTTTTCTTTTATAATATAAAATTTCTTCCAGGCTTTCTTTGTCAATTCTCTCTCCTGGACACAAAAGAGGTATCCCTGGAGGATAAAGATAAATATACCCCGCCGCCGCTTTTCCAATAGCCCTGTCGAAAGGAACTTTTATAGATTCCATTAAGGACGCCTCATAAGGAGTAAACAAAAGCTCCTTTTGCCAAAAGCCGCGCCCCTTCTCCTTGTCTTCCGTCCTGTCAAAAAGCTCTTTATCTATTTCCAAAAGAGCTGAAAAAAGCCGCCCAAAGCCTTCTACTGTATCAAAAACGCTTGTCATAGCCAAAACGTAAGTATCCTGCGCCATTTCCATCTGAAGATGGTATCTTTGTAACAGTATATCATAAAAACGTCTTCCTGTCATAGAAGTATTTTTCACAGAAACTACCAATTTTGAAATATCCCGTTCGAAGCCCGAAACAGAATCTAACAGAGAAATCCTGCAAAGCTTTTCCGCCTCCTGATATAAATTCTTCAGCGTCTTTACATACTTATCAAAACAGGCCTCTCCATCCTTCTCTAAAAATTCCATACAACGGCTGATACCCGCCATCAGTACATAAGAGGGACTGGTAGACTGAAAAACGGACAAAAACCTGCCAAGCCTGCCTCTGTTAACCCTTTCTCCCTGAATATGAAGAAGAGCCGTCTGGGTAAATGCCGGAAGAGTTTTATGAATGCTCTGTATTACAATATCAGCTCCGCATCCTATCGCTGATTTTGGAAACTCAGAATGAAAAGGAAAATGCGCCCCGTGCGCCTCATCTACAATAAGGATTTTTCCATAACTATGGACAATAGCTGCAATTCTTTGAATATCCGATACAATTCCTTCATAGGTAGGAGAAACCAAAACGACAGCTTTAGCCTTTGGATGCTCTTTTAAAGAGTTATCCACATCTTCCGGCAAAATTCCAAGGTTTATCCCAAATTTATCTTCCTTTTGTGGATAAATATAAAAAGGGGTCAACTCATTTATCAAAACCCCATGATAAACAGACTTGTGGCAGTTCCTGGCAATTATAATCTCGTCCTGATGGGTAGTACAAGCGCTGATTGCCGCCAAAAGCCCACAGGAGCTTCCATTTATCAAAAAATAAGTTTCTTCCGAGCCAAAAAGTCTCGCAGCCTTCTCCATCTCTTCTTTAAGTATATCCTCCGGCTCATGAAGGTTATCAAAGCCGTCAATTTCAGTAATATCTATTTTATAAGGATTACCAGCCTCTAACAAGCTAATATTTCTTTTATGCCCCGGCATATGAAAAGGATAATAATCTCTCTTCCCATATTCCTCCAGCTTCTCAAATAAATTCATTTTAACTCCATTCTTTGTTGAGTTTTCTTTCCTTCTTATCCTCTATAGTGTATAATAACGTTTATAATAATGCAACCTAGAGGTATTAGGGAGTTTGCGCCTGCGCGCTGTTTGGCGCAAACTCATTAAGGCACAAAAAGCAGCGCAGAAATGAGGTTAATCATGAAATTTATATCCTGGAATGTAAATGGACTAAGAGCTTGCGTACAAAAAGGATTTATGGATTTTTTTAATGAAATAGATGCAGATATTTTCTGCCTTCAAGAAACAAAACTCCAGAAAGGACAAATAGATTTAAAGCTTCCCGGCTACCGCCAATATTGGAATTGTGCAGAGAAAAAAGGATACTCCGGTACCGCCGTATTTTCTAAGCAGGAACCGCTTTCTGTTTCCTATGGTATAGGTATTTCCGAGCACGATAAAGAGGGCCGGGTAATTACCCTAGAATTTGCTGACTTTTATTTTATTACTGTCTATACTCCAAATTCACAAAACGAGCTTGCCCGTCTTGACTACCGCATGCATTGGGAAGCTGATTTTTTAGCCTATTTAAAAAAACTGGAAGAAACAAAGCCGGTTATTTTCTGCGGCGACCTAAATGTGGCTCATCAGGAAATTGATTTGAAAAATCCAAAAACCAACCGCCGCAACGCAGGTTTTACCGATGAAGAAAGAGGCTGCTTTTCAAAGCTTTTAGAATCAGGATTCCTTGACACCTATCGTTATTTCTATCCAGACACAGAAAATGTTTATTCCTGGTGGTCTTACCGCTTCAAGGCCCGAGAAAAGAATGCCGGGTGGCGCATTGATTATTTTGTCGTATCAAAAGCTTTGGAAAGCCGGCTGGTTTCCTCCGCAATCCATTCAGAGGTTTTTGGCTCTGACCACTGTCCGGTGGAACTTGTCCTTAAATAGCGCCCATAAAACACTATATATCGTATTCTTATAAATATATGATAGTATCCTAAAGAATCAATTATAGCTTTGCCTTTTTAGAATCATATAACTTTCTTAAATTTTTATCTGTTGTTGGTATCATATAAGAGTTATGGATGATTCTGTCCATGATAGAATCTGCCTGTGTTCCACCTCCTAATCTCTCATACCAGTCTTCCGCAGTGTACTTTCCCACAGGAGAACCTCCGTAACGCCAACTTTACTGAGTTCCCTGTGAACATAGGCATAATCAACCAGAGCATAACTGCTTTTGGGCTTGAACTTATCAGGATAAAAGAAACGATATAATTCATCGTCAGTAACCATCAGAATCTTGTCTGATTTGTGCAACAGAATTCCGAAAAATACCAAGTATATTGGAAATCTCCCTAAAATGTATTTGAAAGATAGAATCCTTCATGAAATACAGTTTAAAAGAGGTCAATATCCCATATCAATATCTTCTATCGTAACCACTATATCTAGCGGTGGCTCTCAAGCTTGAGAACAATAGTTTCCAAGCCGCTTTTAAAGCGTTCAAGAAAGAAGCATTACAGAGAAAAAGGCTGTATCAGCAAAGTAATGTTATTGTGGGGCTGATGGAATATTTACCAAAAATAAATTTTTTATACAAAGCAAAAAACGCCTTGCTAAGCAAGACGTCTTTAGAAACTCCTTCTACACATGGCAGATGAGCTACTATTAGTATATGCGATTTTCTGTGATTTGTCAATAAGTTTGGACTGCAAACATCTGTAATTGTTTCCTACCTATTGCACTTGAGCTTTATACTGTTCATAATGCTGAAGCTTTTTTCTTAACGAGTGATTCTGCTCGAAGTAAAAAGCTGTAACTAATAAGCAATATGAATCTCGTCGTTCTACGACAACCATATAACGTTCTTCTTCAAGCAGCATATGTACTCTGGTTGTGTTTCGATATGGTTCACTCCAAACTTTTACTCCTTCACATTCTTCACATTGCGTTGTATCACAATTATAATTCTCAATAAACGCACGAACCCACCTGA
>CATKYY010000118.1 GCA_949841225.1 uncultured Acetivibrio sp.
AACCGGCCTGCATCAAATACACATCGGGCAGCAGTTTCACATGTTCAGATACTGAGGCGGCAAAGGCAGTGGTAAGAAGAACTTACAAATCTGCGGTCGAATTGTTCGCAACGTTAAACACAAAATACGGGCTTAACCCGCTTGCGGACGGTGTAATCATCAGCCACAAAGAGGGATGTGCAAGGGGCATTGCATCAAACCACGGCGATCCTGAACACCTGTGGGACGGTCTTGGCATCGGCTACACTATGGACACATTCCGCGCTGCGGTCTGCGCCAAGATGCAGGGCATTAACCTGACATTTGAAACAAATAAAAGCTACACCATAGAAAAATCCTGCTATCTGCGGACGAGTGCCGGGGCTTCAAAGACGAATAAAGCTGCATATTCTGCCGTTTCGGAAGCGGTCAAAAAGAAATGCAGGAAAAAAGACGGATATGCCGTATTCAAAAAAGGGAAAACATTCCGGCTCGTATCGGTAAAAAGCATTAATGGGAACATATGGGGAAAACTGAAAAGCGGATGGTGGATTCCGCTTATCTATAATGGTGAAATACGCATTAAATAATAATAGGACAGGCGGTTTTCCGCCTGTCCTTCAGCTTGTTAAATTCATCTAAATAGTTCGTCTTTTTATTCTACTAGGTGACTCCACTAGAATGAAAAGACGAATTTATAAGCGTAAAAAAAGAGTCTCCCCATTCCACGTACATTCTTGAACCACTTCCCGTATAATTTCATTGCGTTCCACATCAGTAAAATTATCCAGTCCCTGCATCATGCGTATGATTTCTGAAACTTTCTTTTCAAGTGAAACAGTTTCTTTCTGTTCCTGACGAAGGTTGGCTTTCGTTATTTCAATCTCTCTTTTTATAGCATCCAGGTTTAGATTCTCTGCTTCAATCTTGGCAATAATATATTGTGCTGCAGATGACCTTTCGGCCATAGCAAGAGCATCAGTAAGATGGCTTATCCGGGTTCTTAAACGTGAGGCTTCTGCCTCTTTCTTTTTTAGGGTACCAGAATGATCCTCCGGCTGGCTTATGCTGGCGTATTCTTTGACGGTTTCAGGATCAAGTTCTATTTTGCGGAAAATATCCAATACCTGGTTATCCAGTTTTTTGCATTTTATTGCACGGGTATCACATCCTTCTTTGCCTTCATGGATCCGTTTCAGGCAGCGGTACTGGCTGTCTACCCTGTCCTTTATTTTTTTTCGGCCAATCTGCATCCTGCATCCGCACTTGGCGCAGCGGAGCACACCCTTTAAAAGTGGGACGTTGTATTTCAGTGTTTTATCAAATATATTTTTATGAAGAAGTTCTTGTGCTGCAAGCCATTTTTCAGCAGATATGAACGGCTCATGTTTTCCGATGCATACAACCCAGTTAGAATGCGGCTGGACAGCGCCCCTGTTTGGGGATGTGCTTTTGGTGCGGCCATACAGCATTATTCCGTGAGTGCCGTCCCATGCTTCGCGTGGAGAGCTGTCCATCTGGCATCCAAGCGCAGAAAAATAATCATACACTTCTGCAGTTGCCTGTGCATAATAAGGCATGGAAAGAGTTCGGTGCAGCTGGCTTGCTGAAAAGAAAGCATCATGGGGCGTACGGATTCCCTGACGGCGCAGGGCTGTCTCCATCCGTTGGACGGAATATTTGTTATTCAGGAAGGTGTCAAAAAGCCATTCAACATGCTTGGAAGCCTCTGGATCTATGGTGAATGTCACATGTTTCTTGCTGTCGACCACGATCTGCTTTTTCACATATCCATAAGGCGGTTTTCCGCCTGTCCAAAAGCCTTTTTTTGCAAGCCCGGTCAGATTGTCTACTACTCTGGCGGCTATTGTTTCGCGCTCCATCTGCGCAAATGTGGCTGTAATAAACATCATGGCTTTCCCAATCGGAGTGTCTGTATCAATGCTTTCTTTCAGGGAAATGAACATTACGCCTTTTTCCTCCAGCTTGCAGTAGATATTTGCAAAATCTTTTACATCACGTGACAGCCTGTCTAGCTGGTAGACGATGAGGGTGTCTATATGGCCGTCTTCTACGTCTGACAGCAGCCGTTTCAGGCCAGGGCGGTCCGTATTTGCGCCGGACAGCCCTTCGTCTGAATAGGCCTCAAAGGATTCAACATGGCCCTTAAAGCGGAAATCCGCATATTCCCGGCACATGCGTTCCTGGTTGTCTACAGAATCTGATTTGTCTGAATAGACGGATTTACGTCCGTATGTAGCGAATCTCATAGCAGTCTCCTTTCTGCATCCATGCATTGGTTATCGCTGAATTTTAGCACCCTCATATGCACCCCGTTGAATCTGTAGACGAATGTATATTTTGTGGATCTGCTTTTATTTTCAGTGTGTCCTAAAATAAAGCCGTTTTCATAAAGCCATTTCCGAAATGCGTTTGCCGGTATAGTGCGGTCGGCACAGAAATTCTTAAAATCATTGTTTGGCAGGATGATCCAGCCGTTCCTGTTTTTGCCCATATCCCGGAGCTGCCCTGCATATGCAAAGAGCGTGTCTGTCCCAAAGCCTGGAACTATTGTTTTGTCCGGGTTTATTGGTATAGGATTAATGGGATGGCTATTTTTTTCCGCATTTTTACGTTTAGGGAAATCTACACCAGCTTTACTTAAAAGGAATTCTACAGTTTCAAGCCTGTCCTGTGGACACTGCAGAATCATGTTTGCAGCCTGGAAGTATTTTTCAGCGTCTTGGTTGCGAGGGTTTCCTATACGCTTTCTGAAATATGTGTTAACCAGTTCACGCTGCACTTTCCATGCAAGATCGTCTGTGAATGATTTTACTAGCATCAGGTAGCCGGATTCTGTAATAAAGATAGTTCCGTTATTGTTGATTTTCGTTGGACGAATTTCGTCTTTCTGAAAATCAGAAGGTGTAACTTTAAAGAAATCTTCACCTTCAATAAAATGTTTGCGATTTGCCTTGAAATTTCTACTTGCCGTTCCACTTGGTCGTTCATGCACCTGATCAATGTCTTTTAATGTAACTACTCGTTGGTCTGAATAATCCTTGACCAAGAGTTCTGTATTGTTGATTATTACTGTACTTTGTTTATTATTCATAAAATTTTCCACCTTTCTGCCCTTGTGGAAAACCTAAAACCGCGATATAATTACTTTGCTATGAGTAACTCCTTTATATGGGGTTGCGGTGTTTCTTGGTGTTACCGAAATTACGGTTTTCACAAGGGATACATCTTGGATACCCGGTGCTGGTAACACCGGGTGTCTTTATTTTACTTTTGAAAGTGCCGTACAGATTTTTACATATGCGTCGGCACTGATTTCTCCCATTTCATAAAGTTCTCTAAAGCGATTGATTTCTGAGACTGGATTAAAACATCTGTCTTTTTTAGGTTTTAGAACAGGAGCATCTTTCAGAAGACCAAGTTTCCATGCCAGGCAATACATATGCTTGCACGGTTTTCCACGAAATTGAAAATCAGTGCAGTTACACGTGTTTAGAGTTGCTATGTATGGCTCTGCTGCGCTTCCCTGAATCTGGATACTTCCATCAATTGCGTCTGACACAATATCTTTAACCAGCTTCTTTCCAGATTCAATTCTTTTTACCTGTTCATACTCAGTGTGAATTTCTCCAGGCCATTCTCCAATATTCATCATTTTCATAGAAAGCATCTCCTTTCCTTATCCCTTTACTCCGCCGCCAGTTACCCCTGCAATAATTTTCTCTGATAAGAAGATATACAGGATAAAGGTTGGCAGGAATACAATAACAACCGCCGCGAACATTCCGGCCCAGTTACCTGTATATTTCATAGAATTAATCATTCCATAAAGTCCTACCGCTACTGGTTTTACCTTGTCGCTGTTCGCCAGAATCAGGGACAGAAAATATTCATTCCAGATATTGATAAAATTAAAAATTGTAACCGTAATAATTCCCGGCTGCGCCATTGGGAACATAATCTGCCAAAAAGTCTTCATTGGAGAACAGCCGTCGATCGCCGCGGCCTCTTCAAAAGCTCTGGATATATTTCCAAAGAATGTAAGCAAAAATATAGTAGTATAAGGAACATTAATACCTACATATAAGACTACCAAAGCAACCCGGTTTGCTAAAATATTATTAAGTACTCCCATTTGGGAAATCAGTACAAACAGCGGAAGCACAATCATAATAACCGGAACACCCATAGCAGATACAAAGCTGGTTTCTATCAGCTTGCTCCCTTTAAAAGGAAAACGTGACAGAACATAAGCCGCAGGAGCGCAGACTAAAATAAGCAGCGTACAAGAACAAACAGAATATACCAGAGAATTTACAAAGAAAGTCGCAACTCCCTGTCCCAGCCAGGCCTTTGAAAAATTCTCAAAATGAAGCCCGCTTGGAAAAGAAAATTTATTTACATTACCTGCAAAAATATCCTTTGTAGTAGACAGGCTGGCCATAACGACCCATCCAAGCAGCAATACGGTCAGCAAAACCCAAATTAATAAAATCAGATAACCGGGAGCAAGCTTAAGCTCTTTTTTCCAATTTATCTTATCTTTAATAGCCTTTTCTTTTTCCTTTGCCATAGCTTTATCCCCCTTCCTAAAACTCAATGTCGTCGTCGTTAAGCGCTTTATTTGCAACTGTAAAGATAATAACTACGCAAATGCTCAGTAAAACGCCGATTGCGGCAGACAGGCCCGCATTTCTCTCTGTTACTGTATTTCCGGCTCCAAACATCTGGGCGTACATATAAACCATAGGCACGATCGTCTGGTTATCCGCTGTTACAGAGGAAAATAGCTGGGACCATACAAAGAAGCCGACGCAGCTTACCGACCACATTGTAATATTGGTTCTTATAATGCCCTTTAAAAGAGGAAGCGTGATATTCGTGAACTGCTGTATTTTATTCGCTCCATCCAAGGTCGCCGCCTCAAAATAATCTCCGCTGATACGCTCAATACCGCTGGCAAAAATCAGCATATGGTAGCCTACCATACCAAAGCAGTAAGCAAACATCAAAGCCCAGAATTTATGCTCTGCATCCAGCCATTGAATATTAGCCGCCGCTTCCCAGCCGATTGCTTTAAAAAAAGTAGTTATATGGCCAAACTGAGGGCTGTATACGGACTGAAGCCACATCGTAGCCAACGCTACCGCGCTTACAACATTTGGAAGATAAATAATCGCGCGGAAGGTACTTTTAAAGCGAATGCCGCTGGTTAATATAACCGCAAATAAAAGCGCCAGCCCCATTACAATAAGCCCTCCCACAAACCAGATACGGAACAGGTTCCACATGGAGGTCCTGAAAAGGCTGGTCTGCAACAGCTTAAGATAATTATCAATCCCTGTAAAATGCCATAAGCTTATGCTGTCCGTAACTCCGTCAATCTTAAAAAAGCTCATCATAACCGTCCTTACAATCGGATACAAGAATATGACAAGGAACAAGGTCACTGCCGGCGCCAGGAAGCAGAACATCATCGTCTTATTTTTCTTCATTCTCCTACCTCCTTGTTAAAAATAAGGGTGGCGACGTTACCCGTGCCACCCTTAAGCCATCATTTTTACTTATTTTATTAGTTGCTTGCTTTCTCCATAGCGTCTACAAATTCCTGAGCGCTCATCTGGCCGCCGCACAGCTTTAAGAAATTCTCTTTAATTACAGGAGTAATATCTACATTAGCCTCTGAATTTACTGCCCAAGACCAACGGGTTGTTAAGCTGTCCATTACAGGCTTAACGTTGGACAAAAGTGCAGGCCATTCTGTATTTGATGTATCTGCAGGGATACCAACAGAGTACTCGGATAATTTCTGGTCGAATTCACCCTTTGTAATATATTTAATAATTTCAAAAGCTTCTTCTGCAACCTGTGTATTCTTATTAATTGCTAATACCTGAGCTCCATAGTTTGCAGTTTCTGTTCCTGTTGCGCCGCCGTCAACTGCCGGATAACTGAAGCAACCCCATTTAAAGTCTTCGCCAGCCATTTCTTTAACTTCGTTTGGAAGCCAGGAACCATTTAAGTACATAGCCGCTGTGCCTAAAGCCAGCTCTGTATTCTGAGCTGCAGGCCATACATTAGAAGCGATGGTTGGAGAGAAAAATCCCTTTGCAGCCAAGTCTTCATAAGCCTTTGCCATTTCAAGAACTGCAGGCTCCTCTGCCCATGCGCCTTCTGTTACAACACGGGTAACGCCTTCTTCACCAATCAGCCTTCCTAAATGATAGCCAAACATAGAAGTAATATAAGCGTCGTCGCAGGTAATCGGAATAAAGCCGGCATCCTTAATCTTCTGACAAGCATCTAAAAGCTCCGCCCATGTGGTAGGAACGCTTTCAACGCCAGCCTTTGCAAAAATATCCTGGTTATAGAAGAATGCAAATACATTCGGCTGATAAGGAATCGATTTTAAAGTTCCGTCAGCCACTTCCCTACAAGCGCCTATCAATCCAGAAATTGCAGTCTCTTCATAATTATTAGCCGCTACCAGATCCTCCAGGTCAAGCAGGTAATTGCCCCATGTCTTATTTACACGGTCAATATCTTCATCAAATAAGTCGATCGTAGTTCCTGCGTCCAGCGCCGGCTGTAATCCTTCGCGGATACCAGTACGGCCTTTAAACTGTAAGTCTACTGTATTTCCACTGGCTGCCTCGTAAGCATCCACCGCTTCCTGAATAGCCTTCGCCTGTGGTTCTGAAGCCTCCCACATGCTCCAGTAAACAATAGTTTTTCCGCCTTCTCCATTATTCTCTGCCGGTGCGGAAGCTTCCGGCTGTCCAGATGCCGCAGGCGTTGTCGCCGGCTCGTCTTTACTTCCACAGCCGGTAAGACTTGCTGCTACTATAGCCGTGCCTAATAAGATACTGAGTAATTTCTTTTTCACGTTATCTCCTCCTAATATTAAAATGTCTCTTACTACACTTTGTAATACCAGCTTATCATGAATTTTCACAAATGTATTTGCACATTATATCAAACTATTTGCACAATCAATTTTTCTTTTCGATATTTTTAACTATTTTACCTTTAATAACATGTTTTTTTTGTCTATTTTTCCAACCTGCCTTTTTCTTCTCTTAGCCAAGTTTTACATTTTCTTGTAATTTTACACAATTTGGTCGGCCCGTTCCAAGCCATTTCACAACTCTTATCAAAATTCCCGATTCCCTTATGCCCCGCTGTATCTGTAATTGTCCGAACGCTTAAAAACGGAATTCCATTTGCATAACAGACATGGGCGATAGCGGCCATAGCAAAAGAGACAATCAAAGAGGCGGGAATTTTACAATTACCTAATATCGTCTATCTTCTGATATAGCTTAATTCTGTTATCCCATCGCCTGTTTCCACATGTATAAGCTTTAATTGCAGCTCTCCCGGAGTTTCTCCAAAAAGCCGAATGCCGGAACCTAAAATTGTCGGTATAATCGAAATACGATATTCATCAATCAATCCTTCTTGAACTAACGGCTGAATAATACTTCCCCCGCCGCAAATCCATATAGCTTTTCCCTGTTCCTGCTTTAATTCTTTAATAACCCTGGATGGGGCTTTTTTTGTGAATTTAATATTTTCTGTTGAACATAATGTTCTATGCGTAATAACATAACTCGTCAAATCCTTATAAACCCATTCTCCAGGAGACAGCTCTGTTATAACTTGATGATACGTATTCCATCCCATTACAACTGTGTCGACGTCTTTAATAAAAGCAG
>CATKYY010000119.1 GCA_949841225.1 uncultured Acetivibrio sp.
CCGCGCCGGTATGTTTAGAATTCATCGCAATATAAGCGCTGCCAAAAGCTTTTCCAACAATCAAATTCACCTTTGGAACCGTTGCATTAGCAAAAGCGTAAGTAAGCTTAGCTACCGCCTTAGCAATGCCTTTCTCTGTGCATTTTGTGGCTTTATAGCCTGTTACGTTCGTAAGAGTAAGTACCGGGATATTAAAGGCGTCGCAAAAAGACACGAAGGCTTCCGCCTTTCTTGCGCCGCTGGTAGAAAGAACCGCCGCAAAGGTCTGGGCTTCCTTCCCTTCTTCATCCAAAACAGCCGTCCGGTTAGCAACCGCGCCTACGGTCATCCCATTTAAACGGATAAAGCCTGTTACCATATCCTTTGCATATTCTTTTTTCACTTCTACAAATACATTTTGATCGGAAATATCTGCCAAAGCTGCCGCCGGGTCTTTTGTATAGGCCGCAAAAGAAGGAACCAGACGGTTTAGATCGTCCGTACATTCCTCATAAGAATCATCATCCTCATTGTTTGTAGGAAGAATGGAAATAAGACTGCGAATCTGGGATAATACATCCAGTTCATCTTCTCCTATAAAATCAACCAGTCCTGCTTCCGCCTGATACCTGGCAGAGCTGGTGTCGCATTTTTCTATATAATTGCCTTCTAATGCATTTGGAGAATTTACAAAAAGACGGCTGTTTTTCTCCGCCATAAAGGTAAAATCGCTCAAAGCCGCGCAAATAGCAGAACCGCCGCCGCAGGTGCCGAATACGGCGGAAATCTGCGGGATTACGCCCGACGCCATAGTCTGCTTAAAATATAAATCTCCAAAACCCGCCAAGGCATCCGTAGCCTCCTGCAGCCGGAGACCCGCGCAATCAATCAGCCCAATCACAGGAGCGGATACTTTCAACGCCATATCATAAATCCGTGCAATTTTCTTTGCATGCATTTCACCTACAGAACCGCCCAGCTGAGATGCATCCTGGCTGTATACATATACCAGGTTACAATCAATCGTGCCGTAACCAGTAATTACCCCGTCTGCCGGGACTGATTTCTCCTGCAAGTTGAAATCTGTGCTTCTCTTAGTAACGCTGGCGCCAATTTCAACAAAACTGTTTTCGTCAAGCAAAGACTTAATGCGGTCGATTGCTGACATTTGCGACATCTTACTCATTTTTCTCCTCATTTCTGCACGGCTTTTTTTGCATAACAAGCTTATGGTTGCCGTGCAGACATAAGCTTGCAGATTGAAAGCATAAATATCCAATCTTAGCTCTTCCATTTATGGTAAAAATAAACCAACATTCTCGCTACTATATTCTATAGTTTTTTTAATAAAAATTCAATAACTTTTACAATAAATTAACAATCTTTTTTTCCACACTCCCGTGTTAAACTATTAAATCAAAGCAAAAAATACTGGAATATCTGAGAAAAACACCAGGAAAAACTAAGCTTTTTTACCGTGTCCTTTACGATAACCCTGTCTTCCTCCAACAGCTCCTCATTAACATAATAACAGACCTTCCCCACAAACGCCCCTTCCTTTACCGGCGCCGCCAGCGTTTTAGGAAGATAGGTTTTTACCGATACCTCTTCATCCTTTCGGAGCAGCAGAGTTTCTCTCTCATATAAAATCCCCTTGCTGTTTTCCTCCAGAACAAGAGTCGCCTTAGCCTGCTTGCCATAGCTCCTTGGCTGTCCCTCCTCTACCAAAACAGCGGCCAGGGCTTCTCCGGCATCCGGAAGTCCCTCCAGAGGCTTCTGTATGTAATTTTCAAGGCCGTATTCCATAAGCTTTCTGGTATCCTTCCATTTATAAGACTTATTATTTGGCCAGCCGCAGCCAAGCAAAGACACGATAAAGGTTCTTCCGTCCCGTTCCAGCGCCCCTACATAACAGTAGCCGGCCTCCCCTGTAAAACCCGTCTTTCCTGTTAACGCTCCTTTCATCATTCCTAAAAAAGCATTATGATTGTTGCAGGTAAATTGCCGTTTTCCCTCTTTATCTTGAAAAGTGTAGGAAGCCGTGCGGGTAATTTTCAAAAATTCCTCCTTTTTTGGCGATTCTTTGATACAGTAAGATAAAATCTTTGCTAAATCTACCGCTGTCGTCCTATGTTTTCCTCCTTCGTCTTCCCCATCCAGTCCATTAGGCGTAACAAAATGAGTATGAGAAAGAGAAAGCTCCTCTGCCTTTTGGTTCATAAGCTGTGAAAAGCCTTCTACGCTCCCGCCTACATGCTCTGCAATGGCAACCGCCGCGTCATTATGAGATTCCAGCATCAGGGAATACAAAAGGTCATTTAACGCGTATTTTTCACCTGTATTTACATTTAATTGAACGTCCGGCTGCTTTGCGGCCTTTTCTGAAATCGTTACTTCATCCTCCAGATTTCCCTGCTCCAGCGTAACGATTAAGGTCATTATTTTCGTCGTGCTGGCCATAGCTCTCTCTTCATTTCCGTTTTTTTCAAATAAAATACGCCCTGTATCCGCATCCATAAGACATGCGGACAGAGCGTATAAGTTGTCCGGCTCTTTTATTTCCGTCTGTTCTGCTCCATAAGCTTTTTTTCCTGCTGCAAGGCTTCCTAGTAAAGCTGCGATTAATAAAACTGCTAATTTCCTTTTCCATGTTTTCAATGGTTGTTTCCCCGCTCAATAGGATTATTAATTGATTTTATGGTAAACAAGGGGGAAATATGCATGGAATGTGCGAAGGGACAGATTTTCACCATCCGCCGCTGTAATGGTAATGGCAGAGTTAACGTTCCCCGCGGCTGTTATAGCCCTCTCACACACCGGGCAAAGTACAGGCCAGCCTTTTTGTATACAGGCATCGAACATAAATGTCCGCTCTCTGTATACAAAAAAACTGGCCTGTGCTTTTAACGGTGCATGTCGATGGGCTATAACAGCCATGGGAAACGTTAAGCCTGCAAAAGCATTTTCTAGCGCTCTAAATTCATTTAAGTAAATGATAGAAAACCTGAGCGGCGGTTAATAGGATTTGATCCGGGAACTCATAGGTTTCCGTATGAAGCTGGGGATAGTCCTCGCCGTCTCCAATTCCAAAGAAGGCTCCTTTTGCTGCTTTCAGGTAATACCCAAAATCCTCGGACCAACGGAAAGGCTCTTTTACTTCTACGACAGAAAGCCCGGCATCCTGAGCGGCCTTTCTTACCTTTTCTACACAAGAGGCTTCATTTACGGTATCCGGGAAGCCTTCCTCATAGGAAAAAGAAACGGACAGGCCGTAGGCCTCGGCCTGTTCCTCGGCGTATTTCGTAAGCCTGCTTTTTAACTGTTCCAAATCCTTTTCATAATGAGACCGCAGAGTAAACATAAGACGGCCTTCACTGGCGGATACGCCGAAAGAAGCAGGATCTCCCAACTCTACGCAAATCGGGGTGCAAAGAACCATCCCCTGATAGCCGGCTTCCTTTGGCAGACCTTCCGCCATAGTAAGGATAGCTCCGGTAGCTGCTCCGGGATTTTTTCCAGCTTCCGGGTAGGCTGCATGAGACGGCTTTCCTTCCAGGCGGATTGTCAGGCCCACGGACGCGCAGGCAAAGGTATCTTCCCGTACCAGCACTGCATTTTCAGGGAAGCCGGGAATATTGTGCAGGCCATAAACTTCGTTTATTCCTTCTTCTGAAAGCAGGCGGCTACATTCCTTTCCGCCGGTTCCATTTTCCTCCCCATACTGGAAAATCAAATAAACAGTGTTTTCCAGCTGTTCCTCTGAAATCATCAGGGCTGTCGCAGCCAGGATGGAGCTATGTCCATCATGACCGCACATATGCTTTGCCCTTCCGTCCGGCGCTCTTACTGCATCAAAATCAGCGCGGAAAGCAATTTTTTCCTTCCCTTTTCCTTCTTTTTTAGCATAAAACCAGCCGCCCCGGTCCGTAATTTCCAAATCTGTATGTTTTTTTAAAAAATCTATAAGGATTTCCTTTGTTTTTACCTCACGGCCAGAAAGCTCTGCATTTTCATGGAGCAAATGCCGTAAAGCCAATAGTTCTTCCTTTTTCTGCATACTCAAATTTTAAGCTTCCTCTCTTTTCGCATAGCTCTCGCGGATTTTCTTCCGCACCCTAAGCACCATGCTAGGAGATACGGACAGCTCGTCAATACCCATGCGGAGGAATTCCTCCGTCAGAGTGGTGTCCGCGCCAAGCTCTCCGCAGATACCAACCCAAATGCCATTCTTATGCGCGTTTTGGGCCGTCATTTCAATCAGCTTCAAAACTGCCTTGTGATGGGCGTTATAAAACCGGTCGAGCTTTGCATTCTGGCGGTCGATTGCCAAAGTATACTGGGTCAGGTCGTTAGTTCCGATACTAAAGAAGTCTACCTCTTTTGCCAGATCGTCGCTGATAACGGCGGCCGCCGGCGTTTCAATCATTACGCCCAGCTCAATTTCCTTATATGGAATACCCTCCTGGGCAAGCTCTTCTTTTACTTCCTTCACAACCACCTTGATTTCCCTTAATTCCTCTACGGAAGTAATCATAGGGAACATAATAGAAATCTGTCCATAAGCGGAAGCGCGGTAGATAGCCCTCAACTGTGTTTTGAATATATCCTTCTGCTCCAGGCAGATTCGGATAGCGCGATAGCCAAGAGCCGGATTTTCTTCTGGGTCCAGCTTAAAGTAATCTACCTTTTTATCCGCTCCAATATCCAGGGTACGGATAATAACCTTTTTGCCGGCCATGCTCTCCGCCACGGTTTTATATGCCTTAAACTGCTCTTCCTCTGTTGGGAAATCTTCGCTTTCCAGATAAAGGAATTCGCTTCGGAACAAACCGATTCCCTGGGCATCGTTTGTAAGCACCGTTGCAATATCCTTGACATTTCCAATATTTGCATACAGGTTTACCTTCTGTCCGTCTAAGGTTTCTGTTTCCTTTCCTTTTAACTCCTGTAACAGCGCTTTCTCTGCCAGGCACTCTTCCTGTTTTTTCTTCATCCGGGCCAGAGTTTCTTCATCTGGCTCCATAAAAATCTCTCCAGTAAAACCATCTACACAAACAAGCTTTCCATTGTACTCTGGCAAAAGCTCCATATCCGCCTGGATAATAGCAGGAATATCCATTGTTCTTGCTAAAATCGCCGTATGGGAATTGGTTGAACCTTCCTTTGTAATAAAGCCAAGGAGCTTATCCTTTTCAAACTGCACCGTTTCACTTGGAGCCAAATCCTGCGCCAAAATAACTACTGGCTCCTCCATTCTGAAATCTGTTTTTCCGCTCTGGGTAAGCTCAGATAAAAGCCGGTCCGTAATATCCCGGATATCAGCGGCCCTTCCCTGCATATAAGCATCGTCCATAGCGGCGAACATTTCAGCAAAATTATCTCCCGTAGCTCCAACGGCGTATTCTGCATTTACATTTTGTTCCTTAATAATATAGTGGACGGACTCTAAATAATCCTCGTCCTCCAGCATCATCTGATGTACTTCAAAAATCATAGCGTTAGCTTCTCCAACCTCGGCAACCGCTTTTTCATAAAGCTCGCCTAACTGGGCGATGGATCTTTCCTTCGCTGCTTCAAACCGGCTGATTTCTGCTTCAACGTCGTCGATATGCACTCTTTCAATTTTACTTTCTTTTTTCTTAAATAAAAATAACTTTCCAATCGCAACTCCGCCAAATACACTAGTTCCTTTAAAGGTGTTCATTTTATAACTCCTCCTTGTGATAGATTTGGCTATATTATACTACTTTTGTACTGGTTTTTTCAAGATGCCAAGTAAAATTGCTCCAATTCCTGTACCAACGATCAGAGAAACCAAATACAGGATGGAATTTCCCACTACCGGGAATACAAAAATCCCGCCGTGAGGCGCCATCAGCGTACAGTTAAACGCCATAGATAAGGCGCCTGCTACTGCAGAACCTGCAATCAGTGAAGGAAGCACATGAAGCGGGTCGGCCGCCGCAAAAGGAATCGCTCCTTCAGAAATAAAAGACAGTCCCATAATAAAGTTCGTAGGGCCGGACTTCCTCTCGTCCTCCGTAAATTTATTTTTAAACAACAAACTAGCCAAAGCAATGGCGCATGGCGGAACCATACCGCCTACCATAACGGCCGCCATAATATTATAATTTCCGGCCGCTATGGAAGCAGAACCAAACACATAAGCCGCCTTATTTACAGGGCCGCCTAAATCCACGCTCATCATACCGCCCAAAAGAAGCCCCAGTAAAATGCTGCTTGTGCCGGACATACTATTAAGTCCATTATTTAAAGCAGTATTTAAAGCGCCAACCGGCGGCTCTATGCAAAACTGCATAAGAATCCCAATCAGGAAAATGCCAAGCAAAGGATACAAAAGAACCGGTTTCACACCGTCCATGCTCTCTGGAAGCTTTTCTAACGCCTTCTTTAAAAAGACAATCAGGTAGCCTGCTAAAAAACCGGCGGCCAGCGCCCCCAGAAAACCGGATTTCCCGCCTGCAGCAATCGCGCCTCCTACAAACCCAACCGCAAGGCCCGGTCTGTCGGCGATGCTCATAGCGATAAATCCCGCCAGTATTGGAAGCATAAAATCAAAAGCTTTTCCGCCAATTCCCTTAAATACAGCCGCCAACGGCGTAATCGTACCAAAATTTCCCCTTTCCTCCGCCGCCAGAGAGGCAAGGTCCACGCTCATACCATCAATCAGGAAAGCCAGAGCAATCAAAATGCCGCCTCCCACTACAAAAGGAAGCATATGGGACACTCCGTTCATCAAATGCTTATAAAGCTGATGTCCAAAAGATTCCCCTCCGGTATCTGTTTTCTGGCTTATACCGCCCGTTTCCTTTTTTCCCGCACGATATACCGGTACAGCGCCGCTTTCTGCCAGCCGTATCAGTTCCTCCGCCTTATTAATACCGTCGGATACCTGCCTTTGAATCACCCGTTTTCCATCAAAACGCTCCATTGGTACATTGGTGTCGGCGCAGACAATAATACAGTCGGCCTCTGCAATCTCCTTTTCCGACAAAACGTTCTTCGCCCCTCCAGATCCTCTGGTTTCTACCTTTATCCAATGTCCCATAGCCTTAGCCTTTTTCTCCAGAGCCTCCGCCGCCATATAGGTATGGGCGATCCCGGTAGGACAAGCTGTTACTGCCAGCAATTTACAAGCCCCGGCGCGGCTTTCCTCTGCTCTTTCTTCTTCCTTCGCTTTTTCCTCCGCCAGCTTTGCCTTCTCTGTCCGGTCAATCACCTCTAAAAATTCCTCTTTTGTCTCCGCTTTCTTTAAGGCTTCTGTAAAACCTTCATCCATCAAAAGAACAGACAGCCGGCTTAACACGTCCAAATGTACGTTATCCTTAGTATTCGGCGCGGCAATCAGAAAAATCAAATCTACCGGCTCGCCGTCCAGCGCCTCATAATCCACGCCGTCCGGCACTACCATAGCCGCCAGCCCCGGCTCCTTTACCGCGGCGCATTTTCCATGAGGAATTGCAACGCCCTCGCCTACTCCCGTCGTGCCTTCCTCTTCCCTTAAAAACACCTGTTTTTTATAAGCCTCTTTATCTGTAATCCGCCCTGTAGCGTCCATCAAATCTACCATTTTTTCAATGGCTTCCTTTTTATCCGCTACCGCTCCGTGAAGTTCAATTCCTTCTTTTTTGAGTAAATCCACAATCCTCATTGTCCGTTTCCTCCTTCTTTCCATC
>CATKYY010000120.1 GCA_949841225.1 uncultured Acetivibrio sp.
ACAGCATTATAGCTGTATTTTATAAGGCTGTTGCATTAAGAATTGGATTAAGGTTTATAATATCCTGTTTCTGATTCTCTTAATGCGACAGCTTCTTTTATTATCTATTTACAGAAAAGGGATTAGACAGAATGAAGGATTTATTTTCCATTGGAGAGATGGGAAAATTTTTTAATATTAATATACGAACGCTACGGTATTATGATGAGATTGGACTTTTAAAGCCGGAGTGCGTGGATGAACGGACAAAATACAGATATTATTCTGTCAGGCAGTTTGAACGCCTGAATACGATAAAATACCTGCGGGCGCTGGACGTGCCGATAGAGCAGATCGCGAGGTTTTTTGAGCACAAGGATGCAGAAGCCATGCTTTCTATTTTTGTGGAGCAGAAAAAACGGATTGGAGAAAAACGGTGGGAACTGGCTTTGATTGAAAAGAAAATTGACCATAGGATTGAGCAGCTGAAAGAGGCTATGGATACTATTTGCAGAGAGGTTTTTATCAAAGCGTTTCCGAAAAGGCAGGTTGTTATGTTGCAGAAGGAGTTTCCTGTTTCGGAAAATCTGGAATATATGCTGCGGGATTTAGAGCGGATATATAAGCTGGAACCAGCTATTTTTCTGGGGAAGGTAGGTGTTTCTATCAGTCGTGAAAATTTAGAAAAGCGGAGGTTTGCGTGGTTTTCTTCTATTTTTATAGTGATGGAGGGCGGCGATAGCTGCGAGACGGTTAGCGGAAGCTTTAAGGCGGGAGATTATGGCGTTGTCCGTTTTCATGGGACGCATGAAGAATCTAATGTTTATTACCGCCGGCTATTGGATGATCTGGAAAGAAGGGATTATGAAGTTATCGGGGATTCTGTAGAAATTACAATGATTGATTCGGGAATGACGGAAGCAGAAGAGGAATATGTGACAGAGCTTCAGATACCGGTAAGGAAAAAAAGATAGAAAAACCTCTTGACCCTCTAGCTGATAGAGGGTTTATAATTTTCCCAGATTTAAGATAAGAGGTGAAAAGCGATGAGCAATAAAAAAGAAAACTATGATTTGACAACAGGAAGCGTGGCGGGGACTTTGGTATCTTTTGCTCTGCCCTTTTTATTTTCTAATTTTATGCAGGCCTTTTATGGGGCGGCCGATTTATTTGTGGTAGGGCGGTACGCCGGTTCCAGCGCAGTTTCTGCAGTTACCATAGGCAGTCAGCTGATGTACATAGTTACAAGTATTATTCTGGGACTTTCCATGGGCACGACGGTTATGTTGGGGAGACGAATGGGAGAAAGGGACGACAAGGGACTGGCGAAGGTTCTTGGCAATACGGTATGGATTTTTTCCATACTTTCTATCATTTTGCTTCCTTTACTGTTGTGGCAGGCGGGCAATCTGGTTTGTCTGGTTCAGACGCCAAAGGAGGCGGTAAAGGAAGCGGTGGAGTATGTGGCAATATGCTCGGCTGGGATTCCTTTTGTTGTAGCTTATAATGTAATCAGCAGTATCCTGCGGGGACTTGGAGATTCTAAAACCCCTATGTATTTTATCGGGATTGCCTGCATAGTGAATGTAATTCTTGACCTTGTACTGGCAGGGGCGGCGGGCCTTGGGACTGCGGGAACAGCGGTTGCTACGGTAACTGCTCAGGCGGTAAGCTCTGTTTATGCGATATGGCATTTGAAAAGACATGGGCTGCCCTTTTTATTTACCAGAAAGGATATTTGCTGGGAAAGGAAAAATGGAATAGGAATTTTTAAGGTAGGCCTTCCGATTGCTTCCCAGGATTTTCTGATACAGATTTCTTTTATGGTAATTACTGTGATTGCCAATCAAAGGGGGCTGGTAGATTCTGCGGCTGTAGGAGTTGTGGAGAAAATTATACACTTTGCTTTTTTGGTGCCGTCTGCTTTTTTATCAGCAATTTCGGCAATTACAGCTCAGAACGCAGGAGCCGGGAAAGAAGAGAGAGCCGTGCTTACTTTGAAATACGGGATAGGTATTACCGTTGCTTATGGAAGTTTGGTCTGCCTGGCTTCCCAACTGATTCCAGAGCTTATGACGGGCTGCTTTTCAACAGACGGGAAGGTAATCCGCGCCGGAGCGGGATATTTGAGAAGTTATTCTGTTGATTGCATTCTGGCAGGAATTGTATTTAGCTTTAATGGATATTTGTGCGGTATGGGCCGTTCTCTGGTGCCGTTTCTCCATAATGTAGCTTCTATATTTTTGATAAGGATTCCCCTTGCCTATTTTGCTAGCAGCCATTTTTCAAAGACTTTATTGCCGATGGGATTTGCTTCTCCTATGGGGTCTTTGTTTTCCTTTTTTGTTATCGGGGCCTATTTTTTTATTGTGAATCTGAACGGTAAGTATAAACCGCAGCCAGTACAAACAAGACGACCTCATACTACCAGTTAAACAGTTGATTTAAAAGCAGCCCAGAAATAGGCGAACGCAATGGCGGCGCTATTTCTGGGCTGCTTTTTGTTTTATAGGAAATTCCTTCGGATTCCCTATAAAATAAAAAAACGATTATCGCACTGCGGTGGAAAAGAAATATGCCGCTAAAGCGACCCGCCGCAGGCGGAGAATCCTGCTCTGCAGGATTCTTTGTTCTTAAATATTCTTTTTATTTTACAGATACGGTTTTGCTCAACGCGCTGTATTGGGTTTCATACCCGGACTTGGAAACTGTGGATTTTATCCGGTACTGTTGGTTCTTATCCGTTTTCTTGAACCCGGTCAGTTTACAGATAAGCCATCCGTTTTTGTCCTTCTGAACTTTGCTCTGGTATACCCACTTTTTCGTCTTACTATTGTACTTGTAAAGCTTTGTAGACGTTACCTTATAGGATTCCAGCTGCTTGCTGGAGCCTTTTTTGTATTTGTAAATCAAGTAGGAGGTTGCATTTTTTACTGGCTTGAAGCTTATCTGGACAGAAGTTGCAGACAGGCGTTTTGCCGATATACTGGAAGGAGCTTTTGGTTTTACAATAACCTTAGCTTCTTTGGAAAATGCGCCGTAGTAGGTTTTGCTGCCGCTGTCTTTATAAGCTCTTACCTTATAGCGGTATGCATTGCCTGAAGTTATGTCCTTGTCAATATAAGACGTTTTTGATACATTGGCAATCTCTACAAATTTCTTTGAAGAAGCGTTGTAGCGGAAAATTTGGTAGCCGTCTGCGTTAGCGGCCTTGCTCCACTGCAGTTTTACCTGGTTTGTTTTAGAGGAAGCAGCTTTCAGGCCGGTTACTTTCTTTAAATCCGGTTTCGGATTTGAAGGATTTGGGTCTCCCGGTTTTGTTTCCTCCGGTTTCGGGTTTTCTGGTTTCGGCTCTTCCGGCTTTGGAGTAGGAGTAGAAGGAGTCGACGTATTTCCTGTACTTTGCGGAATAACTTTTACCGTACAAACGCTGCTTACTGAGTCTGTACTTGCAATACCAGAAGATGTTGTTACCACCAGAGTATAGTTTCCTGTATCTTGTGCAGAAGCGGATGCTATGGTAAGTTTTGGAGCGCTCTTTCCCGGCAGCTCTATTCCGTTTTTATACCACTGGTATGTGGCGAGGCTGTTGTCTGGCGCCTGGATTACAGGCGCAATTTCAAAGCTTTCTTTTTCTTTTACGGTTATGTTGTCTTGCCGTAATGATATTTGGGCTTCCTGCGGAACAGGATAGACGACGGTTTCGCCCCGTTTTATTTCCTGCTGCTGAACGGTTTCTGCTATAAACTGGGCTTCAATAATATCGCCGTCTGACAAATCCTTATAATCGACAGTCACAGTCATAGATTTATTATTTGTGATTTGCTGGTATTTTCCTCCTATAATTACAGCGTCGATTGCATATTTGTCGTCTGCCTGAATGGTAAGCTGCTTGCTTTGTCCTGTTTGCAATGTGAACATATCAGACTCTGCCCCTGAGATTTTGCCGCCCTGGGTGCTGGACAAAAGAATGGTCTTGGATGTTTTCGCATTTTCCTTATTGTTTGCTACAGCCGCTATAGTAAATGGACTGAAGGACTTGCACAGGATAACCAGTCCGTAGCGCGTCACAGTGCATGGGATTTCATCAAAGCCTATGATTTCTCCATAGCTATCGCGTTTATAATGGTATGCTTTAAATGTGACTCCTTCGTCGTTCGGTCCGTATCCAGGCGGGAAGCCTATGCAAATTCGGACGGAATCTCCCACAGAAAGAATGTTCTGGTTACAGGTCAAAAGATTGATATTGTATGTTTCGCTCTTTAGAAGAGTATTGCCAAGATTCTTTTCCAACAGGCTATTCATGGTGTCCGTCTGTTCGTGGCTAGGGGTGCTCGCTACGAGGGTCAGTCCCGACATCATACTAAGGGTGACGTTGCCGCCCTCTGCCTTCCAGCTTTGGAAGTCTTTTTGGGTAAGGTCTGAATTCTCTAAAAGCTGCGGACGCCCGAACAGATTCCAGAAATAACCGCTGGAGCGGTAAGCGCAAACCGCCATTTTATAGGTTGCGTAATATAAAAAGCTTTTCGGAGGTTTTTTACTATCTACGCCGACTAAACCTGTTACCTGGAAGGAATAATCTGTTTTTTCATCCAGCCACATTACGCTTGGCGTAAAATCAAATTCAACTGTGCTGTCCCCATCCCAGGTAAAATTTTCTATTTTGCAGTTTTCTAAGGCGGTAGAGTCTTTCTGGAGGACAGAAACCTCCACATTTGCCTTTTCTCCCTGGACTGGCTCTAATTTATCCGTAAATGTTATCTTCATGTGGTGGGTTTTCCCAATCGCTATTCTGGAGGTAAGGGAAGGAGTTGCTTTTGATACATAAGGCGGCGATACGTAATTTCCGTTAGGGTTATAGAGCACCTCCGTCTGGGCTTCAAACAGAAGCGGATCGCCGCGGAAAGTCAGACGCTTTAAGCCCTCGATACTGTTTTCCTTATAATTCCCAGGCTGTTCACTGGTAACTGCAAATTCGATATATTGAGCGTTTGCAATATCCATGATAAATTCAGTGTCTGTATCCTCAAACTTATATACGTCAGGAAGTACGTAGGCCCATACTCCATATTCCAAACGGCCTGTGTTTTCATAGTATTTTGTGCTCCGCATTAAGATATATTTGCCATTCTCAATAGATTTGGCGGCGCCCATGCCTTTGTAGCTTACCTTGTATTCCCCGACAGGAATTCCTCCTTCTATGGCTGAACTATTGAGTTCCACTTTTAGCCCGTTGTCGTCAGCTACAACCTCAAACATTCTGCCCTCGCCGGCCGGTGTTGGATAGGAGAATTCAAAGTTGGCTTCCGACATAACCCCGTCTGGAATATGGCGTTTGCCCATGACGTCTTCTCCTACCAGAAGATAATCTGACCGCTCAGCGCCATCGGTTCCGTCTTCGCCAGGAATTGGGGATTTAGGATCGTCAAAGGTTGCATCCAGGCCGTACCATTGGCCGGCCACTTGAACTTCGTTCCACATGTGAGGCTGCGTACTGTTTGCAGTATCCATGTATCCGCCCAGTATCAGCACGCAAGGAATATTCAGTCTGTCTAATGCGGCTTTCATGGCTCTCGCATACCCTTCGCACAGGCTTTCTCCTTTTACCCAGGCCCCGTATACGGTTCTGATATGTCCGATATTTTCCGGCTTACAATCGTTTTCCAGACGGTAGGAAGTACCGCGGACCAGAGCATCATGGACGTATTTTACCTGCTGCTCCTCCAGGTTTTTTCCATTTTCTGGACGAACGTTTTTTGCACCCTGTACAATGCTAGTGATTTTGGCTTCATATTCGTTAAGGGCAGCTTCCACATCTGATTGGCTGGAAAACCCTTCTAAAAAATATGTATCTTTCCTGCCCGGTCCAAGGCTTGCACAATAGACGTCTCCCTTCTGGGTAACACGCAATGTCAGGCAGGAAAAATCTACATAAAAGATTTCTGGATAATCGGCATAAAAGGCATCCCTTGCCGCGCCCATATAGGATAAAAGCGTAGTATTCCCGTCGGCATAGCCGCTAAGCTGCTCTTGGGACACATGTCCCTCCGCCACAAGATCGTAGCTGCCCGTCCCTGTCTGGAATATCTTTTTTTCGTACATGTTGTACATTGCATCATAAAATCCCTTAGCTTCTTCTGGAAGCTGCTTATAGAAATAGCGAGCGGCTTCCTCTGCCCGCGCCGCCGCGCTGCTGTCTCCTATACTGGATGCATATACTTTTTCGGAAAAGCTGCCCAGTATAGAAGACAGTGCAAAAAGGATTGCCAGCAAAAAACTGGCGGTACGTTTCTTTTGCATAAAAATTTCCTTTCTTTGAAAAAAATGTATTTAATAATACAAGATTATATGATGGAGGCTGTTACGTCAAGAAAAATTACTGTAGGAGTTCAGGGAAGGGGAAGATAGCGAAATATCATTTTACGCCAATTGGAGACGCCTGGTATTTATTGAGTTTTAATACAATTTAAATTTGTTTACTAAATTATCCAATTCAGCCGACCTTGCTGCTATTTCCTCGCTAATAGAGGAACATTCTTCTGCAGATGCTGCGTTTTGCTGTGTTGCAAGAGAAATCTGGTCTACGCCTTCTTCCACCTGCTGTAGTGCAAGAGACTGCGCCCTGGACATTTCTCTGTTTGCTTTGGTAGCCTCTGCAAAGCTTTCCAGCTCCTTGATAATTCTTATGAAACCTTCTGCTGTTTTTTCTGTTACGGTATTACCTCTGTCAATCTCTTCAATTGTTTTTCCAATCAGTTCTTTTGTATTCACTACAGCATTAGCGCTGTCTGTCGCCAGCTTTCCTATCTGGTCTGCGACTACTGCAAAGCCTCTTCCCGCATCGCCTGCTCTGGCCGCCTCAATCGATGCGTTTAAAGCTAACAGGCTTGTTTGGGAAGCTATTTCCTCAATCGAAGTTATAATTGCTTCAATTTCACCTGAAATCTTCTTAATACGCTGCATTTCGTCCTGAAGCTCCTGCATTTGCGCTTTCTCTTTCTGTGCTTTCTCCATGGACTCTATCATCCTACTGTAAGACTTTTCTGATTCCTTAGCAGCCTCCTCCGCCATGTTGCTAATGGATTCAATGGTAGCGGTCAGTTCTTCTACCGCGCTTGCCTGGTCGCCGTTAGCAGCCGCGAGGGCATTGGAAGCTGCGGCAACTTCGTCAGAACCTTTGTCTACCTGAGCGGAAACGTCTTTAATTTGATTCAGCGTTGAATTATACACCTTTAAAATAACGGCAAAATGTTCTTTCAGGCTTACAAAATCACCGATATAGTCAGGTATATCGTCGATGTCTCTTGTAAAATCCCCCTGGGCAACCAGCGCGAAATCCTCGCACACATGCTTTACATAACCGGATAAAATATTAAGAGCTTCGCTCATTAACTTTGCTAATGTGCCGAATTCATCCTCTGATTCATAGTTGATGTCGTTTCCATGTGATAAATCTCCTACGCGCAACTGTTTTGCGGCCGTTTCAATTTGACCGAGCGGTTCC
>CATKYY010000121.1 GCA_949841225.1 uncultured Acetivibrio sp.
CCCTGGCTCCATTTAAGCCCACGCAGGCGCCTACCGGGTCTACGTCTGGGTTAGCTGTGCTGACCGCCATTTTTGTACGGGAGCCCGCTTCTCTGGCAATGCTCTTAATCTCTACCGTTCCATCCCGTACCTCTGCAACCTCCGCCTCAAAAAGACGCTTTACCAGCTCTGGATGAGTCCGGGACACGGTAATCCTCGGACCCTTTGTCGTGTCCTTTACTTCTACTACATAAAGCTTAATCCGGTCTGTCGGACGAAAATGCTCTGTCTTTACCTGCTCATTTTCTGTAAGAACCGCGTCCACCTTCCCCAGATTAATACTTATGTTGCCTCCCTGGTACCTTTGCACAATCCCTGTTACAATGTCCTTTTCTTTACCGCAGTACTGATTATAAAGAACCTTTCTTTCTTCCTCCCGGATTTTCTGCACCACAACCTGCTTCGCCTTTTGAGCGGCAATACGCCCAAAATTCTTTGGCGTTACCTCCACATGAACAATATCGCCTAAAGAAGCCGTCGGATATTTTACCTTTGCCTCCGTCAGGCTAATCTGCGTTACCTCATCTTCTACCTCCTCTACTACCTCCCGTTCTGCATAAACATTCACGGCGCCTGTGTTACGGTTAATATCCACCCGTATATTATCCGCTTTTCCAAAATGGTTCTTACAAGCCGCTACCAGCGAATTTTCCATAGCCTCCAGCAATATATCTTTACTTATATCTTTTTCCTTTTCAATCTGATTCAACGCTAAAATCAGTTCCTTATTCTCATTCATAATTATCCATCCTCCTGTCTTTCTTTATTCTTTTTCCGTCCATTACGAAACTTAGTAATTATCAAAATTTTACATTAAAAATCAAAGGCTAATTTTACAATCGCTATATCGGTCCGGCTCAGCTTTTGTACCTCTCCATCCTCCAGTTCCAAATACAACGCCTCCCCGTCAAAATCCTTCAGCACTCCAAACAGCTCTTTCGTTTTAACCTCTTTTCCATTTTCCATAAAAACCGCCGCTTTAAACAGCTTTACTTCAACCTCTTCTCCCAGGTTCCGTTTAAAGTCCTTGTCTTTTTTCAGCTGCCTTCCAAGGCCTGGGGAGCTTACCTCCAAAATATAGCTTACATCAATAAAATCTTCCTGATCCAGCAAATCACTCAGCTCTCTGCTTATCAATTCACAATCATCAATCGTAATTCCCCCCGGCTTATCAAGATAGGCGCGTAAAAAATAATTGCCGGCTTCCTTTACATACTCTACGTCTACTAATTCAAAATGATTCCGCTCTACCAGCGGCAGCAGAAGCTTTTCCGTCCGTTCCTCATAATCTCTCGCCTTACTCATTACCTACCTCTTTCCATCAAAAATGTAAGGAGTGAACTTTCGTCCACTCCTTACAGTCTACAAGTATCATTATCTTTCTTACCTAGTTTACCACTAAATTCCTTAAAATGCAAGCACTATTTCCCTTGAGTTTCCGCATTTTGCAAACGACGAGCCAAGAGGAGATAGAACGGTTATCTTGCATTGATATGCACCGTTAAAAGCACAAATTTGTGGTTTTGTTTGCTAGAGGCGGTCATTTGTGTCCGAATTTAACAGACAATACCGCAGGTTTGTACTTTGCTTCGGTGTGTGTGAGCAAGATAACCGTTCTACCTCCTTCTGGCTCATCGTTTGCAAAATGCGGAAACTCAAGCTATTTCCTGCTAAATCAGAGGCCCTGTACCAACTTTAGGCCAATAAACCAATCTTCAAGTTTATCTATTATATTCTGCTTCCAAAGGAGCTACCGCCTCCGGGTTCTGCTTGACCCAAGCCATAGCGCAGCTACATAAAACCGTGGTCAACCGGTCATCTATGACTCCCTTTTCCCCATTTTCCTTTAGGAGCTGTACCAAAACTTCTGCGCTTTTCAAATCTTCCTCAGTAAAAGCATTGCCTAATTGAAGATATTTCAAAAAGGCGTCCAACATTTTTTGAAAATCCTCGTCCCAATTAATACAGCCGTTGCCTAAAAACTCATGCTGCACTCTGCCCGCGATTCGTATAATTTCCCCCTGGGCTGTCTGCGCCTTCCCATACGATGGGACAAGATATTCCCAAAGCATTTGAAACGCCTTATTTTCATTGTCCTCATCTGGAACATTTATGAGAGAGACGCCATCATGGATAAATTTTTCTTCGGACCTTATATCATTTTCAGCCATTATAATTTCCTCCAAATTCTGATTTTATACCCTTGCTACAACAACATCCTGTTTATTTTGTATCAGGTACTTTGCTACATTGCCAAGAGCCCCTGCCGCCATAATTTTTTCTATTTTTCCTCTTTCTTCCAAATTATAGTTAATCTAATGACTTATGTCAACAAATCATTTGATTACTTCACAAATAAATACCCGCTAAATATATTTCATGGAATTATCTCTTTTTCTGTGATATAATCCATTCAAATAAATTATGATTTAGGAGATGGGTATACCATGAAAGAAGAATGCTTAATATGCAAAGCGCCCCTTGTATATGTGGAAGCAGAGAAAATTATGGAATGTGCCATATGCCATAAAAAAGAAAACTCTAAAACCAGCTGCACAAAGGGACATTATGTATGCAATGAATGCCATACCAAGGGTATGGATGCCATTATTGGGCTATGTTTAAAAGAATCGTCAAAAAATCCAGTTGAAATTATATGGAAAATGATGGAGCAGCCTTTCTGCCATATGCATGGCCCGGAACATCATGTCATGGTTGGTTCAGCCCTGCTGACGGCATATAAAAATGCCGGCGGAGATATTGAGCTGCGCCAGGCGCTTATTGAAATGATGAGCAGGGGAAAAAGCGTCCCCGGCGGAGTTTGCGGTTTTTGGGGCGCTTGCGGCGCTGGTATCAGCACAGGTATATTCGTATCAATTATTTCAAAATCCACGCCCCTTGCTGTAAAACCTTTCGGTCTTTCTAATTTAATGACGGCAAAAGCTCTGGAACAGATAGGAACTATAGGCGGTCCCCGCTGCTGCAAGAGAAACTCTTACCTTTCCATCCTTGCAGCCGTCGGCTTTGTAAAAAACCATTTTGAAGTCGAGATGGAAAAACCCGAAATCATATGTAGACATACGGCGCAGAATAACCAATGCATTGGTAAGCGCTGCCCATTTGCAAAAGTTAGCCAAAGTACGTTATATAAAAAAACAATTATTTAATGGGACAGCTACATGTCATATTTGATGTGTTATAGTTTAATCGTCCGGTTTTTTCATGCATTATCAAGAACAATATACCAGGATATAAACACTTTAACAGTTGTCGGAATACCTATAGTATCTGTATTGGAAGTAAAGATTGAAAATTAAAATTTTTAATCGCAAGATTTGCGCCTGCGCGCTGCTTGGCTCAAACTTGTTAAGGCACAAAGGGCGGCGCAGAAATGGAGTAAACTATGGAAAAATGGTTATATGTAATGATAATAAAAAAGGGAAAATCATATAACAAAGTTACAAAGGCCGTAATTACAAGACATGTAGAAAATTTAAAAAATTTAGATGCCGATGGAAAAATAGAACTTTGCGGCCCTTTCAAGGGTTATCCTGGGGTTGCCGGTATGGTCGTTTTTAAAACGCAAAGCTATGAAGAAGCAGAAGCCTTGTGTAAATTAGAGCCGCTTGTTGTTGAAGGTTATGCAACCTACACCCTTGCCTCCCTGCAAGTAGCCGACAAAGATAATAACTATTTACTATAGTAATATAATAAAACCTCCGAAAGTATTTCCATACCATCGGAGGTTTTCCTCTATTACCGGTTTTTTGTATAAAAACAGATAAAATCCAAAATAATCTGAGCCGCATATAAAGAGGTCTGGCCGCAAGGATCGTATGCCGGAGCAACTTCTGCCAAATCGAAGCCCACAACATTCCCCTTCTTCACTACCGCCTCAATCAGGTCGCTTACCTGCTGATATAAAAGACCTCCCGGCTGAGGGCTTCCAGTCCCTGGACAAATAGATGGGTCCAGCCCGTCTATATCTACAGTAATATAATAGTTTTTCGCATCGGGAATCATCCTGGCAATTTTATCGACGCCCTTTTCATGGACTTCCTTAGCGCTCACCAGAAGGCTCCCATAAGCCCTTGCCTCTTCAAAGTCGCTGCGTCCGCTGCTTCCCAGCCCGCGAAGGCCAATCTGCATCATTTTACCCACATGCTTCATTTCCGAAGCCCGCCGCATAGGCGAGCTATGGGAATAAATAAATTCCCCGTAGGATTTCGTCCAATCCAAATGAGCATCAAATTGAATAACGCATATATCTTCAAAATCAGAAAACGCCCGGATTACAGGAATTGTAATAGAATGATCTCCTCCAATCACAACAGGCACGGCCTTCTTTTCTAAAATCTTCCTTACTGCCGCCGTACAATTTTCAAAAGCCTGCTCGTACCCGCAAGGCGATACATCAACGTCCCCGCAATCAATAATCTTTTCGCCCTTATCTAAAAAATAGGCGTCTCTTACCGGGTCGTACATCCCGTATAAACCGTCGCAGTTAATTGTAGAAGCCTCCCTAACGCCTCTTGGTCCAAATCTTGCCCCGCTTCTGGCAGAGGCAGCAATATCAAAAGGCATCCCCAGGATAGCAATATCGTAGCCCTCCTTTAATTCATCCAAACGCGGGCAAATTTCCGTTTTCATAAAAGAACAGATTCCTGTAAATGGAAGGTTAAAAAAATTATTTGGATTGGTAGAGTAATTTACATTCGCATTTCGGTTCAGTTCCATAAACTCCCTCCTAAAACAACTATTGTAAAGCACGCCTTGCGCTATGACAGACCTTTAAAAATCAAAGCCTGATGTAGTACAAAATTTACCTAAAGCAAAAAACCTTGAAAATTCAAAATTTTCAAGGTTTTTTAACAACAGCCAGTAGGGGAATCGAACCCCTGTTTCCGCCGTGAGAGGGCGGCGTCTTGACCGCTTGACCAACTGGCCATGTCTTTCGGACAAGATATATAATACTATACTTTTTTTCATTTTGCAAGCTTTTTTTTGAAAAAATTTAAATTTTTTCAAAAAAACAACAAATAAAGCCCTCTTGCTATTTTACACACGGAATTTTGCCGCCATCTCTTCCAAAAGCCTTGCCTTTTCTTCCAGGTTTAAACTGCCCTCTTGGAAGCTTTCTGCCGTGGACAAAATTTCTTCCGTTGCCGCCGAAGTTTCCTGAGTTACAGAAGCATTCTGTTCTGATATACGGCTGAGACTTATCACGGCGCTGTTTACTGTACTGCAAAACTCGCCCATAGCTTCGCCAATAATATTGATTTCTTCTATGCTGTTGCCAATTTCCCTGACGGATGCTGAAATCGTCTCATATTTTTCTTGGGTAGCCTCTACGTTTGCGACCTGCTCCGCCATAAGCTTCTTAGCCCCATCTCCGTATTTTACTGCATTTTCCACGCTAATCCGCAGCTCATTTATCATTCCTTCAATTTCTTTCACCGTCTTTGAAGACTGTTCGGCTAAGCTCCCGACCTCCTGCGCCACTACAGAAAAGCCCCGGCCCATTTCGCCGGCCCTGGCCGCCTCAATAGACGCGTTTAAAGACAAAAGATTCGTCTGACTGGCAATGTCTTCAATTAAATTGCTGGCATTACTGATTCTTTTCGTATTTTCACTAATATTTCTGATTGTTTCAATAATCACTTCAAAAGCCTTCCCACTCTCTTGCGTAGTCCTGGAAAGTTCTCTTACTACCCGCATTCCCTCCTCTGACATGCCGGAAATAGTTGTACTTTCATCATTCAGAGTTTTTGCTACCTCTTTACTTTCCAGCACTACCTGAGAAAGACTTTCTACATCATTGGATATATCTTCTGTATTCCCTGCCTGGGAAGCAATGCTTTCCGCCATCTGAGACATATTCCCGGCAATATCTCCCATAGAACGTAAGATTTCTTCTGAACCCACATGAATCACAGCCGTTTCTTTAGAAACTTCCTCGCTGGAGAGCTGTATCGTAGCCAGCATCATATGCAAATTTTCAATCAGCCCATTAATTCCCCGGCGCACTTCCCCTAATTCCTGCATCCCGGATTTTCCCAAAGGCTGCACCGTTATATCATTATCCGCTAAACGGGTTATTGTACCAACAATTTCCCGAATATCTTTTAACGTCCTCCGAATGTTAGAAAAATATACAATAATAATTGTAACAATAACGGCGGCTATAAAAAGTAGCATCATACGGTTAAGCCAGGAAATCCGCTCCTCAATTATGCCGCTTTCCTCATCCACCTGTTGAGATATATAAGAAGTCAAAGCATTGACGTCCGAAAGCATCTCTTCCGCATTTTCCTGAAATTCCAGTATCTTTTTATTTCCGCCGATTCTACCTGTTTTCCGGTAAGTATCCGCCATAGAAATACCGGCTTCGTAAAAAACATCAAATCTCTTCTCCAGAGAAGAAATTTCTTCCTGCTTCTCCGGGATATAGCCAGCCAAATCTCCTGCCAGCCCATGGACAACGCTTAACAGTTCTTCAGCTCCCGCGTAACCTTCCTCCCCGGTGGAGCTGGCCTGTAAAAGTCTGTCTCTTACATTTGAAATATTTTGCTTTAAATCAGAAACTATATTATTCGCCTGCATATAGCTTCCTGTAACCTTCTCATAATTCTCTTTTATTGATCCTACAGCTATTTGATTATATATAATATACAATAAAATCCAAAAAAGAATTGCATATACAGGCGTCAAACTCCGAAATGCATATTTCTTAAAAAAAGCCATATTCTCATCCTCCCTTATTTACTCTCATATCTATTTTACCCGGTATTTTTAAAAATGTAAACCTTGTTTTAGCAAAATATCCTAATTATTATTCAAAAATATTGAAAATATATGCAAACTGCCCTTCTAAGGATTTTATTTCCCAAAACGTCCAGTTGTACTAATTCTATGCTAAAAAAAGGACAGGGCATACGGAAAATTCCAATACGCCCTGCCTCTTTTATAAAGGAACGATGCTTATTTTAAATCATTCGCGGTACAAATCTTACCCATAACTCTTTGATAAACCGCATTCGATGCATAACGGTAATCATCCTGCTGGTGGGTTTTATTTGTCAGAGTATTTGCAAATACGGTCAGATCAAGCTTTCCGTTTCTATACTCTATTGCCTGGATAGAACCTTTATACTTAGCAAGGCTGTCTTTTAGCATAAATCCTTCCAGAGGATCTTCATTTGTTACGCGGATTAATACCTTAGCATCCTTTGGAACCTTGGTAATATA
>CATKYY010000122.1 GCA_949841225.1 uncultured Acetivibrio sp.
AGAGCAGAATTACTCTTAGAAATAATAGTATTTTAGCAAAAAGCGCTGTTGTCTTTCTTTTTACTGCTTATGCCTTGGCTCATGTATATATAGGTTATGTTGTAAGCGGTATAGAATACAGGTTTTTCTTTTAAGAAAATTAGATTTTTAATTTACAGGTTTATGGTTGCACGGTATCCACAAACCTGGTATGACAAAAGCCGTGCAGAAATAGGGTAAAAATGAATAATTTAGTAAGTGTGATTGTTCCTGTTTATAATGTTGAGAATTATTTGGCAAGATGCCTGGATAGTATTATAGAACAGACGTATCAAAATATTGAAATTATAGTAATTGATGATGGAAGTACGGATTCCAGCGGAAAGATATGTGATGAATACAAAGAAAAGGATTCCAGAATTATAGTATTACATCAGAAGAATCAGGGACTGTCCGGCGCGAGAAACAGCGGATTGGATCTTATGCATGGCGACTGGGTTGTGTTTGTGGATAGTGATGATTTTATACACGTTGATTTTATAGAATATTTATTGGGTTTATGTATGAAATATAACGTCAGGGTTTCTCAATGCGGATGTGTTCGTGGAATTAGTGATTTTTTTCCAAAAGAACAGGTTTTACAAAAGGAAAAGAAATGGGATTTTAAAGAATTATATTTATCTCCTACAAGAGAATTTAGTGTAACAGCAGGGATGAAATTGTATGCCGCCGAACTGTTCCAGAAGTATAGGTATCCCAAAGGAAAGATATATGAGGATGAGGACGTTACTTTTAAAGTGTTATACGATGCTGGAGCAGTCGCTATAAGTAATAGGCATCTGTATTATTATTATATGTCGGAAGGAAGCATTTTAAGAAATAGCGAGCAGAAAATCCGCTATGATTTCCTGGATATATTTTGCGACCGGATTTCATTTTTGAAGATGAAAGGGCAAAGAGAAGAGAACTTGATTAGCGCGACAGAAAAGGAACTGTGTATCCGGTTGATGATGAACTATTTTCACGCGGCTCAATATGGTCTGGAAAAAGACAGGGCAATTCTTTACCGTTTTTATAAGGAACATTTAAAAAAAGTAGATTGGCGATTTATAAAATCAAGAAAGGAAAAAATTGTTTTACGGGCGTTTCTTTTATTTCCTCAGATGGTAGCCTGGATAGAAAATAATCTGCATATTATCAGAAGAAATAAATATAGAAGAGAAAAGAAATAAATTTAAAAATATAAGAATGGAACAATTTTAATGAAAAATGAAACGATGAGAGAAAAGGACATATCAAAAGACTGGGGCTTAAGGGATTTACAGGATAAAATGCTGGAGATATTAAAGTATATTCATTATTTTTGTCAGGAGAATAAAATTGAATACTGTCTGGCATATGGTTCTGTTCTTGGAGCAGTTCGCCATGGAGGATTTATACCCTGGGATGATGATGCTGATATTTATATGACGGCAGAGGAATATAAGCGATTTAGGAAATTGTTTTTGAAGGCGGGGGACAGGGAGAAATTCTATTTGCAGGAGATGAATGCCGTTGATGGAATGGTATCCATGGCAAAACTAAGAATGAATGGCACCACATTTATAGAACCGCTGTATAAAGACTATGATATGCATCAGGGAATTTATGTGGATATTTTTATTTTGCATTATGCGCCAAATAGCTGGTGGAAAAAACATTTCATGAATTGGGCAAACCAGTATTTAGTATTGAAGGGATTGAGTAATAGAAGATACCAGAGAAAGAAATTGCTGACGCCAGTTTTAGCGTTTCTGAGGTTATTTCCATATAATTTTTTAAGGAAATACGCTTTAAAAATCTTGTATCAATATGCAAAAAAAAGATCGAAAATGGTTTTTGATATGGATTTAAGGCAATATAAAAGATCATTTTATGAGTTTGGCATGATATTTCCAGTTCATAAGGCAGCTTTTGCTGGTGTAGATTTATTTGTGCCTGCCAGGACAGAAGCTTATCTTAGATGGGTATATGGGGATTATATGACATTACCTGAACCTTCAGAGATAAAAAGGGCGCAGCATGCTGTAATTTGGGATATAGATAAAGATTTTCGTAAATATCTCCCCAATATTTATGATTTTTCAGATGAGAGGAAAGTATAAGAGTTGCAGAGGCAGGAGGATTTTAAATGAAGACGTCGTATGCATGTTTTTGCACTGACATTATCCATGAAGGGCATAGGAATATTATTGCACATGCAAGGAAGCTTGGCCGTGTTATTATTGGGGCTATGACGGACGAGGCATTGATTCGTTATAATAAGTTCCCGACGATTCCGCTGGAGGAACGTATTGAGCTTTACCAAAGTCAGGACGGAGTTGACGAGGTAGTTATCCAGGACAATATTATGTATGACAAAGTGATTGCCGCTTTAAAGCCGGATTATGTTGTCCATGGCGATAATTGGAAAAATGGGCCGGAGCTGGCAATCCGGCAGAATGTTCTTTTCTTACTTGAGGGCTACGGTGGAAAACTGGTAGAAGTGCCTTATACATACAACGAGCAGGTAAAAAAGATGGACCAGCAGTTAAGAGAGAGGCTTGCGATGCCAGAATACCGTAGAAAACGGTTGCGGCAGCTGATTGGCATGTGCCCGGTAGTTAAGACGATAGAAGCCCATAATGGATTGACAGGGCTAATTGCGGAAAAGACAGTTGTGGAGCATGACGGCAGGTTTGATCAGTTTGATGCGATGTGGGTCAGCTCGCTCTGCGACTCGACAGCAAAGGGAAAACCAGACATTGAGCTGGTAGATATGTCGTCAAGGCTTAGGACGATTGATGATATTATGGAGGTTACAACAAAGCCAATCATACTGGACGGGGATACCGGAGGGCTTACAGAGCATTTTGTATATAATGTGAGAACCTTGGAAAGGCTGGGGGTTTCGGCGGTCATTATTGAGGATAAGACCGGATTGAAGAAAAATTCTCTGTTTGGTACGGAGGTTTTGCAGCTACAAGATTCGGTAGAGAATTTTTGCGCGAAAATTTCTGCCGGGAAAAAGATACAGCTTACAGAGGACTTTATGATTATTGCAAGAATTGAGAGTCTTATTTTGGAGCAGGGTATGGAAGATGCGCTTTTTCGAGCGGCGGCATATGTAAACGCCGGGGCGGACGGCATTATGATTCACAGCCGAAAGAAAGAAGCAGGGGAAATTTTTGAGTTTTGCGATCGATTTCGTGAGTTTGATAAACACACGCCTCTTGTGGTTGTTCCAACTTCTTTTAATAATGTGACAGAGGAGGAGCTGGCGGCTCATGGAGTAAATATTGTAATTTATGCAAACCAGCTAACGAGGAGCGCGTTTCCTGCTATGAAATCCACGGCGGAGGAAATTTTAAAAAACCACCGGGCATTGGAAGCAGATTCCAGGCTTATGCCATTTGGAGATATTATTACTTTGATTGATGAATTATAAATAGGGTAGGAGGAGCAATGCAGGCAGAGGAGTTTATAAAAACGATAGGAGCGGAGTTTTATACCGGGGTTCCAGATTCCCAGCTACAGGCATTTTGTAATTGTTTGATGAAACGGTATGGGATTGACCCAAAGCATCATGTAGTTGCCGCCAATGAGGGAAACTGCGCGGCGTTAGCGGCAGGGTATCAGATGGCTACCGGAAAAGTACCGGTTGTTTATCTGCAAAATAGTGGAGAAGGGAATATTATAAATCCGGCGGCATCTTTATTGAACCGAAGGGTTTATGCAATACCGGTGATCTTTGTGATTGGCTGGAGGGGAGAGCCAGGTACCCATGATGAGCCGCAGCATGCGTATCAGGGGGAAATTACGTTGAAGCTGCTTGAGGATATGGAGATTTCTGCATTTGTGGTAGATGCAGATACTTCTATAGAAGAGCTGGCAAGGACAATGGAACAATTTGAGAGATTTTTAGAAGAAGGGCGCAATGTGGCTTTTGTAATCCGTAAAGGTGCGCTTTCTTATTCTGGAGAGATCGTGTATAAAAATTCCTACGTTTTGAACAGAGAAGAGGCTATACGCCATATTGCAGCTTGCTCGGGAGAGGATATGATTGTCTCAACAACGGGGAAGGCAAGCAGGGAGCTGTATGAGATACGCGAGGCAAATGGGCAGGAGCATAAATATGATTTTTTGACGGTTGGCTCTATGGGACATGCTTCGTCGATTGCTCTTGGGATTGCGGTTCAAAAGCCGGGAAGGAAGGTATGGTGCATTGACGGCGATGGGGCGTTGCTTATGCATATGGGGGCAATGGCTGTGATTGGAGCATGCAGGCCAGAAAATTTTATTCATATAGTCCTGAATAATACTGCCCATGAGACGGTGGGCGGTATGCCAACTGTAGCGGGGAATATAGATCTTGTTGCAATAGCAAAAGCCTGCGGATATTCTTTTGCAACCTGGGTAGAAACTTTGGAAGATCTTGATCTGGAGCTGGAAGCGGCAAGGGAGCAAAAAGGGCCGTCCTTTCTTGAGGTGAAGTGCGCGCTTGGCTCAAGAAAAAATCTTGGCAGGCCAAGAACAACGCCGTTAGAAAATAAAATGGATTTTATGGATTGGCTCAGAAGGATGTAGAGGAATGGAGTGAAGAGCAACCACAAACTTGATATGCACAAAAAGCAGTGCAGAAGCGAGGTAAATTATGTTAGATTTGGAATGCGGCAGGGGACAGCCAAACAAGGAGGAGAAGGCCCAAAAGCTGGAAAAGAAACAATTTGATGTTCTTGAAGCGCTGGCAATGAAAGAAAGGAAACCGTTGCAGTCTAAATTTGGGAAATTATTGTACTCAGAAGACGTAATTCGCGGCGTGACGGAAGAACTTACAGGGCTTGGGCTGGTAACGAAAGGCAAAATTACCAATGCAGGATTTACTGCATTGGAGCCATACAGAGCGAAGCGCGCAGTTTTTCTTGCGGCTGGTTTTGGATCAAGGCTTATGCCAATTACGCTGAATACCCCGAAACCGCTTGTGCGCGTTCATGGAAGGAGATTGATTGACGGGTTGATTGACTCCTGCCTGGAGGCGGGGATTCGTGAAATATATATTGTACGGGGGTATCTTTCGGAGCAATTTGACCAGCTGCGCTATAAATATCCGATGATACAGTTTTTAGAAAATCCGGTTTATGATAAAGCGAATAATATTGCCTCTGCTGCGTGCGCCAGATACTTGCTTCAGAACGCTTATGTGCTGGAATCCGATTTGCTTGTACAAAATCCTGCGATTATCAAGCCGTATCATTATACCTCTAATTTTCTTGCCATCAGAAAGGAAGAGACAGACGACTGGTGCTTTGACGTAGAAGATGGGGTGATTGTGAAAGAAAAAGTTGGCGGGAAAGACTGCTGGCAAATGGTTGGTATTTCTTATTGGAACGAAGCAGACGGCTGTAGGCTGGCAGAGGATATTCCGGCGGTCTATAGGAAGGACGACGGCGGGAAAAGCTATTGGGAGCAGGTCCCATTGGTATATTGCAGAGAGCATTACCAAGTGGCGGTAAGAGAGTGCAGCGGAACAGATATTACTGAGATTGACACATTCCAGGAATTGCAGGAAATGGATTCTGCTTATATGGCGCGGTAAAAAATAAACCGGTATTTAGGAAGGGAGCATTTGAGGTGAAAGGAAATTTTGAGATAAAAAGAAACGTTTTATTAAATCCTGGGCCTGCCACAACGACAGATACAGTTAAGATGGCGCAGATGGTACCTGATATTTGTCCGCGCGAACAAGAATTTGTATCTATGATGAAAAGAATGCGGGAAGATTTGGTGCGTATTGTACATGGTAATTTAGATAAGTATACTGCCGTGCTTTTTTGCGGTTCAGGTACGATGAATATAGACGTATGCCTTAATTCGCTTTTACCAGAAGGGAAAAAGGTTCTTGTTATTAATAATGGCGCTTATAGTACAAGAGCGGTGGAAATCTGCGAATCTTATGGTTTGCCATTTATTGATTTGAGTTTTCCAGTGGATGAGCTGCCAGATTTGGATAGGGTGGATAAGGTTTTGAAAGAAAATCCAGAGATAGCTCTTGTCCATACAACGCATAATGAGACAGGTACGGGTATTTTGAACCCTATAAGAGAAATAGGCGCCCTTGCGCATAAATATGGAGCAGTATTCACGGTGGACACAACTTCTACCTATGCGATGCGCCCTATCCGCATAGAACAGGATAATATAGACTTTTGTATGGCCTCGGCACAGAAAGGGCTTATGGCCATGACGGGGCTTTCTTTTGTTGTTGGCAATAAGGAAATAATAAGGAAATCAGCGGGGTATCCCAAGCGTTCTTATTATTGCAATTTATACCTCCAGTACGACTTTTTCGAGAAAACAGGGGAAATGCATTTTACTCCGCCAGTACAGACGATTTACGCTGCCGGACAGGCCTTGGAGGAATATTTTGCAGAAGGAGAAGAGGCGAAGTGGGCAAGGCATACAAGAGTATTTCAGGCGATTCACAAGGGACTTGACGAGCTTGGATTTAAAGATGTAATTAAAAGAGAATGGCAAAGCGGGCTGGTAGTTTCCGTTTTATATCCTGACGATGTAAATTGGGACTTTAAAAGAATACACGACTACTGTTATAGACGGGGCTTTACCATTTATCCTGGCAAGATTTCTAAAACAGATACGTTCCGTCTTTGCGCCCTTGGGGCGATTGACGAGCAGGATATTAAAGACTTTTTTGTAGTGTTACGGGAGGCGTTGCAGGAAAGTGGAGTTAGAGTACCAGTAGTATATAAAAATTGAGATAGAAAATAATTAGTAGTTGTTGGGAGCACGAGTATGACTAAAAAGAAGCATAACAGGTATGTATTGATAATATGCAATACATACTACCAATTAATTTTAGCAATACAAATGAAGCGGACTCTTTTTGCGAATAATCAAGTAGATTTGTGGCTGTCAGATCATTCTGTCAGGGCGGAAGAGGTTGCCAAAAGACTGGAAGAAAAGAAGATTTTTACAAAGGTAACATACATCAGGACAAAAAATGCAACTTATGGCCGAAGTAAGATAGAAAAGCTTAAGCAACAGATTTCTATTAATTTTAGATCAGTGAAGGTTCAAAATATTCCTCTGTATGATGAAATTATTTATCATAATATCAGTATGGATTTTTATAGGTTGGCAGATATATACCAGAAGATTGGACATAGGGTAATTTGGTCGAAGCTCGAAGAAGGTATTCTTTC
>CATKYY010000123.1 GCA_949841225.1 uncultured Acetivibrio sp.
TTGTCTTTTATCTTTTTTTGATTATATCACAGAAGTATTATACTTTGCAACTACATAAAGCAATGCTATAATAGCATTAAAACAATACAAGGAGGTATTATTATGGAAATAGAAAGAAAATTTTTAACAAAAGAAATTCCTTTTTCATTAGAACCATATTATTATGTTATGATTTCACAGTATTATATTTCTTTTTCTCCCACTATACGAATTCGTCAAAGCAACAACGACTATTTTTTAACAGTAAAAGGAAAAGGGCATTTAGCTCGTGAAGAATTTGAGCTTCCTATCACGCAACAACAATATCAATCATTACAAAAAAAATGTGATGCTCCTCCTATTATCAAAAAACGTTATTATGTTCCTTTACAATATAATATCACAGCTGAAATTGATTTTTACGAAGGTAATTTAAAAGGACTTATTACTATTAAGGATATAGAAAAACAGATTAAATACCCTCTTTCTGCAAAGGATGAGCAGGGGCGTCTTTTGTGCGGGGCGGCGATTGGCATTACTGCAAATGTACTGGAGCGCGTAGAAGCTCTGGTAAAGGTAAAGGTGGACGTAGTTGTTCTGGATTCTGCCCATGGCCATTCTGCAAATGTAATTCGTTGCGTGAAGCTGATTAAGGAAAACTACCCGGATTTACCTGTAATTGCCGGAAATGTAGCGACGGGAGAAGCGGCAAGGGATTTGATTGAAGCGGGAGCGGATGCCGTTAAGGTAGGTATTGGACCTGGTTCTATTTGTACGACCCGCGTTGTGGCAGGAATTGGCGTTCCGCAGGTTACGGCGGTGATGGATTGCTATGAAGTGGCAAAGGAATATGGTATTCCGATTATTGCGGACGGAGGCATTAAGTATTCGGGAGATATGACAAAGGCGATTGCGGCAGGAGCGAATGTTTGTATGATGGGCAGCATTTTTGCAGGCTGCGACGAAAGCCCGGGAACCTTTGAATTGTTCCAGGGCAGAAAATATAAGGTATATCGGGGCATGGGTTCTATTGCCGCTATGGAAAACGGAAGTAAAGACCGTTATTTCCAGGCGGATGCCAAGAAGCTGGTACCAGAGGGCGTAGAAGGGCGCGTAGCTTATAAGGGTACTGTAGAGGACACAGTATTTCAGCTTATGGGCGGCCTGAGATCAGGTATGGGTTATTGCGGAACGAGGACGGTAGAGGATCTGAAGCAGAATGGAAGATTTGTAAAAATTTCAGCGGCTTCCTTAAAGGAAAGCCATCCTCATGATATACACATTACAAAAGAAGCGCCGAATTATAGCGTAGATGAGTAAGAGATGGTTCTGACATGAAAAAACGACTGACAAAGAAGCAATGGCTTCGGAAAAAGCGAATGAGGCAGATTACCATACTGGGCACTGTTATCCTTGCAGGGATAACGGTGCTTAGTTTCATTTGCTTTGTATTGGGGAGGCTATTAGGAGGAAATGACCCGGGAGTGTCTCCTCTGCTGCAAAAAACTTATCTGGTGGATGCCCCGGAGATTACAGAGATGTTTTTAACTCCCAATGAATATTCCAGGCCTGGGGAGGAGCTTTTGGAGATAAAAGGCATAGTGGTTCACTATACGGCGAATCCGGGGACAGACGCCGAGGCTAACCGCAATTATTTCGAGGGATTAAAGGATAGTCGTCAGACCAAGGTAAGCAGTCATTTTATTATTGGTCTGGACGGGACGATTATTCAATGTATTCCTTTAGAGGAAATTGCTTATGCATCCAATAAACGGAATGCAGATACGGTTTCTATCGAGTGCTGCCATAAGGATGAGACAGGTAAGTTTACGAAGAATACCTACCGTTCTCTGATTCGTCTTTTGGCGTGGCTGTGCGGAGAATATAATCTGAAGCAGGAGGATATTATCCGGCACTATGATGTTACCGGAAAGGAATGCCCAAGGTATTATGTAAAGAACCAGGATAAATGGGAGGCTTTGAGAACGGAAGTATTTGAATATATTGAAGAGAAGAGGAGTGAAGAAAAGTGAATATTTGGGAACGTACAAAGGCCATGTTTTCTAACAAGGCCTTTATGCGGAAAACAATTTCGATAGCTTTGCCGATTACGGTGCAGGCATTGTTAAATAACGTATTAAATATGGTGGATACCTTAATGATTGGACAGCTGGGAGAAAGCACTATAGCTGCCGTTGGGCTGGCAAATAAGGTATTCTTTGTTTTTTCTCTGCTGGTATTTGGTATTTGCAGCGGGTCCGGGATTTTAGCGGCTCAATATTATGGAGAGGACGACATCCCGAATTTGAGAAGAGTACTGGGAATGGCCCTTCTTTTAGGGGTAGGGGCTTCTGCGCTGTTTATTATTCCCGCAATTTTTATTCCAGGCTCGGTGATGCGGATTTTTACGCCAAGCAGCGAGGCTATAGCCATTGGTTCAGCATATTTAATGGTGGTATGCTTAAGCTATCCGTTTACGGCGATTACCCAGGGCTATATTTCCATTCTGCGGGCGGCAAATCAGGTTATGGCTCCGGTAGTTATCAGTATGGTTTCTATTTTTGTAAATGTAATTTTAAACTACAGCCTGATTTTTGGTAAATTTGGTATGCCAAGACTTGGAGTGACCGGAGCGGCTTTGGCAACCCTGCTTGCCCGTGTGATAGAATCCGTTAGTCTTTTGTGCGTAATCTATTTGAAAAAAAGTCCGGCTGCCGCCAGATTTAAAGAAATGTTTTCTCTGTCCCGCCCTTTTGTAGGGTTGTTTTTTGCAACTGCAGCTCCGGTAATCGCCAATGAATTTATGTGGGGGCTGGGCGTTACCATCTATTCTCTTGTATATGGAAGGATGGGGGATGGACCCACCGCAGCAATAACGATCTGCCAGTCGGTAGAGCAGGTCTATCAGGTGGTATTCCAAGGATTAAGCGCGGCGACCGCTGTGATTTTAGGAAATATTTTAGGTTCTGGAGATTTAAAAAAGGCGGAGGAGTATGCAAAGAATTTTATTTTGCTGCAATTTATGGTTTCTCTTGCGGCTATGGCGGTTTGCGCCGGTTCCAAAGAGTTTTTGATTGGTATGTTTTCAGTATCGGAGGAAGTGGCCGGTTTTGTCAGGGCTTGTTTTACCGCGTTTATTTTGTATATTCCTGCTAAAAATTTCAATTTTGTGAATATTGTGGGAATTTTAAGGAGCGGCGGGGATACCAAGGCGGCGTTATTCCTGGATACTACGGGCGTATGGTTGATTGGCATACCGCTGGCTTTTTTAGGAGGAATGGTTTTACAGTTGCCAATTTATTTTGTTTATGCTATGGTAATGGCAGAAGAAGTATACAAGCTGGTATTGGGCTTTATCCGCTACCGGCAGAAAAAATGGCTGAGAAAGATTGTATAGCCTGTATAAAAGGAGCTTAAAGAAGCTATGGGAAGAGTATGGAGAACGCTGGGAGCTGCTTTGGCGGTTTGTATCGTTTTAAGCGGCTGTCAGAAGAAACCAGTTCAAAGCACGGAAGCAGATCTTGTAGTGGAAACGCCTTCTGGGGAGCTTACAGAGGTGGTTATCGACGGTATGGCGAAAGATATTTTAGACGGCATGACCCTGCGGGAAAAGGTGGGGCAGCTTTTTATTGTAAATCTGGAGCTTTTGGATGGAAGCCAGGGAAATTACTATGAGCATCAGCAGTTTACAGAGGAAATGGCCAAGAGCCTGAACCGCTATAAACCGGGAGGAGTAATTTTCTTTTCCCGAAATATAGAGAACCGGGATCAGACGAAAAAGCTGATATTGGATTTACAGGAAAATACGGGTATTCCTTTGTTTATCTCTGTAGATGAAGAAGGGGGAAGCGTAGCCAGGATTGCTAACAATCCCAATATGCAGACAACCCGGTTTCCTACGATGGAAGCTATCGGCGAAGCGGAAGACGAGGACTACGTTTATGATATGGGGGCGACTATAGGGACGGAAATAAAGGAGCTGGGCTTTAATCTTAATTTTGCTCCGGTTGCCGATGTAAAGACGAACAGTTTTAATACAGAAATCGGAGACCGTTCCTTTGGAGACGACCCAAAGCTGGTGGCGGTTTTTACAAAGCAAATGGTAAAAGGGCTTCAGGATCAGAATATCAGCGCGACGCTAAAGCATTTTCCGGGACATGGAGACGCCGAGGAGGATTCCCACCAGGGGCCGGTCAATGTAGAAAGCGATTTGAACCGGTTAAGAAGCGTAGAATTTCATCCTTTTAGCGCAGGGATTAAGGCAGGGGCCGACTGCGTTATGGTGACGCACCTTTCTGTCAGCCGCGTGACGGGGACCGTGGAACCGGCCTGTATGTCCTCTTTAATTATAGAGCAGATTTTAAGGAGCGAAATGGGATTTGATGGAATTGCCGTTACAGACGCCATGGATATGGGGGCGATTACAGACGTTTATACGCCGGGAGAGGCGGCGGTTAACGCTATCCGGGCCGGTATGGATGTGGTTTTGATGCCAGTGGATTTAGACGAGGCGTACAATGCGGTGCTGGAAGCCGTCCACTCTGGAGACATTAGTGAAAGCCAGATTGATGAAAGCGTACTGCGGGTGATTCGGACCAAAGTAAAAAGGGGCGTTATTGGGACGGATACAGATTTGATTCAGCCTTAGCCGTTAGTTAAGTTATGAATAGAATTAGAAAAATTAATAAGTAAACCTATTGCCAAACCGGGAACCTTCGTTATAATGAAAAGTGTAAAAATCATCGAAAAAGTGCAAATAAAACAGAAGGGATAGGTAGGACTGTGGAAAAATTAGAGTTGCTTTATGAAGGAAAAGCTAAAAAGGTATATAAAACCGATGTAGAGGACGTCCTGATTGTAGACTATAAAGATGATGCTACGGCATTTAATGGAGAGAAGAAGGGGACGATTGCAGGAAAGGGAGTTATTAATAACCGCATGACCAACTATTTATTCCAGAAGCTGGAGAAGGAAGGGGTTCCGACGCATTTTGTAGAGGAGCTTAGCGATAGGGAAACTGCGGTTAAAAAGGTAGAGATTGTACCTTTAGAGGTAATCATAAGAAATACGGCGGCAGGAAGTTTTTCTAAAAAGCTGGGGATTGAGGAAGGAACGAAGCTTTTGGCGCCTACCCTGGAGTTTAGCTATAAAAATGATGAGCTGGGAGATCCGATGATCAACGATTATTATGCAATAGCCATTGGAGCGGCTACGCGGGAGGAAATCGACCGGATTACAGAATTGACATTTAAAGTAAACGATTTTCTGAAGGGCTTTTTTGCAGAATGCGGCATCGAGCTGATTGATTTTAAGGTTGAGTTCGGGCGTTATAAAGGGCAGATTATACTGGCAGACGAGATTTCGCCGGATACCTGCCGTTTCTGGGATATAAAAACCCGTGAAAAGCTGGATAAGGATCGTTTTCGGAGAGACTTGGGCGGCGTAGAGGATGCCTATGTCGAGGTATCGAAACGAATCGGGCTTGTGAAATAAAGGCAGCATAGAAATAGTGTCCAAGGGCTTTGGAAGAAAGCTTTGGACACTGTTGTTTTCGGGAGGGTTAAATAGTGGAAAAAAATATCAATGAAATGACAGTTGGAGAATTACATGAAGAGTGCGGTGTTTTTGGAGCATACGACCTGGACTGCCAGGATGTAGCGTCTTCTATTTATTATGGTTTGTTCGCTTTGCAGCACCGGGGACAGGAAAGCTGCGGTATTGCTGTAAGCGATACCAAAGGGCCAAAGGGCAAGGTTTTATCCTGCAAAGGGATGGGATTGGTAAATGAAGCCTTTAATGAAAATAATCTGGAGAGCCTTTTAGGAAATATCGGAGTTGGACATGTGCGGTATTCTACAGCGGGGGCCAGCAGCTCTGAAAATATTCAGCCGTTAGTACTTAATTATGTTAAGGGAACCTTGGGACTGGCTCACAATGGAAATCTTGTAAACGCCCTGGAGCTTCGGGAGGAGCTGTCTTATACAGGGGCTATTTTCCAGACAACGGCAGATACGGAAGTCATTGCCTATCTGATTGCCAGGGAGCGTTTAAAGACGGGCGATGTAGAAACTGCGGTACAAAATGCCATGAAGCGTTTGAAAGGGGCTTATTCCCTGGTTATTATGAGCCCAAGAAAGCTGATTGGAGTAAGAGATCCTTTTGGCTTCCGGCCTCTTTGCATTGGAAAAAGGGATAATTGTTATTTTCTGGCATCAGAGTCCTGCGCTTTGGATACGGTGGAGGCGGAGTTTGTCCGGGACGTCCTTCCAGGCGAGGTTGTGACGATTGATAAAACAGGTCTTCACTCGGATACAAGTATGTGCCGGGAAAAGTCGGCAAAATGTATTTTTGAATATATTTATTTTGCAAGGCCGGACAGTTATGTGGACGGCGTTAGCGTATACAATTCCCGGATTATGGCCGGAAGGATACTGGCGCAGATGCATCCGGCGGAAGCGGATTTGGTTGTAGGCGTGCCGGATTCGGGAAATGTGGCGGCTATGGGCTTTGCAGAGGAGTCGGGTATTCCTTACGGGACGGCTTTTGTAAAAAACAGCTATGTCGGGCGTACCTTTATTAAACCGAAGCAGTCCCTTCGGGAGTCGGCGGTTAAGATAAAATTAAATGTATTAAAGGAAGCCGTAAAAGGAAAACGGGTAGTTATGGTAGATGATTCTATTGTAAGAGGAACTACCTGTGAAAATATTGTGCGTATGCTAAAGGGAGCCGGGGCAAAAGAGGTTCATGTAAGGGTAAGCTCGCCGCCGTTTTTATATCCTTGTTATTTTGGAACAGATATTCCTTCCCGGGACCAGCTTCTTGCTTGTAAATATACAACAGAGGAAATTTGTAAGATGCTGGGGGCGGATTCCCTGGGATTTCTGGACGGCAAACGTCTCCGCGAGCTGACAGGAGGCGACCAGAACTACTGCGATGCCTGCTTTTCAGGAAAGTACCCGGTAGAGCCTCCAGAAGGAGACATTCGCGGCGATATAGAGGAGTAGAAAAAGGGAGGAAAAAGGGATGGATCATGATAAGTATATAAGTCCGCTGTCTGAGCGTTATGCCAGCAGGGAAATGCAGTATATTTTTTCACCAGATATGAAGTTCCGCACCTGGAGGCGGCTCTGGATTGCTCTGGCGGAGACGGAAAAAGAGCTGGGACTGCCGATTACAGAGGAGCAGATTGAAGAATTGAAGGAGCACAGGGATGATATTAACTATGAG
>CATKYY010000124.1 GCA_949841225.1 uncultured Acetivibrio sp.
TATCTTGTAATCCATACAGGGAGCAGAAACCTGGGAAAACAGGTAGCGGAGATTTATCAGAAGCTGGCGGTGGAATTAAATCAGGGAAAAGAAGAGTATTTCAAGAAAAAGGATGCTTTGATTGCGTAATACAAGGCGGCAGGGCGAAGAAAAGAAATACAGAAGGCGCTTTTAGAGCTGCATTGGAAGGATAAACCCCTGACTGTTCCAGAGGAGCTTTGCTATGTCTATGGAAGTTATTTTGAAGACTATCTGCATGATGTGGATCTATGGCAGAGATTTGCTGTGCGTAACCGGGAATTATTGGCGGAAATATTGCTTACTCGTACTGGTCTTACTGGGACGGACCGTTTCCATACCATCCATAATTATATAGATGTTAACGAGATGATACTGAGAAAGGGCGCTATTGCGGCCCATGCGGGGGAAAGAGTGCTGATTCCGATTAATATGAGGGACGGGAGCATATTGGCGTCTGGCAGGGGAAACGCAGAGTGGAATTATTCGGCTCCCCATGGCGCGGGAAGGCTGATGTCAAGAACAAAGGCAAGAGAAACGCTGAGTATGGAAGCATACCAGGAAGCAATGAAAGGGATTTATACTACGTCAGTAAATGAAAGAACTCTGGACGAGGCTCCTTTTGCATATAAATCATTAGAGGACATTATTGGTGTGATTCGTGAATCTGTAGATATTATTGATATTATGAAACCAATTTATAATTTTAAGGCCTGAGGCTGGCTTTCTTAACTAGCTGGAGGGCTGGTATAGAAAGGAGAGGACGGCCATGTCGGATTTTCCAATGATTGATATGGTAAAGACAGGGCAGAATATTTTAAAATTAAGGAAGCAGAAGAATTTATCTGTAAAGGAGCTGCAGATTATATTTGGATTTGAGACGCCGCAGGCTATTTATAAGTGGCAGCATGGCACGGCTTTGCCGTCTGTAGATAATCTGGTTATTCTATCTATTGTTTTTAAGGTAAAAATGGAGGATATTTTAATTTTGTCAGTAGATGAAATAGAATAAGAGGGACGGTGGGAGCAGTCCCTCTTTTGTTTAGGTTAAATGGATTTGTATTCTAATGGAAGTAATAATAGGCTTTAATTCGGATAAGCAGAGCAGGCTGGAAAAGTGGGAAAATCAGGCGCAGAAGGCAGGCCGTTATTGTAATATAGACAGTTTTCCCCCTAATCCCCTATTATTGGCCGGAGTACAGCGCCGCGGCTTTTCTTAAGATTTCATTTTCCAGTTCCAGCTCATATATTTTCTTTTGAAGGGATTTATATTCCTGTAAAGTGATAATTTCTGTTCCAGAAACTTGTATTGGCGATAAATCGTTTATCCATTGAGACAGGGTTGGCTTGGTTATGCCATAGTCTTCTAATAGCTGGGAAAAGGAATAATTTCCGGTATTATATAAGTCTACAATCTGTTGCCTAAATTCCTGGGTATATTTTTTGTGGTTTTCTCTCATGTTGAATAGCTCCTCCTCTTTATAACATAACGAATCAAATAATAAAGCAGCCCGTCTTTTGCGCCTGTATTTATATATTAGCATATGGGTTTATGGCGGTTGCTTTTTGTGTTTTAACAAATGCTCATGTTTTTTGAATAAAAAGTGAATACAGCTCTGTTGTATGGCGTCGGAGATTTTGTTATGATAATAACAGCAAAAGTTCGGCAGGCGGGCGTATGTTAATTTTCGATGAATGGAGATGAGGCTATGGAAATTGGAGAGGAGATTAGAAAGTACAGGAAGGAAAAGGATATGACGCAGGAAAAAATGGCGAGGCTGCTTGGCGTAACAGCTTCGGCTGTGAATAAATGGGAAAACAATGCCGCATATCCAGACATTATGCTGTTAGCTCCGATTGCCAGACTTCTTGGCATATCTCTGGATATTTTGCTTTGTTATCAGGAAAAGCTAACCAGTCAGGAGGTGCAGAACCTGATTGAGGAGCTAAATAAAAGACTGGAGGAGGATTATAGAAAGGCTTTTTTGTGGGCTAAGACGCAGATGGAAAAGCAGCCGAACAGTGGAAATTTAATCTATAGCTTTACTGTAATATTAAATGCATGGCGGCTTACAAAAGGACTGCCGGCTTCTGAGGAAGAAGAGGAATATATTACCCGTTGCTATGAAAGGCTTTTGGACGACGAGGAGGAAGCCCTCAGAATGTCTGCGGCAGACGGGCTTTTTACCTGGTATATGCGAAGAGAGGATTATGAAAGGGCTGAAAAATATTTGGCGTATTATTCTGACCAGAATCCTGAGAAAAAGCGGAAACAGGCGTGGATATACAGTAAGACGAACCGGAGGGATGAGGCGTATAAAGCCTATGAGGAGCTTTTGTTTACAGGACATAACATACTGAATATGGTTTTTAATCATATTTTCGTTATGGTTTTAGAGGACGAAGATATGGAAAAGGCGGCTTTTCTGGCTGATAAAATGAAGCAATTAGAAAGGCTGTTTGATATGGGGAAATTTAATGAAATGGGCTCCGGGTGTGAGCTGGAGACTGCAAAGGGAGATGTACAGGGAACAGAAAGGGTTATGAGGGAGCTTTTGGAAAGCGTGGAAACGATAGCTGACTTCCGTAGCTCTAGATTGTTTGAGCATCTGAAATTTAAAGATATTTCAGAGGAATTTTATGAAAAGGTAAGAGAGGATCTGAAGAAGAGCTTTTGTGATAAAGAGACATTCGGATATATGGAAGGGAATGTATGGTGGGAAAAGCTAAATGAGGTAAAGATTGAAAATTAAAATTTTCAATCGCGAGATTTGCGCCTGCGCGCTGCTTGGCTCAAACTCGTTAAGGCGCAGAAGGCAGCGCAGGAATGGAGAAAAAGATGAAAAAATTATTGGTAGTAGTAGACATGCAGAAGGATTTTGTAACAGGTTCTTTAGGTACGAAGGAGGCTCTGGCTATTGTGCCAAGGGTGGTGAAAAAGGTAGAGTCGGCTTTGGAAGAGGGGCGGGAGGTTGTTTTTACTAAGGATACTCATGGGGCGGATTATTTGGGTACGCAGGAGGGAAAGAATTTGCCGGTGGTTCATTGTATTAAAGGGACAGAGGGCTGGGAGCTGGTCGATGAGCTGGTTTCTTATGAAGCTGGAAATGCCGTTATTGAAAAACCGGGCTTTGGTAGCATGACCTTGGCAGAGAAAGCGGCAAAGGGAAATTATGACGAAGTGGAATTGGTTGGCCTTTGCACGGATATTTGTGTAATTTCTAATGCCATGCTTGTAAAGGCGGCGGATACGGAGCTTTTAGTTAAGGTAGACCAAAATTGTTGCGCAGGGGTAACGCCAGAGAGCCATACAAATGCGTTGGAGGCGATGAAGCTTTGCCAGATTGTGGTGGCTTAGTATTGGGCCGCTGTCTTAGGGGGTATGTAGGTAATTTGCGGAGGTGGATTCCCGGATTACCAGCTCTGTATCTAGGAGGATGGATTTTACTTCGGAAGCCGGATTAAGAAGCATTTCAATAAGTATCTCGCAGGCGGAGTAACCCATTTGGAAACGCGGTTGGCTTACGGTAGTGATAGATGGTACTGTGATTGAGCAGAATTCTATGTTGTCGAAGCCAACGACCATAATGTCCCTCGGGACTTTAAAATGGTAGCGTTTTATAGCCCGAATGATTGCCATAGCCAGGATGTCGGAGGCGGCAAAAAAAGCGTTTGGGACAGTATCGGAATTCAGGATGCGGCATACGGCGGTATAAGCCATTTTGTAATTTATTTCAGGAAGCTGCACAAGCCAGTTTTTGGGTATGGTGACGTCGGCTTCCTTGATTGCTTCTAAAAAGCCTTGCTTTCGGTCAACAGCGTATTTGTAAATAATTGGCCCGTTGACAAAGGAAATTTTATTCCGGCCGCAGGACAGCAGATATTCCGTAGCGTTTTTGGCGGCAAAAACATCGTCAATGCTTACATAAGGATAACTGGTATCTTTGTTGTATTCACAGCACTGCACCAATGGAGCCACCGCCTGAATCTGATCCAGCAGGTCGGCGGGGATTTGATTCAGTAAAATAACGCCGGCGGCGCGAACCCGGTGTAAAAGATTACAAAAGCTGTGAATCGTGCCATGGTCGATTGGCGACTGTTGAATCAGCAGGTAGCAGCCGTGCGCTTTTGCAGATACTGTGGCTCCCCGTAAAACATCCTGGTAGAAGATGTTTTGGTCAGAAGGCAGGTTTAATACAATAACCATTTGGTCGTGGTTAACTTTGTCAGCGATTTTATTTGTATTGCAGCCTAAATCTAACATGGCTTTTTTTACCAGTGCAATGGTTTCCTCTTTTACTAATTCAGGATGATTTAGAACCCTGGATACGGTAGCAGGCGAAACATTAGTTGCTTTGGAAATATCTGCAATGGTAACTTTCTTTTTGTTCATAAAATTCTCCATTCTGGAAGTGATTTCTCACATAATTCTCTATAATTAAAATAATATGAAAATATTATATAGCAATGAAAATAAAAATACAATATGAAAGAAAAAGATTTCATTTTAATGAAAATATTTCAGAAATGAAGTAAATGCATTGTGCAATATATACATTATATACAAAAATATATAACATACTACCTGAAAAAATATTAATTACGTCAAATATATTGAAATATTATATGAAAAAGTATATAGTTTATTTCAGAAAAAGAAAGAAAAGGATAGGAAAAAGGAAGGGATAGATAAATGGTACAGGTAGCAGTTATTGGATGTGGGAAGATTGCGCAGATAAGGCACATACCGGAATATGCAGAGAATCCGGATGCAAAGCTGATTGGATTTTATGATTTAAATAAAGAACGTGCTGGGGAGCTGGCAGAGCTTTATGGTGGAAAGGCTTATACTTCTGTAGAAGAGCTTCTTGCAGATGAAGCTGTGGATGCAGTAAGCGTTTGCGTTGCAAACCATATGCATGCGGAAATTACAGTCAGGGCTTTGGAGGCGGGCAAGCATGTACTGTGTGAAAAACCAATGGCCACTACTTTAGAGGATTGCGAGGCAATGGTAAGAGCGGCTAGGGATAATCATAAAAATTTGATGATAGGTCAGAACCAAAGGCTGGCAAAAGCTCATGTAAAAGCAAAGGAATTATTGGAAAAAGGGGAAATAGGAAAGGTAATTACTTTTAAAACTGCCTTCGGGCATGGCGGCCCGGAAACCTGGAGCATTGATGCTGGAAAAAACAGCTGGTTTTTTGATAAGAAACGGGCGGCTATGGGAGCGATGGCAGATCTGGGAGTACATAAGACAGATTTAATACAGTATTTGCTGGATACGCGGGTAGAAAAGGCGACAGCAAAAATTGCTGCTTTAGATAAACGCGATAGCGAAGGAAACTTAATTGGCGTAGATGACAACGCTTTGTGTATTTATCAAATGGAAAATGGGGTTATGGGAACGATGACAGCTAGCTGGACCTACTATGGCGAAGAAGACAATACGACAGTCTTGTATGGAACAGAAGGAATTATGAAGCTGTATGACGATCCAAAATATTCTATTGTTGTAATTAAGAAAAATGGAGAAAGGATTTTTTATGATATAGACAGAATCCAGACGAATGATAACCAGACAAAATCAGGTGTAATTGATGCTTTTATAGAGTCTGTAGTGGAAAATAAAAAACCGTTAATTGATGGCGAAGACGTATTGGCAGCTATGAAAGCAGTATTTGCGAGTATTGCTTCAAGTGAGGAGGAACAGACAGTTTCTGTAAGTAAAACTTTGAGCGTCTAAGTCAATGTATTAGCGCTACCATAAGAATAAAGGAGGACAGGATATGAAATTAGGGATTATAAGTGCAATTTTAGATGGCTGGAGCTTTGAAGAGATGATTGATACTATCAGCAGTATGGGCTTTCAGTGCGTAGAAGTGGCTTGCTGGCCAAAAGAAAAAGCAGAAAGAAGATACGCCGGAGTAAGTCATATAGAGGTAGCGGGGCTTACAAAAGAAAAGGCAGAATATATCTTAAAATATTGCAAAGACAAAAAAATAGAAATTTCAGCCTTGGCTTTTTATCCTAATGTTTTGGATAGGGATGAGAAAAAAGCCCGAGCCAATATAGAGCATCTTCACAAGGTAATTGATGCCAGCGCTCTCCTGGGAGTTAATATGGTGACTACCTTTATTGGAAGGGACCAGACAAAAACAGTAGAGGAGAACTTGAAGCTGGCCGCAGAGGTGTGGCCGGATATTTTAAGCCATGCAGAAGAAAAGAAAGTAAAGATTGCTATTGAAAACTGCCCAATGCTTTTTGGAAAGGATCAATGGCCGGGAGGACAGAACCTGATGGCAACTCCGGCTGTATGGAGGAAGGTGTTTGAGCTTCTTCCGAGTGAATATTTGGGGATTAATTATGACCCATCTCACTTTGTCTGGCAGATGATTGATTATATTAAACCAATCTATGAGTTTAAAGATAAAATTTTCCATGTTCATTGTAAGGACATTAAGATGTACCCAGAGCGGCTTCAAGAGGTAGGGGTTATGGCATATCCGCTAGAATTTATGTCGCCGAAACTGCCAGGACTGGGAGACGTGGACTGGGGTAGATATATATCTGCATTAACGGACATCGGCTATGATGGCTATACCTGTATTGAGGTAGAGGATAAGGCCTTTGAGGGCAGTAAAGAGAAGATATTGGATAGTCTCCGCTTTTCTAAAGGCTATATAGGCCAGTTTGTAATTTAGAGAATCTGGTTACAAGCTGTTCAGATATAGAAGCATGAAAAATAAAAAATAAGGAGGAAAAGGAAATGAAAAAAGTATTAGCATTTTTATTAACGGCTGTTATGGCTTTTGGTCTGGTTGGTTGCGGGAAGTCTTCTGAGACAGCTAATACCCCAGCGCCAGCAGGAACAGAAAGCGAAGCGCCGGCGGCAGAAGGAAGCGCGCATATTTATGTATTGACAGCCTCTGAAGACCACGGCTGGACTGGTTCGGTAGCAACTTTTGCAAAAGAAAAAGTGGAAGAGCTGAATGGGGAAGGAAAGTACACGGCAGAGGTAATTACATCAGCAGATGCGAATGAGCAGATTACCAAGATTGAGGATATTGTAGCAAGCGGTGAAAAGAATATTGCTGTTGTTGTACAGCCGATGGATGATACCGTTCAGTCCGCTATCCAGCAGATTGTAGACGCAGGTATTCCTTATG
>CATKYY010000125.1 GCA_949841225.1 uncultured Acetivibrio sp.
CATCATTATCTGTACGGATGATGAGCCGGACGGCTGGAACATATTCTGGCGGTTAAACAGCTACTACAAAATCCGCGGACAAATCCATCTGCGCAGCAGCCAGAAAGCGCCCGGCGTAAAAAACGGTTATGTCTTTTATCTGGCAGATGAGACTAAAAAGCCGGGAATCTGGCGGCTGAACCTGAAAACAGGAGAGGAGCAGATTTATGATAAAATGGGCAGGTCGGCAAATGAGCTTTCTCTTTTCTATGCCTGGGAAACCTGGCTGGAACCGGAAATGGAAGGAGAAGAAGGGAAAGACGGCTGTCATATGATTTATAGCGCTTATGATGGCAAGGATTTTGAAAGATTTTATTTTTGTAATCTTCCATTTTCTGTAGATTAAATGTGGTAAAAATAGCATATATTTATTTAACTTCTTCCTTCTTAAACCTGAGCCAGCTCGCAGCAATTCCTAATATGCACATACCCAGAATGATAGAGATTGAAATTTCTTTGGGCCGCAATGGCAATCAGCGGCGTAACAAAACCTTTCGTTCTTATTGTAAAGTAAATAAAAGGAGTCTGGGTAGCGCACAATAATAGTCCTCCAAAAAGCATTCTAATAAGAAAAAATACGATGGAAGGAATCGTTATGTTCTTGTTAGTTCTGCCGCTTCCACCGTATCTGTTTTTATAACAAATTCATTGGAATTTAGCTTAAACCAGTCAAAAAGCATATCAATGTAATCCTTTAGGTCGTGGGATTTTCGGCGGGCAATTTCCATATAATCGTCGCGTTCTTTGCCTGTGACAATTCCTTTATGCACGGCGTCTAAATAACCGATAAGAGTAGTAAGGGGAGTTCTGACGTCATGGGACAGACTTGTCATAAGATGCTTGTTCGCTTCTTGCGCCTGGCGGAGAATAGAAAGCTTATTTTCATAGGATAGAATAATGCTATTGATTTCATAAGCAAGGGGAGCGGCGATTTCATGTGTTTTTGCCAGAATACGCCGGTTCCCATTTCCATTTTTAACGTCGGCAAGTACGTCGAGCATTTCAGATATTTGTTTTTTTACTTTATGGATGGCAGTTATGGAGTAGATAACCGAAAATAATCCAATCCCTAAGGAAAAAAAACAGAAAATTTCCATAGTATCAAACCTCCTTGCTAAATCGGTAACCGATTCCTTTTATTGTTTGAATGTATTTCGGGTTGCCAGGATTTTTTTCTATCTTTTTCCGTATCCGGCTAATAATCGCCATGATGTTACTATCGTCGTATACGTACGGCTCGTTCCATACGGCTTCGTATATTTGCTGCTTTGTTAAAATTTTCCCTTGATGCTTAGCGCAAAATAAAAGCACGTTAAATTCCTTTGGCGGTAATTCAAATACTCCGTTTACAGAGGTAACGCAGCGATTGTCCGCGTCAATTTTAAGGCCGTCAAATTCAACCCTTGCAGGCAGTTCCTCTGATTGGCTAAAACGGGTATAGCGGCGTATAAGGGAGAGAATACGGGCTATCAATTCATCCATTTCAAAAGGCTTGGTTACATAGTCGTCCGCTCCGGCTCTCAGTCCGCGTACTTTGGAAACGCTGTCGTTTTTTGAGGTAAGCATAAGAATCGGTAAATTGTGTTTATCCCTGATTTTTTCTAAAATTGCAAATCCATCAAGCTCTGGCAGCATAATATCCAATATAACAAGCTGATATTTATTTTCTTTTAGTTTTACAAGACCATCTTTTCCCAAATAACAGCAGTCGGTTTCTATATTTTCCTGCAAGACGCTTTTTTTTATCAATGCACAAAGCTCTTTATCATCATCTATCAGTAAAATTTTATTCATTATGGATCTCGTCCCCTTCTCAAACTTGTTTTCGCTATCATTGTATGCGGTCGGTCTAATAAATGTAAGAAACAATTAAAATCTGTACGGAAAGCTGCAGGAGATGTTTAAAAAACCAGAAACTCAAGAGAAAAAAATGTTGAATAAAGAATAGGGAGCGGCTATAATAGTCACAGATAATTCTGTATTAGCAGATTGCTGCAGGCAGGATAAGGAAATGAGGGAAAAAGATTGAAAATTAAAATTTTCAATCGCGAGATTTGCGCCTGCGCGCCGCTTGGCTCAAACTCGTTAAGGCTCAGAAGGCGGCGCAGGAATGGAGAAAGGCATGGAAGATTATTTGCGGGTAGGCGTGATAGCGAATACCCATGGGATTGGCGGCGAGGTTAAGGTATTTCCAACAACAGATGATAACCAGCGGTTTAAAGCTTTGAAACAGGTGTTTTTAGACACAGGGAAGGAATATCTGGAGCTGGAAATAGAGAGGGTGCGTTTTTTTAAACAGATGGTAATTGTGAAATTTAAGGGAATCAACAATATCAATGATATTGAAAGGTATAAAGGAAAGGATCTTTTGGTTACGCGGGAAAATGCAGTTCCTCTGGAGGAAAATGAATATTTTATTTATGATATTTTAGGAGCTCAGGTAGAAACAGAGGATGGAAAGGCTTTGGGTATTTTATCTGAGGTTTTAACTACTGGAGCTAATGATGTTTATGTGGTGAAGCAGCCGAGCGGAAAGGAAATTTTGCTGCCTGTGATTGCAGACTGTGTAAAGGAGATTGATACAGAAAATAAAAGGGTGGCCGTTCATTTGATGCCGGGCCTTTTGGAAGAGGAGAGCTAAAGAAGGATGAATTACTATGTATTGACCCTATTTCCAGAGATGATTGAAGAGGGAATGCACACAAGCATTACTGGAAGGGCTATGGAACATGGGCAGATTCAGTTAAAGACGATAAATATCAGGGATTATTCAGGTAATAAGCATAATAAGGTAGACGATTATCCTTACGGCGGAGGAGCCGGCATGGTAATGCAGGCGGAGCCGGTATTTTGTGCTTGTCAGGCGGCCATGCAGGAAATTCAAAAGCCTGCCAGGGTTATTTATATGACGCCTCAGGCAAAGGTATTTACCCAGGATATGGCGGAGGAGCTGTCAAAGGAAGAAAACCTGGTGTTTCTGTGCGGCCATTACGAAGGGATTGACGAACGGGTTCTGGAGGAGGTTGTGACAGATTATCTTTCGATTGGGGATTATGTGCTGACAGGCGGAGAGCTTCCGGCTATGGTTGTGATGGATGCTGTTTCCCGGCTGGTTCCGGGAGTTTTGAATAATGAAATTTCAGCAGAAACGGAATCTTTCTCAGAAAATCTTTTAGAGCATCCTCATTACAGCCGCCCGCCAGTATGGCATGAGAAGGAAGTACCGGAGGTGCTTTTATCAGGCCATCATAAAAATATTGAGGGCTGGAGACGCGAGCAGTCTGTTTTACGAACCTTACAAAGGCGGCCGGAGCTTTTAGAAAAGGCTTCTCTTAGCCAAAAGGAGGAAGAACTTGTAAAAAAATACTTGCAATCCGAATAAGACTATGATAGACTAAAAACGTTGTGAGATGAGGCGTTCCTCTGCTACGGACGAGAAGTATTAAGAACGCCAAAATTAAGAAGGAGGTTCACACAAATGAACGATATTATTAAAAATATTGAAAACGCCCAGTTAAAAGCTGAGATTTCTGAATTCCGTGTTGGAGATACGGTAAGAGTTTATGCAAAGGTAAAAGAAGGAAACCGTGAAAGAACTCAGGTATTTGAGGGAACTGTTTTAAAGAGACAGAACGGCGGAGTAAGGGAAACCTTTACAGTAAGGAAAGTTTCTAATGGAATCGGCGTTGAAAAAACATGGCCGTTACATTCTCCGATTGTTGAAAAGGTTGAGGTTATCAGACGTGGTAAAGTCAGAAGGGCTAAATTGAACTACTTACGCGATAGAGTTGGAAAAGCTGCTAAGGTAAAAGAATTAGTTAAATAGTCATGGGGAAAAGGGACAAGACAATATGTGTTGTCCCTTTTTTGACAATGCAAGGAGGAGCCTATGGATTATGGCTATTTAGGGGAAAAGCCAAAGAGCAAAAAAAAGAAAATAAGGGAAATTATTTTTTTTATTATAGAAATTATACTGGTAATTACGGCGGCTTATTGTATTATTGCTTTTGGCGTGGAGAGGACGACGATGATCGGCGAATCTATGGAGCCTACCCTCAGCGACCAGAACAAGATTATTATCAATAAAATGGCTTATCGGTTTGCAGGCCCGAAGCGGTTTGACGTTATTGTATTTAAACCGGAGGGAAAGGAACATAGCTATTACAATATAAAACGGGTGATTGGCCTGCCGGGGGAAACGATACAGATACAAAACGGAAGCGTTTATATCGACGATAAGCTTTTAGAGGAAAAGTTTGAAATGCCCGGTATTGTAAATGAAGGGCTGGCCGTAGAGGCGGTTACTTTGGATGAAGACGAGTATTTTGTATTGGGAGATAACCGGAATAATAGCGAGGACAGCCGGTTTGCAAATATTGGAAATGTGACCAGAAAAGAAATTGCAGGAAAGGCCTGGATACGGATAAGTCCTTTTAATTTTGTAAATTTGCTGGGTGAAAAAAGAGAGGAGTAGGCGAATATGAATTTTCAGTGGTATCCGGGGCATATGACAAAGGCCCGCCGCATGATGCAGGAGGATATTAAGCTGATCGACGTGGTAATAGAGCTGGTTGATGCCAGAGTACCCCAGAGCAGTAAAAATCCTGACATAGACGAGCTGGCGAAAAATAAGTCCCGTATTATACTTTTAAATAAATACGACCTGGCGGACGCCAGGCAGACAGAAAATTGGAAAGCCTGGTATGAGAAGAAAGGGTATTTTACCGCTTTGGTAAATTCCCGCTCAGGAAATGGCGTAAAGGCGGTACACAATGTAATTATGGAAGCCTGTAAGGAAAAAATAGAGAGAGACCGGCGCCGGGGAATATTAAACCGCCCGGTACGCGCTATGATTGTGGGAATACCTAATGTAGGGAAATCTACTTTTATTAATAGCTTTGCTGGTAAAGCCTGTACAAAAACAGGGAACAGGCCGGGGGTTACAAAGGGGAAGCAGTGGATTCGCCTGAATAAAAATGTAGAGCTTTTGGATACGCCGGGGATTTTATGGCCTAAGTTTGAAGATCAAACGGTAGGGCTGCGGCTCGCTTTTATTGGTTCTATTAAAGAGGAAATTTTGAATGTAACAGAGCTTTCCTTGGAATTTATTCGTTTTATGGAGCAATCCTACAATAACGTTTTGAAGGAATACTACGGAATAGAAGAGACTGGGGAGCCGGCGGAAATTTTACAGCAGATTGCAGAAAAAAGAGGCTGTATAAAAAAAGGGAACGCGCTGGATTTGGACAAGGCGGCGCTTGTATTGATGGATGATTTTAAGGCCGGACGGCTGGGCAGGATTACATTAGAAGCGCCAGGTGAGGAGCTATGAGAAAAGCAATACTAAAAAGAGATTTCTTATCCATCTTTTTATATGTAGTTATTATTCTTTCCGCGGCCGTTTTGATAAGGCATTTTGTTATCCAAAGCACGCTGGTGGACGGCCATTCTATGGAGGATACGCTAAGGGATGGGGATCAGCTGATTATTGATAAGGTATCCCATCAAATAGGAGAGCTAAAACGATTTGATATTGTTATATTTTCCTATCGGTATGATAGGGACACCTATTATATAAAAAGGATTATCGGGCTGCCGGGAGAAACGGTTTTGATTTCCGGTAATACGATTTATATCGATGGAGAACCTTTAGAAGAGGATTATGGTAAGGAAGCTATGGAGGAAGATTCAGCCGGACTTGCCAGCGAAGAGCTTACTCTTGCTGCAGATGAATTTTTTGTTCTGGGGGATAACCGGAACAATAGCGCGGACAGCCGCAGCGAGGATGTAGGGCCGATAAAAAGAGAAGAGATTGTCGGAAGAGCTTTATTGCGGATATGGCCAGTAGAGGATTTCGGATTTCTTCAGAGATAATAAGAAAGCAGGGTTGTCTATGGAGCTTGGGCGACAGATTAGAAAAATAGGGAAAAAAGCAGGATTTTTGGTTTTTTTGTTTTTTTTCACTTATGGAGCCGCCTCCTTTTTAAATGATTATATCATTCAATATGAGGAAATTCAGGGTACTTCCATGGAGCCTTTCCTGGCAGATGGAGAACGGGTATTTATTTCACCGATTCCCTTCTGGTTTCATGGAGCGGAGCGTTTTTCTGTCATAGCCTTTGAGCATGGAAGCCGGCTTTATGTAAAACGGGTGATTGGACTGCCAGGAGAGACGGTTTCTATAAAAGATGGCAATATTTATATTAACGGCCAGGTACTATTAGAAAATTATGGAAAAGAAGAAATAGAGACGGATATGGAAGAAGCCGTTCTGGAAGAAGGAGAATATTTCGTTCTTGGAGATAACCGGAATTACAGCGCGGACAGCCGAAAGGAAGAGATTGGCCTGGTACAAAGGAAGCAGATAAAAGGAAAGGTACTTTTTAAATAAGATGACAAAAAAAGAAGAACAAGAGGAAAAACGGCGTAAAAAGCAGGAAGCGGAGCTTTTACGGCTGGAACAGATGTGTGAATATGAAAAAAAATACGCTGCCGCCGCCTATATCTGCGGCATTGACGAGGTAGGAAGAGGACCTTTGGCAGGGCCGGTAACCGCCTGCGCCGTTGTGCTTCCAAAGGATTGCCGGATCTTGTATATTAATGATTCTAAAAAGCTGTCTGAAAAAAAGAGGGAGCTTTTATATGAAGAAATTATGGAAAAGGCTGTTAGCGTGGGAATTGGTATGGCATCCAATGGCCGGATTGATGAAATTAATATTTTACAGGCGACTTATGAAGCAATGCGTCAGGCAATCGGGAAGCTTACCATAGAGCCGGACGTGCTTTTAAACGATGCGGTTACTATCCCGGGAGCGACCGCCCTTCAGGTGCCTATTGTAAAAGGGGATGCTAAAAGCATATCTATAGCGGCCGCCAGCATTGTTGCGAAGGTTACAAGGGACCGGCTGATGGCAGATATGGATCAGAGGTATCCCGGTTATTATTTTGCAAAAAATAAGGGCTACGGAACAAAGGAGCATATAGAAGCTTTAAAAAAGCTGGGGCCGTGTCCAATCCACCGGAGGACTTTTATTAAGAAATTTTTGTAAAAATGCCGATATGTAAAGTAATTGCTAAGCTTTGCAAATAATAGATACATAAGGTGTAAAGGGAGGGAT
>CATKYY010000126.1 GCA_949841225.1 uncultured Acetivibrio sp.
GGCATATCTTTTTGCATATCCAGGTAGCACCCTCTGCCTTCCTTTAAAAAAGCTTCCAAATCATAAGCATAAAAATAAATCGGCTTATTCAAAATACAATAATCAAAAATCACAGAAGAATAATCTGTAACCAGGCATTCGCTTACTTCATACAAGGCATTGACGTCAGAGTATCCGCTTACATTTACCGCCCTGCTGCCCAGACCCTGATAAAGCTCTTCATGAAATGCCGCCGCCACAAAAGGATGCAAGCGAAATCCCAAAACCCATTCGTCAGGAAGCCCCTTTAAAATAAGCTCCGTATCCAGCATAAGCTTTGGATTTTTTGCTTCTTTATCCCGAAAGGTAGGCGCGTATAAAATCAGCTTTTTTCCCTCCAGTCCAGGATACTGCCTGTAAAACTCTCTCCGGTTTTCCTCTCTTCTTTTAAGGTCGAACAAAGCATCCGTCCTTGGCAGGCCCAGCGCATAAATTTTTTCCGAAGGAACGCCAAAAGCGCTTTTATACAGCCACTCCATACTTTTCGCATTAATAATCAGGTGGGTAATGGTCCGGTTTGCCCGCCGTTCCAGTTCCTTTAGCCGTCCCGTATTAAAATCCTGCCCAAACTTTTTAATCGTCCCGGTTCCATGCCAGAGCTGGATTACCTTTACGTCCTCTGGAAACTTAAGATATGCCATAGGCAAAAATATATTATCCTGTAAAATACATCCGGCCGTAGCCAGATGGTAGCTCTTTATAAAAAAGAAGGAAAGCTTCTTTTCATCGCCCCGCTTTATCTTTTCCGCCCGGAAACCGTCTTCCTGCAGAAGCCTTTCCATTACCATCCCCACATTGCTCTCACGGCTGGCATCATGGGTCATGATTCCCAGCGCCTTCTGCGGGTCTCTTTTACAAAACAATGTAAAAACCCGGTAAGTTAAGGCAAAAAAAAGATACCCCAACGTTTTCAACTTTTCCTTCATCCCATATCTCCATTCTGCAAACGACTTTTTAAAAATTCAGCTTACATAACTTTACCACCTTTTCCAGAATGATGTCAATATCTTCTAACCCAACCGCAGGCTCCGAAAAGGTTTCCGGCTCATAATCCGTTACAATCAAAAAGCGTCCCTGGGGATTTGAAACCGGCTTTTTAGAAACGGCTTTTCTGATTACCTCTATTTTAGGATAGCTGCTTTCCTTCCTTCCCTCTAAAAAAATAATATCTGCTTCAGGAAACAGCTCTAATAGCAATTCTTCCTGTCCTTTCTCCATTTTCTTATGCAAAAATACCCGTTGCCCGGAAAAAACAGCCGTCCCATAAGCTCCTGCCTGCCAAAGGCGGAAGCTGTCTGTTCCCGGCCTATCGCAAGAAAAATCATGGCCGTCATGCTTGATAACCGCCGCTTTTATTCCCCGCCTGGCAAGCCCTTTTAACAGCTTTTCCAAAAGCGTTGTTTTTCCTGAATTTTTTACGCCGCATACGGCAATCATATTCGCCTTTTTCTTCTCTATAAAAGTATTATCCATACTCTTTCACCCTTCCTCAGCTCCTTTGTTCCTGCCGGAATCTCCACCAGACAGTTGCAGCCGCGCATAGAGCTTAAAACCCCAGAACCGCCAAAATTATCGGAAATCCTTACTTTATCATCTGTATAGCAGCCCCGGACATAACGGACTACCTGGCTTTTTTTCTTATATGAATTTTCAAGCTCCAGCTTCCTTCTTTGAGGCGCAAGTCCTTCCCTTCCTGTCATTTTAGCCAATACGGGCCTTGCCAAAAGCTCCAGGGATACCACGGCGGCATAAGGGTTTCCTGACAGGCTAAGCAAAAGCTTCTCTCCATACTTGGAACATAAGGTTGGCATTCCCGGCTTTACAGCAACCCGCCAAAACAGCCTCTCGCATCCCAAAGCCCTGTGCACCTCGTGCATAATGTCTCTTTTCCCTACAGAAACCCCTCCCGTTGTAATAATAATATCGGCTGCTTCGGCCGCTCTGTAAATTTTTTCCGCTGCCAAAGCCTCCTCATCCCGAACCCATTCCCGACAGACAACCTCAATTCCCAAGGCCGCCAATCTGGCGCCCAGCGCATACAGGTTAGCGTCATATATTTTCCCCTCTGCCAACGTATCTCCCGGCAATACCAGCTCGTCCCCAGTAGTAAACAGGGCCGCCCTGGCTCTTCTATATACGGAAACTCTTTCCATACCCATACTGGCAAGAATCCCGGCCTCTACCGGCCCAAGTTCTGCGCCTGCTCTTAAAATCTTCTCTCCCGCCTTATAATCCTCTCCTGGAAAACAATAATTTTCATAAGCCCCGCTTTCCCTATAAATCAATACCTGTCGTTCCCCATAATCTGTATCCTCCTGCCTTATCACGCAGTCCGCCCCTTCCGGTATCGGCGCCCCCGTCATAATCCGCACAGCCGCGCCTTCTTCTACGAACGCCTCCGCCCCATGCCCGGCCAAAGCCTCTCCTATAACCGTCAGCTCCACAGGGGTTCCTTTATCAGCTCCCTTTATATCCCGGCTTCTCACTGCATAGCCGTCCAGCGGAGACCTTGCAAAGGGAGGCTGGTTTCTCTCTGCTATCGCATCCTTGGCCAGGACCCTCCCTACCGAATCCCACAGAGAAATCTCCTCTGTTTCCTTTATCCTTACGGCTCTTCCCAGTAATATCTCAACCGCCTGCTCCAGCGTTATCCTATCCATATCCCCATAGCCTCCCTAATTCCTTTTCAAAAAGCTCCCTGTAATACTAATCCATTGGCAAATACATTGCAAAAACCGCCCCTTCTCCTTTTTTTGAAGCAACCCGTATATAGCCCCGTTGCGCCGACAAAATTTCTCTGGCCAAAAAAAGCCCAAGGCCCGCGCCCTCTGTCTCTTTGGCCTCCCGTCCCCGGTAAAATCTTTGAAAAATCCGGCTCTGTTCCGCCTCTGCAATTCCAATTCCCGTATCCGCCACCTCGATCCGGCAAAACATATAAAAGGCTGTTGTCCGAAGGCTTACCCTTCCGCCTTTCGGCGTATATTTTACTGCATTATCCACTAAATTGTAAAGGGCTTCCGCCGTCCACTTCCAATCAAACAACGCAAAAAAATCCTCTTCTACAGAAACCTCTAAAGAAATCTCTTTTATTTCTCTCTTTAGACTAATCTCTTCCAATACGCCGTCTATCAAGCTTTTTATACTGTTCTTCTGGGGATTTACTGTAATAATCCCATTTTCCAGCCGTGACATTTTTACCAACGCCCCGATTAAAAAGTTCAGCTTTTCCGCCTGTCCTTTCAAAGCTAACGCCGCTTCCCCGGCCTCTTTGGAAAGAGGAAGCTCCTCTAAAAGCTCCGTATATAAAATAATGTTTGACAAAGGCGTTTTGGTTTGATGGGAAATATCAGAAATTAAAGCTTTCACCTGGTCTCTCTCCTTGGAAACCCGCCGCTCCGACAAAACGCTCCTTCCCAAAAAACGAGCCAGCTTTGCTTCCACCGAAGACAAAAGGCTTTCATCGTAATCCTCCTCCGTATAGGTTCCCCTTATGGCTTCCTCCAGCATTTCCGACAGATTTTCTAAAAGCTTCCGCTCCTTTTGTCTTTGCCAAAGAAGTATCCCAAAAAGTAAAAGAATTACCGCTACCAGAATGGCATTCAAACTTCCTCCACCTCCCAGCAATAGCCTACGCCGTATACGGTGCGAATGCAGGCCTTATCAGCGAGCTTTCCCCGAAGCCGGTTTACCGCTACAGACAAGGCGTTTTCCTCTACAAATTCCCAATCCAAAGGCCAGACATAGGAAATCACCTGTTCCCTGGTCACTGTTCTTCCTTTATTTTCTGTCAAAATCCGCAAAAGCCTCTGCTCTGTCCGGCTGAGCTCTATTTTCTTCCAAATCTTCTGCTTTCCTTCGGCTCCGTTTATTTCCTCCTCTCGGAAAAATTCCTGTTTCCCAAAATCAAACCGGTACGTCCCCAGCAAAACCTGGCTCTCTCCCCTTTTCTTCCTAAGCTGTACCTCTACCCTTGCCCGAAGCACGGCCAGGCTGAAAGGCTTGGTTACATAATCATCCGCACCCAGCAAAAGCCCGGAGACAATATCTGTCTCCAGGTCGTTTGCTGTTAATAGGATTACCTGCATTTCTTTATTTTCTTTTATTTCTTCCAAAAGAGAAAGTCCGCTTCCATCTGGCAAATTCACATCCAAAAGCACCAAATCTACCAGCTCCTCTTTTAGTTTTTTTCTTCCCTCTTCCAGACTATAAGCCTTTACAAAGAATAAATCCTCCTGCTGCAAAGCCATAGCAATTCCTGTATTTAAAGCCCTGTCGTCCTCTACAATCATAATTTTTGGCATTTCCTAATCCCTTCCGCTATTCCGCCTCCCGAATCCGCTCTACCGCCGACCGTCTCCCAATAAAGCGGCAGCCAAACAGCGGCAGGACAATACCTAACAGGATAAAGACAGGCAGTATTAGTAAAATCGGAAGAACTGTAAATTTATAGGTATAAAACCAGTATATCCCCTCCAATACATTAGAAACCATCGGAGATACGATTCCATTTAGAACAAGAGCTATCAAAACAGCTAAAACGCCGTGAAAGATACCTTCTAAGATCAGCATAGAATGAAGCTGTCTTTTCGTCATACCTACCGCCTCCAAAACCGCTAGCTCCCGCCTCCGGCTGAAAATACTGGTAATTTCTGCATTGATAAAATTCAAAACGCCTATAAATCCTATAATAAAGCTTAACGTTCCTCCCATCAAGAGAAACATATTTCGGAAACCATAAAATTCCTGCGCTTTCTTCTGCTTCGACTCATAATTGCAGCTATTGTTTATATTCTCTGTATAATCCTTTAGGAAAGCCTCCATTTCCCTATTGCCCTCTTTTGTGGTATCCATCAAATATACCATGACATCTTTACTCTTTGTTTCCTCAATAAATTTCTCCGCAGGCAATACATACTGCTCAGAGCCAAAAAAACGATAGCTCATAGGGGAAGGTACGGCTACTCTGGCGGCCACCTTATAGGTTTTCTCCCGTTTCGCTGTCGCCTCCGCTTCCAAATATTCCTCCGGCGTAGTCTCATCCGCCGGCTTCCCGGTACGGCTGTCTGTATACTGGAATTCTTCGATAAATCTTATTTCTATCTCGTCTCCCACCTTGCAATGGTTTGTTTCCTCCACCGGATTTCCATAATCATCTACCATAACAACGGCTGCAATATAGTCCCCGTCAGGCTCTTTAATCTTTTCTATCTCTCCCTCTAAAACAGTAATTTTGGAAAGAGGCATATCTTCCATTCCATACAGGCAAATATAGTCCCACAGCATACCGTCCTCTTCTGCTTCCACAGATTGCTCCATATCTGCAAAAATCTCTGGAGGCACGTACAATTTCTGCCTATTTAAATAGTCCTCTTTTGTCATATGTCCATGGATAACGCTGGTTTGCCCATAGACTCTTCCGCTCTCTGTTATGCCGCTCTGCCCCTTCGCCGCTTCTATCGCCTCCTCCGGCAGGGCGGAATCTGCGCTATGAAACCCTTTCATTACTTGGAAATAATCATTATTTCCTAAAATAAAATCAGAGCAGACAAATTTTTCTAAATATTTATCCATATCAAAACCTTTTGTAAACATATAGGTAACATTTAAGATTACCACCGCTAAAGACAGGGAAAGCACTACCAGCGCCGTTTTTGTTTTGCTTCGTCCCAAATTGGAAATAGCCATCCGGTATATTTTAGCTCCGCCCTCTCCCTTTTTATGTTTCCTTTTTCCTGCCGCCCCTTCTGTATAACGCACCGCCTCTATCGGCGAAACCCTGGAAGCAAGCCGGGCCGGACGATAACAGGAAATAAGCACTGTCGCCAGGGCAAACGCAGCCGCCGCTAAAAAAATAACAGGATGGGTAGACATAACGGTTTTTTTGCTGCTCATCGTCGACATAATCACCGGCGTCAAAAACATTCCGGCAAACCATCCCACAGCCAGCCCCACAGGTATTCCAACGCAGGACAGTAAAAGCGCCTGCCTCCGAATAATTGAGCGTATCTGCCTCCCTGTCGTGCCTATCGTCTTTAACAATCCATAAAAACGGATGTCCCCCGTTACTGATATACGGAATATATTATAAATAATCAAATAACCAGTAAAAATAATAAGAAGCAAAGCGGCTCCTACGCCGGCCCAGGTTCCTATATCCTCACTATCCGAATACTGGGCTCCTGCATATCCCCAGTTTACCCCAATAGCGATAGTATTTTCCCCGCCGTTTCCCTGAGCCTGATAGCCATTATCCAACAGCACCTTTTCCAGGTCCTCTTCAATATGAAATGCATCTCTAACATTTACATACAAATCCAAGCTGCCTGTCATATCGCTTTCATTTTCCCGCGTATACCCCTTCAGCATCTCCCTGACGTAGCTTTCCGCTACCAAAATATGGCTTGCAGGAGCTACCTCGTCATTCTCCCACCAACCGCACAAAATAAACGTCTGAGTAACCTCTTTTTTGCTTTCACCTAAAGGGTACGTTATTGTAAACGCTTCTCCCAGCTTTGGTTCAATCCCCAAAGCCCTTAAAACCCTGGTATCTGCAGCCGCTTCCAAAGTCCCTTCCTTTGGCAGTCGCCCTTGCGTCGGCGCGCAATACATAAAATCTGCGCAGGTCTTTTCACAATAACTGATTTCCACATGCATTTTCTCAAAAGGCTCTTTATCCGGCATTCCAAGAAAGATACGATACCCTGCCTCCTTAATCAGAGAATGGCTTCTTAACTGCTTCGCCTGTTCCTTTGTAATATTTTTAAAAGAGCCGTGAGACCACCCTCCCACCTGACGGAAATTCTGCTCCTGAAAGGATTTATTCATAGACAGCGCAATCGTAAACACGGAAGTAAATAGGACGGCCGTAAGGGCTATTGCAAGAACTGCTATTGCATTTCTGCCCCGGCTCGCCGCAAGGCTCCTTTGGGACAGTCTGCGGATACATCCTTTATTTTTAACCTTCTGCATACTTATACCTCCCCATTCATAGCAATCTTTCCATCCTCAATACGAATCATGCGGTCTGATAACTGCGCCAGCTCCTCATTATGAGTAATCATAACAATTGTCTGTCCAAATTTTTCTCCTGTTATTTTCATTAAAGAAAGAACATCC
>CATKYY010000127.1 GCA_949841225.1 uncultured Acetivibrio sp.
GCTGGTACTGGTTGAATAGCCCTTTTTCCTGAGATTGCAGGCTATTATATTGCAAATATCTTCTATCAGAATTTTTTTCCGCGCGGCATTTTTCGACCGATCCTCCAGATGAATAAACTCCTTCAAATCAACAACCGCATCGCCTAGCTCTGCCAGCGATTCTGCTCCCCGAAACGCCCATTTATAAAACGGCATGTATTTTTTATTTAACAGGTAAATGACGCAAAGAGCCGCCTTCACAAATTCGCCGCCGGCCAAATACGCGCTTTCCCATTCTCCTCTGCGGCAGCAGCGTACATAATTGTATTGTCCCGCCTGAGCCATAGCTACTGTTTTTGCCGCCAGCTTTTTCCTGACTACATCCTCCGGGTAATAAGCGAGGAGAGCATTTCTCCTGCGTGTAAACTCTCCATAGGAATCCTCAAACACTACGCCATTCGTTGCAACTGCTAAAAAGCTCTGTGGAATCTGAAACCATTCCTTTATCTCAGCCGGTTCATGCCGAATCCCCGTATATTTCTGGTAAAATCCCTCAATCGTCATAATACCGCGTCTGACCGCCGTCTGTTGGGAAACCTCTCTTACATATCCCCGGTATATCTTCGGCAGCGCGGCATATGCCTTTTCAAGCTGGCTTTTATTTTTCTGATAAATCAACTCTGGAATCCAGATACAAAAATCGGGACCGAAATCATGATCCTGCGACAGCGCATCATCATATCCATAGCACTCCGAACCCTCGCCAACCAGCCCTGCCGCTGCGTATTCGCGAAAAAAATCCAGTTTATTGCTAAATAGCTGCTCCTTATATAGTTCATAAAATTCCCTGGACAGTTCCATTCCCTTCACTACGTTTCACTCCATTCCTTCTAACCCTTTCCAAATCCTCCATAACCTGCGTATAGTCGCAGGTACGCCCAAAATCTCTCTCTATCAGCCTGGCGGCCCGCATATATTTTCGTTCAGCCTCTTCATAACGCCCTTCCGCCTCGTCCACATTGGCAAGGGCGTATACTGCAACTGCATAATGAATATCTTTGTCTCCATTACAACTTTCATATAATTGCAGCGCGTATGTAAGATTTTTTCTGGCATCCGAATAAGCATATTCCTTGACCTGCGCCTGTCCCAGATTTGTATAGGAGGTAGCCAGCTCGATGGTAAACTCCGGCATTTGTCCGATAATCTGTATCGCCCGTACCGCCATATTCTTTCCTTCCTTTATTCGTCCAAGCTCCCGAAGAGCGGCGCTCATATTGTTGCATAAAGCAGCCATCTGATAGGCTTCGCCTTTTTGTTTTTCAAGTATTTCCATAGCCTGACGATCTATATCATAAGCCTTTTGATACGACTTTCGGGCAATATGCACATTTCCCAGGTTGATTAATGCCGCCGCATAATTGGGCGTCCCCTTCATACCCATCTGTTCAAGTCCTTCCAGCACTTTTTCATAAGTCCAAAGGGCGTCCTCTGTACGCCTCATAGCGCGATATAACCCTCCCAGCTCATTACAAACGGCAACAATACCCTCCATATCCCGAAATTCTCCGGCTTTTGCCAAGGTCCCAAGCATATAAGGCTCCACACGCTCCATCTCTTTCTTTTCATACAGACTGTCCAATGTATCATAAAACGCCTGCGTATTAATTTTTCCTTCCATCACGGCCTCCGCTTATTCATATCTTCCAGAATCTGCTAATCTGTTTACCTTAATTATAAACATTACACATAAAGGGAATGTCAATATCCAAATTATTGAGTTTCCGTATTTTTCAAACGACGAGCTGGGAGGGGGAGATAGAACGGTTATCTTGCATTGATATGCACCGTTAAAAGCACAAATTTGTGGTTTTGTTTGCTTCGGTGTGTGAGAGCAAGATAACCGTTCTATCTCCTCCTGGCTTGCTGTTTGCAAAATACGGAAACTCAAGCCAAATTTCCTATAAAGCAAAAATAGCCGCCTGCACCTGCAGAACGGCCATTCTGTTACCTCTATTACTCATGCCATTTTTAACTCCATTCCTGCGCTGCTTTTTGCGCCTCAGATTGAAAATTTTAATTTTCAATCTTCCTCTATAATAAAAAGCATCTGGATTATACTTTTCCAAATGCTTTTAAAAATTTACTATTTTCCATCATTTACAGAAAACTAATGATCAGTTCCTTTGCTTCGTTCCATAAATCCTTTGGACATTCTTCTTTAAACTGAGCATTTCTAGCGCCAATATCCAATAGCATCTCTTTCAAAGCTTATCAAAGCTCATAGCCATACCCGTTTCATACTCCTTCATTATTTCTGAAATCAAAGAAATATATTGTTTCATAAAAGAGATTTCTCTTTTCTCAAAATATGTTACTATTCCCCGCCTATTTCACACAATATCCAATCACTGTTTCTCCATCCTCCATATATACCGGGATATGCTCTACCTCCCTTTTTTGCTGTCTCTCCTCCTGCCATGCAAGAGCCTCCTGGGGTGTTTTAAAATCCGGCTGTTCAAACAGCTCTTTATAATAAGCATAGCCCTGCTTTCCATCTGTGGTTAAAACAGCTACCAACTCCGGCTTTAATTCAAAAGCTCCAATCATTTGGCCCTTCTCATTTTCCCACAGCTCCATTCCTTCAATTTCCTCTGAAGTAACGCCACTTCTCTTTAAATCCTCTGCTAAATCCGTTATCCTCTGTTTTTCCCAGGAAGCTGTTTCTGCTTTCCTCCAAAGCGCAGGAAGCAATTCATTATATTCTATGTTCATCACACAAATAAAAACTATGGAAGCCGCTGCAAAAGCCCCGCAGAAAAACGACGTAAAAAATACTCTTTTTTTGTCCTTTTTCTTATAATTTATCAAACATAGAATACGTTTCTTAATAAATTCTCCAGAAAATCCAAACCCAGGAAATACAGCGCCCTGCCTTTTAGCTCCAAGAGAAAGAAGCAAAAGCGCATATTCCTTACGATGCCTGCTTCCCATCATCTCTAAAACCTTTTCGTCACAAGACAGCTCCATATCCTGATTGACAGTAAAAAGCATAAGCCATAGAAAGGGATTAAACCAATTTATACAGGCCAGCATAACAAAAAGAATTTTATAAAATGGATCGCGCCTTTTTATATGAATATATTCATGGTTCAGCACATAAATAAATTCCTTACTGTAAAAATCTATTTTTTCTGGCAGAAGAATATGGGATTTCCATAAGCCGTATGTCAAAGGCGTTTCCAGGCCTTTTAAAACGAGAATATCCAAAGGCCGTTTTATCCCATGCTTTCTTTTCCATTCCTTTACAACCTTATTTTCCAGTAAAACACCCCTTTGGAATTTTTTTACCTGGCTTTGATATTCCAGTATAAAATAAAGCGTAAAAAACAAAATACCTGCCAGCCATATAAAAGTAAAACCGTTCCCTTCCCTTTCCTCAATCATAACCCGCCGCTTCATATAAACATGGAACGGCAAAACGGCGGCCAAGCGCCCAGAGTCTAAAAAAGGAATTTTCTTTACAATTCTATCAGAGACAGCGCCCAGCACATAAAATCCCATGACAGCAATCCAGGCATAATAAAAGGCTTGTTTTGGCAGCTTACTAAAAAGCAGCTTCCTTATGCCCAAAGCAGCAATAATAAGAACCGAACCATATAAATTTAACCGCAGCAGCTCTGCCATAAGCCTCCCTCCCTTTATTCCTCTATCTCTTCAATCGCCTTCTTTAACTGCTTTATCTCCCTCTCAGACAACTCTCCCCTTTGCAAAAGGGCTGCAAATAAAAGACCTGCAGAACCGTCATATACCTTATTAATAAATTCCTCTGTCTCCGCCTTTTGCACCTCTTTCCGCGAGACAAGGGCGCGGCAGAGAAATTTAGGCTCTATCCGTTCAACGACTCCTTTTCCAATACATTTTTTAATTACGGTATAAGTCGTATTCGGATTCCAGCCAATTTCCTCCTTTAAAATATCCGCCATCTCCTTTGCCCTTAAATCCCCCCTTTCCCACAAAAGCTTCATTATCCTGAGCTCAGAATCAAACAGCTTCAACATTTTATCATCCTTCCACACTACTGCAATAGTTTATTTAATTTTATACTATCATAATAGTATATTTCTGTCAATCTGAAATTTGTTTCAGCATATATTCGGCATATTCTTTTGCAAAAAGCTTGTCGAAGCTCATGGAAATACCCGTTTCATATTCTTTTATTGCCTCTAAAATCAAAGGAATATATTGCTTGGGAGCATGCTCCAATCCCCATTCGCCGCCTTCTTTCTTTGAGAGAATTAAATTGTCCTTTTTAAATGCCAATACTCTGCATAAATTGAGAACAAGATACACTGCATTCTCTTCGATTTCTTCTTTTGCATTTTTTATATCCTGCCAGATACTATCAAAATAATTTTCCTTACCAACCTCGCCAAAAACCTCTCTAATCTCTTTGCCATAAAGAGTTTTTCCCCTATGATAAATAATTGTACAATGAGCGGCTAAGTCTTTATCGGTTCCTCTCATTTTTTCCATATAATCCTCTGGATTTGTCTGATACCAATTTAAATGAGCGACAGAAAAATGAAGCTCAAAAGGCGTTGGATATACAAATGGATTGCACGCCCTTTCTCTAATAATACTAAACTCAATTCCCTTTTCAGGCGCTTGTTTATGAAGCCTGACAACCATATCCATATACCGCCGCTTCTGCTCCTTTAAAATCTCCTTTTTTACAACAACCAGCAAATCAATATCGCTTTTTTGGCTGTGAAAGCAGCCCATTGCAGCGGAACCATGAAGATATATCCCTACTAAATTATCCCCTAAAATAGTTCTGCTTTTTTGCACAAAGCTGTCCAATAAATTTTTGTATTCTTCCATTCTAAAATATTCCCTCGCAAAAATAACCTGTACAGCCACTCTACAGTGACTATACAGGTTGTTTCTCTGTCATTTCTGACGGCTGTTTTCTACTTTTTTATATAGACGGTTTTTTTATCAGACCAGTCGGAATACAGCTTTTTACTTTTTCCGCCCGTCTGTACAATCTTATACGTCCGAATTCTTACATAGTATTTCTTTCCTGATTTAAGCTTTGAAATCTTCTTACTAACAGCGGATTTCTTTGCTGTAGTAGCCTTTGTCGCCGAATTCTTAAAGTTCTTATCCGTACTATACTGTATCTGATAGCCGTCTATTTTTGACGTATTCTTTTTCCATAGTACTTTTATGCTTTTGGAGCCTGGAACAACATTTTTCAGCTCCGTTTTCTTCGGCCGGATTGTAAAGGTTTCCGACGTCTGTCCGCTGTACTTTCCTTTAAAGGTAACAGACACCTTGTAAACGCCCGGGTGAATCCTTCCCTTTGCATAGCTGGCCTGATAATCTGTTCCTTCTGCCAGTTGTCTTCCCTTAGCGTCCTTTATGGCAATAGAAGGCTTCTTCGCTTTTCCATCGTAGGTATAATCTGTCCGGCTCAGCGAAACGCTTTGTATCCTGTCAATCATGGTTACATCGCCAACCGCTGAACATACGCTGCATATCTGCTGTATTTCGCCATCGCCGTTCATAGTCGCCGGAATACGTTTTTCCATATACTGATGATCAGTTACGGGAATCTCTTCTGTATAGGTATTGCCGCACTCGCAGACAAAGGTTCTGACTCCCGGAACCGTACAAGTTGGCATTGTAGTAATATTACTCTGATAAGCATGGGTATGATAGGCAGGAGAACCTGGTATCTGCGGTGTTCCTGGCGTTCCCGGATTTTCAGGTTCTGTTGGTTTTTCCGGCGTTCCTGGATTTTCAGGTTCTGTCGGTTTTTCCGGCGTTCCCGGATTTTCAGGCTCTGTCGGTTTCCCGGTTGCCGGAATTATTTCCTGCGGTTTTAACACGGTATTGCAGACGCCGCAATGGCTTCCTTGCGTCTTGCCGTTTTCTGTATCTGTAGGCGGTACTTCTGGGTCTGTTACCTCTGTATGGCCAGGCGCCGGAATCTCTTCTGCGTATTGAATACCGCAAATACACTGGTAAATCATAACTCCCGGTTCTGTACAAGTCGCCTCCTGCATTACATTCCCTTGAAATTTATGCTCCGATGTACTAACTTTTTCTGTATAAGACTCTCCACATCCACTATGAGTACAAGTATAGGTCATAACGCCTTCGGTCATACAGGTTGCCTCTACTGTTATGCTGCCTGCGTATTTGTGAATATGCTCCTCTTCTTCCCCGCTTGCCGCCGAATCATAGAATACTACCTTTTGCTCTCGCAGCACCGTATCTTTTAATGCCTTTACATCCCCTACTGTATCTAAATCCTCAACAACAGGATCAGATAAAAATAAAAAAGTATATTCTCCCACCATAACAGTTTTATCTGCAAATGACTGTAAATAATATCTGTCAGGCTCCTTCTCTGAAGGCACAAATGTAACCCATTGTACCCAATCCATATTACCCAAAACATTCGGATCATCGCTTTCCCAGTAATCCGTGCGGATACAAATTACCTGACCCATATCATAGAACAGATTCTCTTCTATATCGTCGGCGCTAAATACTTCGCCCTTTTTATCATACCATTTAATGGTAAAATATATATTCTCATTAGGTTCTTCTTGCTCTGCAATGGAAAGTTTTCGAATATCCACCTTCGACGGCGCTTCCAGTACCTCTATATGTCCAATGCTTCTTTCTTCTTCCGGCTCCTTGTATCCTTTCCATATTCCGTCGGAATATATCAGTTCAAAGCCGGCCTCTATACTCTTCTGCGCTAATACAAAATTTGATTCTGAGCCATTCGGAGCAGAAATGTATGGATGGTCCGTCACAAGCGCGCCTGGAAACGCCTTATGCCCTGTCTGGAATTGTGTAACTCCCTCAACATTACCATTTATAGATACGGTCCCTTCTGGCTTAAGTACAAAAATTCCTCTCTCCGCCCCCTCTGCTGTTCCAATAAAGTTCCCGGAAATCTCCGCCTGATCCACGCCTGTAAAATCCAGGCAGGCTCCGCTCTCTAAGGTAACGTTGCGTAAACTTTCTGTCTTAGGCGTAAGGCAGGCTTTATTCTTA
>CATKYY010000128.1 GCA_949841225.1 uncultured Acetivibrio sp.
CATAAAATCCATATTTTGCTGGACGTTTTGCGCCTTGGAGCTTAGGGCTGTCACGGCCTCGCTGTCTGGAAGGGTTCCCTTTAAAAGCTTTTCTAAAGAGGCCAGCTCTTTTTGCATAGAGTCGTAAAGCTTTTCCACGGATTTTCCATCGGTGAGGTCTTTTGCTTTCAGGGTCCAGCCAGAAAGGATATTTTCGCGTAAAAGATCCTGGAAGGATGGAGACTGAAATAATTCAGATACCTGAGAGCCTGACATTTCAGGAAGCGCTTCCCGGATTGCAGCCATAAGCCCGCTGGCGGAAGCATCGCCGGAGGCGATTTGCTCTTTTAAAGAAGAAGACAGAGGAAAATCTTTTGTCTGTTCTGCAAATGCTGCCAGCTCTTCCGGCGTTAAAAGAGAAATCAGTTGTCCGTTTTCTGTCTGATAATCGGCAAGCCGTTCACTGAGAGCGGATGCCAGCGGATGGGACAAGGCGTTTTCTGGCAGAAGAGACAGAAGAGCTTTAGCAGAAGCGGAGCCGTTTAAAATAGTTTCTTTTGCTTCTTCTGAAAGAGCTTCTTCTGGAAGCAGCCCTGCAAGAATTTCCCTTTCTTCGCTGGATAGAAAATCAATGGAAAGGGGGGAGACGCTCCCATTTGCCGGAGTATCCTGGGATAGGATAGATAAAAGCTCCTTTCCAAAAAGTCCCATCACCTCGCCGGGATTTTCTTTTGTAAGCTCGGATAAAAGGGCTGGTATTTCCTGAGACATATCTGCAATTTTTGTAAGGAGCGGATGCTCTGCATTCCGATAGGCTTGAAACTGGGCTACATTTCCTTCTGTTATTGGAATATGGTGGCGGTTCATTAAAACAAGAGTGCTTAAGTCGGCGTCCTTAAATTGATAGGACTGCCGGAGAAGGAGCTGGATGGATTGTTTGTTGATTGGCATTTGATGGTCGATCAACTGACGGACAATAGCGATGTTTTTTTCATTTCTTGGAAGTCCTGCTTCCTCCAGGGCCTTCATAATTGCATTTCCAGCAACCAAATCTTCGCTCATAGGAAGAAGTTTCAGAACAATACTGCCGGAAGTTGTATCTTGTACCTGAAAGGAAGCCACGTCGCCAATAGAAAGCTGGGCGCCGTTTTCTAAACGGGCGGTTACCTGCGTACCATCTTCCATAGTAATAGTAGCCTGTCGGTTTCTTAAATCTGTAACTTCGCCGCGGATGGTTTCTCCTACAGACAGAGGCCTTGCCGGCGCAGTTTTTGCAGGGCTTGCCATAGAGCCGATGCTCCGGGAGGCTGTTTTGGCAGCCGAGCCGGAGGAAGATCTCCGGGAAAGGGCTGAACCAGGCTTTAAAGGGGTGTGATTTATATCCATAAAAATACCTCGTTTCATAAAAGTACACTACTTTCATATATCGGTAAAAAAGGGAAGAATCTTAAATGGAAAAACACCCATTGAGCGATTTCAATACGTCCGGCGCTATTGTCCATTATGTAGAACAATTTTATAAAAAGGGATATAAATTCGGAAACTCAAAATAATTAGATATTGCATAGATGGGAAGAATAAGATAAAATGGGAAAAATAAAGTAAGACTGCGATATAAAAAAGCAGTACAGAAATGAGGATTCGGATGAAAATAGCAAAATCTTTAACAGAATTAATTGGAAATACGCCGCTTTTGGAGCTTGAAAGGTATGGAAACAGGCGTGGGGCAAAAGGCGTTATCACGGCAAAGCTGGAATATTTTAATCCATTAGGGAGCGCAAAGGACAGAGCGGCTTTTTATATGGTAGAGGAAGGAATAAAAAATGGAAGTATCCAGAAGGATACGGCGCTGATTGAGCCTACCAGCGGAAATACCGGAATCGGGCTGGCTTTTGTAGCGGCGGTAAAAGGGCTGTCTCTGGTGCTTACCATGCCGGAAACGATGTCTATAGAAAGAAGAAAAATTGTAGCGGCATTAGGGGCAAAGGTAGTATTGACTCCTGGAAAGGAGGGAATGACAGGCGCGATTAAGAGAGCGGAGGAATTAAAAGAGGAATATGGAAATGCAGTTATTTTACAGCAGTTTGAAAATACGGCGAACCCAGAAGCTCATAGAAGGACAACAGCAGAGGAAATCTGGAGGGATACAGAGGGAAAAGTGGATATTTTAGTATCCGCAGTAGGAACCGGAGGCACGCTTACAGGTACAGGAGAAATTCTAAAGGAGAGAAATCCAGAAATTAAGATTGTGGCGGTAGAACCGGCTGGTTCGCCTGTGTTATCTGGCGGGGAACCAGGCGCCCATAAGATCCAGGGGATTGGAGCTGGATTTATTCCCAAGATATTAAATCGGGATATAATTGATGAAGTGATAACTGTAGAAAATGAGGAGGCTTATCAGGCGGCCAGAGAGGCGGCAGAAACGGAAGGGCTTCTGGTAGGAATTTCTTCTGGCGCAGCTCTTCATGGAGCGGCAGTTTTGGCGGCCCGTCCAGAAAATGAAGGCAAACGGATTGTTGTTGTCTGCACCGATGGAGGGGAGAGATATTTATCGGGAGATTTGTTTTAGAGCGCGCTTAAAAAAGCTTGCTATCATGTATAGAGAAGCTGTTTATAAGGTATTTCATGAATCGTTTTAATTGGAGCAGGAGGCTTGTTAAAGTCTCCTATTTTTTTTACCATAAGACGCACGCCCAGCCATTGATTAAATTTGTAACCGGTATTGACATGCAGCCCCTCTTCTATAAATCCGCATTTTTTGTGGAAGGCTACGCTGGCGGGGTTTGGTTCAGTAATTAGAGAATAGACGTTGTAGTACCCCTGATGAATCAGAAGAAGCTCCAACGCCTGCCAAAGGTTCCTGCCAATGCCTTTGCCTCTGGAATCCTGGCGCAGATAAATGGAAAGATCGCAGTCCCAGGCATAGGCGGCTCTTTCGTGGAAGGGGGAGGCATAAGCATAGCCTAAAATACGATTATTTTCTTCATAAACCAGCCAGGGAAAGGTTTGCAGTACGGCCAGGAGGCGTTCTTGGAAAGCTTCCAGAGACAGAGGTTCATACTCAAAGGTAATGGCGGTGTCTGTAATATATGGATTGTAAATAGATAGTAATTCTTCTGCATCTTCGGGAAGAGCCATCCGTATTAATGACTTTTTTGACATAGAAAAACCTCCTTATTTTTTTGTAAAATTCCCGCCTCTTTGATTGCGTCTAAGAATTATTATAGCTATAAAAAAGAAGGTATTTCAAGTATTTTCTTTTATTTTCGCATAGGGATAAAAACAAAGGTAAAGAATATAAGTAAGCATCCTTGGAAATAAAAATTTGAGGTTATTTCAATCTTATGTATTTCGGATTCTTTTTATTGGGAAATGGCTGAAAGGGAAAAGCGCGGACATGAGGTTGAGAAAGAGGGAAGAATATGGAGTCATTATGGAGACAAAGGGTACAGATAGAAAGGCGGCCGGCGCTAAAAGGAGAAATAGAAGCGGAGGCTGTAGTTGTGGGAGCCGGGATGGCGGGTATTTTAACGGCATGGTTTTTGGAAAGGGCAGGGATACGGACAGTCGTGCTGGAAGCGAAGAGGATCGGCGGCGGGCAGACCCAGAATACTACAGCAAAAATAACCAGCCAGCATGGGCTGTTTTATGCTGATTTAATAAAGGAGAAGGGAGAAGAAAAGGCGGGATTGTATGCTCAGGCCAACGAAGAAGCAATTCGGATGTACCGCCAGATAGTGGAAGAAAAAAAGATTTCCTGTAGTTTTTGTGATGTAGAGGCTTATTTATATTCCTGTGAAGGGAAGGAAAACCTCCAAAAGGAGGAGGCGGCGGCAAAACAGCTTGGAATTCGGGCGGCGCTAAAGCAAAAAAGCAGTCTGCCTTTTCCGGTGGAGGGGCTTCTCTGCTTTAAAGGGCAGGCAGAGTTTGAGCCGCTTTCCTTTATAAAGGCTCTGGCGGAGGAATTGGAGATTTATGAAGATTCTCAGGTACTTTCGGTAGAAGGGGATCAGGGTTTTACTAGATATGGGAAGGTTCGGGCGGAGAATTTTATATTTGCAACTCATTATCCTTCTGTCAGGCTTCCGGGCTGCTATTTTATGAGGCTCCATCAGGAGCGCAGCTATTGTTTGGCCCTTCAGCAAAAAATGCCTTTTGAAGGAATGTATTATGGAATTGATAAAGACGGGATTTCTCTCAGGGGCTTTGAAAATTATTTGATTCTGGGAGGAGGGTCCCATAGGACGGGAGAGAACCCAGAGGGAGGCCAGTACCAAAGGTTGAAGGAGTTTGCAGGCAAATGGTGGCCTGAGAGTCCTATTGTAGCGGCTTGGTCGGCTCAGGACTGCATTTCTGCGGACAAGCTTCCATATATTGGACGGTATGCAGGCAACCGGCCGGGCTGGTATGCGGCTACAGGATTTAAAAAATGGGGAATGACAAGCTCTATGATAGCCGCGAGGCTGATTACAGATTTGATTCAGGGAAAGAAAAATCCTTATGAAGAGGTATTCGCTCCCCAAAGGTTTTCTTTGATGCCTGCAGGAGCAAATATATTAAAAGAAGGATTTCATGCAGTAAAGGGGCTGATAAAAAATAAGGAGGGCCTTCGGTGTCCCCATATGGGCTGCGGCCTGGTGTGGAATCCAGAGGAAAACACCTATGATTGTCCCTGCCATGGCTCGCGGTTTGACAGGGATGGACGTTTGTTAGATAATCCGGCACAGAAAGGAATTGTGATAGAATGAAAAAATGTCCGTATTTTGAAGGATGGTATATAAAGCAGCAGGGTGAAAAAGGGATGTTTGCTGTAATTCCCTCTTTCCATATTGATAAAAACGGAGAAAAAAAGGCCTGGATACAGTTAATTACGGATTGCAGATCGTATGCTTTTTCTTTTCCGGCAAGAGAATATTTCCGAAGCAAAAACCGTTTTCTAATAAGAATAGGAAAGAATGTGTTTTCTGAAAATGGGATTTTTCTGGATTTGGAGCAGAATGGGGTAACGATTCATGGAAGGCTGTATTTTGGAAGATTTACGCCTCCGTCTTCTGATATAATGGGGCCTTTCCGTTTTTTTTCTATGGAATGCAGTCATGGCGTGGAAAGCTTTTGTCACCGGGTAGACGGACAGGTAGTAATTAATCGCCGCATTTACCAGTTTGAGAATGGAAGGGGATATATTGAAAGAGACTCTGGATGTTCTTTTCCAAGCGAGTATTTTTGGTCCCATACAAGTTTTGGGACAGGTGGAAAAAACTGTATTATGGCGGCGGCCGCCAGAATACCGCTGCCCCTTGGAAAAAGCTTTTTCGGATGTATAGCGGCAATAAGAGCGGGGAACAAAGAATACCGTATGGCTACCTATCGCGGAGCCAGAGTCGTAAGCTGTCAAAATGGACTATTAGTTTTGAAGCAGGGAAAGAGCCGGCTGGAAATAAGGGGAGGCAATAAAAGGAGGGAGATTTTAAAGGCGCCAAAAGAGGGAGCGATGGGCCGGATTGTGGAGGAGCAGTTAACAGGCCCGGCGCATTATCGGTTTTATTATAAAGGGAAATGTGTTTTGGACAGGACCGTGCCAAAAAGCTCTTTGGAATATTTTTCAAACGCTGCTTTATAGTAGGTACCCCCTGGCTTTTCTGCCAGGCATGGAATCTGTAAAATGCGGAAACTCAACGGAAAAGAGATTGACTGTTATATGGAGAATGGTATAAGATGTGTCTGTACTGTATCCGCAAATTTGACGATATGCGCAGGTGAGAAGTAAAGGGGTGGTATTATGATAGAGTTGAAAGGAAAATATAATCAGGCAAAAATATTTACAGATATTGTAGATGAAGCATCTATTTCGCAGATACTTCTTTTGCTTAATCAGGAATTTACTACAGGCAGCAGAATCCGGCTGATGCCGGATGTTCATGCAGGCGCCGGCTGCACGGTTGGAACGACAATGTCTATTACAGATAAAATTGTGCCTAATTTAGTTGGAGTGGATATAGGCTGCGGGATGGAAACGGTTCAGGTGAAGGAAAAACATATAGAGCTGCAGAAGCTGGATAAGTTGATTTATGAGAAAATTCCTTCTGGGTTTAATATACGGAAAAAAGCGCATAGATATGTGAAGGAGATAAACCTGGAAGAGCTGTATTGCTATAAGCAGATAGACCAGGGAAGAGCAGAAAAGAGCCTGGGGACTTTAGGAGGCGGCAATCATTTTATTGAAGCAGATAAGGGCGGCGATGGGAGTATTTATATTGTGGTACATTCCGGCAGTCGGCGCTTAGGGCTGGAGGTTGCGAATTATTACCAGCAGGAGGGCTATAAAGTATTAAATGGATCTACGCAAAAGGATATTGATGCGCGGGTTGCAGAGCTAAAGGCCCAGGGCAGGGAGCGGGAAATTCAAAAGAGCATTACGGCGTTAAAAAATACGAAAAGAACTAATATTCCAAAACAGCTGGCTTATGTGTCGGGCGACTTATTTGAAGCGTATATTCATGATATGAAAATTGTCCAGGAGTATGCCAAACTGAACCGGCAGGCGATGATAGATGAGATTGTAAAAGGGATGAAGCTACATGTTATGGAGCAGTTTACGACCATCCATAATTATATTGACACAGAAGCTATGATTTTACGAAAGGGCGCGGTATCTGCGAAAAAGGGCGAGAGGCTGTTAATCCCAATTAATATGAGGGATGGCTCGTTGATTTGCGTCGGCAAGGGAAACGATGACTGGAACCAGTCGGCGCCTCATGGAGCCGGACGGTTGATGAGCCGGTCTGCAGCAAGGGAAACATTTACAGTGTCAGAATTTAAAAATCAAATGAAAGGAATCTATACGACATCAGTGAATAGAGACACATTAGATGAATGTCCGATGGCCTATAAAGGGATAGAAGCCATTGTAGATAATATTGAGGATACGGTTGAAATTATTGAGAAAGTAAAGCCGATCTATAATTTTAAGGCAGGCGGCGAATAGGAGAAAGCCGGTTTTCTTATAATAGACGGAAATTTCGCTAAGTATATGACTTAGCGAAATTTTTTTATTTTATAGGAAATTCCTTCGGAT
>CATKYY010000129.1 GCA_949841225.1 uncultured Acetivibrio sp.
TGTTCAGCAAGGGCTTCCACGATTTTTGAGTCTCTTTTCCATAGCCTGAAAGGGATTTGTAAATCCCTCTATATTCCCTGTGCCGGTATCTGTTGTGCCAATTTTATATAAAACTCCGATAATTTCCTCCCTTCACCAACCTACTCCCTAATATACTCGTAAAGAAACCCATTTTTCACATGCCGCACTCTTTTCCCACAAAATCCTCTCTTCCTAAGCTCTCTTTGGAAATTGTACAGCATGAAGCCATGGAACACAATCAGGACATTTTCTTTAGACCAATCTATTTTATCCAGAAACCGGTTAATTCTTCTTCTGGTTCCGCGGATAGTTTCCGGCTGGCTTTTAGAGCGAAAGAGCCACGCCAGCCTTCCGCATACATGCCATACCTCAAAGGGCAGCCGGAGCCGTTCCAAATGGATAAAGGGAGCGTTATCTACTTCTCTTAAAAGCTTGTCCACCTGAATATTTCCGCTATATACCTCGCGGGCTGTTGTTACCGCCCTCGGCAGGTCGCTGGAGTAACAGACGTCCCATTCAATTCCATACATCTCTACCGGCTTTTTAATTACGCGGGAATGCTCATATTTCTCTGACCATTTCCTGAATTCCTCTGAGGTCATCATCCTCTTATGAGGACAATTTACTTTAAAATGCCTGACCAATCCTATTCTCATGCTGTACTCTTCCCCTATTCCTATTTTGCAATATTAATGGTATATGTATTTGTTGTGCCTGCCTCTGAAGTCACTACAATTTTAATCATTGTGGTTTCTTCCTTTATTGGCATCTTTACCGACGTGCCCTTTCCAAGGCTGGTTTCCTTTCCTTTGGCAACTGCTTTGACCTCTATAGCCGCTTTTTCTGATGCTGGCGTTGCAGTTATCGTAAGGCTCTCTGCCGTAGCTTTGCTAAGATCCAGTACATATTCTACCTTGCTTCCATTGCTGGCCTTAAAGGCTGGGCTTAAGCTATAGCTTCCAAATTTTAATACTTTCAGCCAATTATTCGGACATGGTATTGCTTCTGGTGTTTCCGCCGCTTTTGCCGGCATACCGTTATAGACTGGAATGTTAAAAACAATCGGCATATTATCCAGCATAGAGGAAAAACCATTATAAAGCTTGGTAGCCTCTGAATTTGCCGCCTCTACATTGGCCATATACTGGTGGCTGTAGGTAGACGTTCCTGTCACATTGAACTTCTGCAGATAAATCGTATTCTGTCCCCGATTGATGTATTGCTTCCCAATATATTTCGCCCCGCCTACAATAGCTTTATAAGGATTATTCCAAGGAATCATATACTCCGCCTTTGCAGCCGCTGTGGTCCTGGAATCTCCCTTTGCATAGGAAAGACCGTTGGCAATAGCTCCCCCGGATTCTGTACTATGGGTGGCCCCGATATTATAAAAATTATAATAGCCCTCATATCCAGAAAACTTCCCATTTGCAGAGCCGCTCAAGGTTGTGGTTCCGCTTACTACCTCCTGCTTTGCCCTTGAGGCCAGGTGGTAAGGACTGACGCCGGATGCCGCTGCCGCCTCAATAAAGGCCTGGGCATAGGTTATTTCCTTTTTTCCGCCGGCTTCATCCTCATAGGTAAAGGATTTCTGGTACATTGGCGTATTCGCAAGAATTTTTTCAACCCCTGCCGCCGTCTCATACTCTGTTTGGTAGCCTAACGCTTCAAACTGGAAAACCGCCCGTTCTGTCAGGAAATTTCTTGGGTCCATATAATATGCCACCGCTTCCTTAGAAGCTGTTACCCAAGTGCTTCCATCATAAGGAATAAAGGTATTCGTGGCCCAGTCATAAGCCTTTTCCTCATAAGATTTCCAGCCGTTAGTCTTATTTTTATTAATCAGATTCAGGCCCACCTTCGATTCGCTGACAACTGCATCCTTCCAGTTCAGTCCGGTCTGGTACGCCTTAAACACCCAGGTCGGATGCTTTTCATGGAGGTCTCTTAAGCCGCTTCTATAGCTTTCTGGAAAGCCCTGCGCCTCCATATAATTCTCAAACTCAGTGCTGGACATAGGCTTGTCGGAAGAATTATCTCCATTGCTGCCGCTGTTGTTATTACCATCGCCATTGCTGCTATTATTATTACTATTATTATTGTTATCGTTGTTATTATTATTGTTGTTGCTATTGTTATTATCGTTATTGTTATTATTGTTACTATCGTTATTGTTATTATTGTTACTATCGTTATTGTTGCTGTCGTTGCTGCTGTTATTATTACTATTATTGCCGCCTTCTGCCGCTTTCTTTATAGATTCCGGCACGCCTGTTGTTTTCGTTATTTTAATATAATCGCCGGATACAAAGCCTTTTAGCGTTTTCCCCTTATAAGAAAAGCTCCCTTGGTACCACACGGTTCCCTTTACCTCGCTCCGCCCGATTATATTAATTGTCGCTCCCTTTGCAAGCTTTACATTCGCTTTATTATAGGTGAGCTGCTTTTTATCTGTTCCGGCGGCTACCCGGACGTTTAAAGCGCTGGTTCCTGTAACCTTACCAGTAACCGTAACCACTTTGGAAAGCTTTACCTTACTTTCACTTACATAGCCCGAATATAGTTTATTTTTATAATAAAAAGATACCTGGAACCATTTTCCCCCTTTTGCATCTGTTGTTTCTTTTTTTACAATCAGGTCCGTTTTGTTCTTCAAAGAAATCGTTGTACTGCCTGTTTTTAAATAAGGCTTGTCCGTCCCCGCTCCTTTCCTTATCTTAACCGCCGAAGAGCTGTTTATGGCTCCCGCTATATTTTTGGAAAGGGTCAAACGAACATAACTGCTAAGCACATACCCCTTCTGGGTCTTCTTATTGGCAGTAAAAGAAATATAATACCATTTCTTTCCGCTTACAATTTTTTCTTTTAATACCTGAACGCTGGCTCCTTTGGAAAGAGAAGTTACCTTCTTGCCGCTGGTGGAAGCTGTTTTCCTGACATTCAGGCTGTTGGCCGATACCTTTCCCGGCGCTTTTATTTCAGTAGCAACCGCCGTACTGGACGAACTGCTGCTATCCTTATCATCTTTATTATTTGTATCCTTTTCGTCCGCGTCATTTTTTCCGCTTCCATTGTCCTTTTCCTCTTCAAGAGACACATAATCGCCTGATACATAGCCGGTAAGCGTCTGTCCTTCATAAGTAAAGGATACCTGATACCAGGTAGTTTCCCCAACCTCTACCGCTTTTTTCACCGTGACCTGCGTGCCCTTTGAGAGCATTACCGGAGTTCCCTTATAAGCCAAAGCTTCCTTATCTGTACCGGCTCCGGTTCGGACTCTCAGATTACTTCCTGTTACAGTTCCTTTCACAGCGGCATATGCTGTATAAGGAACATTTACCTGCGCTATATCAGGAAAATGGCAAGCGCTGGAAACCCCAGCAGCAAGTAATACTGCCATAATTGTTCTTTTTTTCATCATAAGCCTCCTTTCCCCAAAATTTTATGATACCCCTGTGTCACATTTATGGCATTCCTTTAAAATTGCTCTTCTCTTTTACCGGCTTCTTTTCACGATTTCCTTTAGCTCCTCCACGGAAAAGCAATAGCTGGTATTGCAGAAATGACAGTTTACTTCAATCGGCTCATTATCCTCTATCATTTCCTGAATATCCTTTTTCCCGATGCTTACAATAGCCTTTTCTACCCGCTCTTTGCTGCAATTACAGGAAAATGAAGTTGGTATAGTATCCACAATCTGCAATCCAAAATCTCCCAACATATGCTCAAGTATCTGCTCTGGCGTCATCTCCCGGTCCAAAAGCTCCGTAATAGAATGAAGCTCTCCAATCTTTTTTTCAAGGCTGGAAATAACTGCCTCCTCTGCAAAAGGCATTAGCTGAATAATAAAGCCTCCGGCCCTTTTTACTGTATTATCCTTGTTCATCAAAACTCCCAGAGCCACAGAAGACGGCACCTGCTCTGAGCTTGCAAAATAGTAGGTCAAATCCTCTGCAATCTCGCCAGAAACCAGCTGGGTCTGTCCCACATACGGCTCTTTCAGCCCCATATCCTTAATAACGCTTAAAATACCCATGTCCAACGCTCCTCCTACATCCAGCTTTCCCTTGCTGTTTGGAGGAAGCATTACCTCTGGATTATTTACATAGCCCTTTACTCTGGCCTGGCTGTCCGCCGTTACAGTAAGGCCTCCAATGGGACCATTACACTTAATTTGAAGAGTCAAAATATCCTTTTCCCCCTTCATCATCGCCCCCATCATACTTCCAGCGCACAAAAGGCGGCCTAAAGCCGCTGTCGCTACCGGGCTTGTATTGTGAACGCTCCTGGCATACTCCGCCATTTGTCTTGTTGTTGCCGCAAACCCGCGAACCTGTCCATCCGCCGCTGTTGCCCTTACGATATAATCCTTCATTGATAATATTTTCCTTCCTGTTTTTTCTCTCTTGCAATTACATAAATCCGCTCGCTGTTTTCTTTTGGCGGCTCTCTAGTAAAAGCGTCATAGGCCGCCACATATTCCATCCCTGCTTTCAAAAGCAGCTTCTTCACTGTTTCCAAAGAATAAGCTCTTTGATAATGGAGCTCTTGATAACGGCGGAACAGCTCTTCCTCTTTCGCATATATGCTTAAGTCGTACTCATTTATCCCGCTTTCTCTATCGTAATAGTTTTCCCAGATAAAAGCACAATCCTCTCTGTTTTCTGCAATTACATTATCTGCCAGAATTTCTTCATATTTATAAGGAGTATTTAAATCAAAAATAAACAATCCGCCTGCATCCAGATAATTATTTACCAAACGAAATACCTGGAAAAGCTCATCCTCCTCCATAATATAATTCATACTGTCGCAAATGCTAACTGCCGCCGACACCGTTCCATACAGCTCAAATTCCCGCATATCCTGGAGAAGGTATAGTATATCCAGCCCCTTCTTCCCCGCCTTTTCTATAGCGGCGGCCAGCATATCCTCTGAATTGTCAATTCCAATCATATCATAGCCCGCGCGGCTTAAAATTTCCGTTATACTTCCCGTTCCGCAGCCCATATCCAGCACCAGGCCGTCCTTCACTCCATATTCCTTTAAAAGCCCCAGAAGATAGCTTCCCCATTCTTCATAAGGAATATTATCCATCAATTTATCATATACCTGTGCAAATCCAGTATACGCTTCCATAATATCCCCCCTTTTCTTAAGACAGCCACCAGAGCGGCTTATCTGCCATGGTAAGCCCTATTTTCTTCTGAAGTCCCATCGATGCCTCATTACCTTCAATCACCTGGCAAAAAGGCACATAACCCCGCTCCCGGTTCCAATCAATCATAAATCGTTCCAGCGCCTCGCCGATACCCTGCCTGCGAAAGGCAGGAATCACCTCCAAAAGCCCCATACAGCCTTCTGCATGAAGACCGACAAACCCGGCCAGCTCTCCTTCCACAAAGGCTCCATGCATTACTCCTTCTTCCAGAAGAAACCGGATATACTCCCGATTATCTACAAGATGGTAAATCTCGCAAACCCGGTCCAGCCATTTGCAGTCCAGCTTTTGAAAGCAAAGGCCGGCTTCCCTGGCCGCCTCTTCATCCAGAGCCTTTTCCTCCTTTAAATATACCATCTGATAGCATTTATTGCTTTCCTGCCTATGAAGCTTACGAAACAATAGCTCGACCATAAATTCCTGATGAACAAAAACCGGGCCGCTGCATTTAAAAAAATCCGCCATCCTTTCTCCTGCCTCTGGGCTTACTACCGACAGAAAGTAAGAATTTCCCTTTTGCTCCTTCAGGGCGACTCCTTCCTCTCCAGCATAATAAATCTCCGCAAATCCCCGCCGTATTACCTCTATCATATCCATATGAGACAAGGTATCCTGCTCTAAATACCGTAACGCCCTGCTCTCTATTTCCCTATTCTGGTTCTTTATAGCATCCATTTTTAACTCCATTTCTTTACTGCTTTTCTTATTCTTTCCTTTCATTCTAACAAACTTTTTACGAAAAGAAAACAGCCGCCCCTAAATTTTTACATTTTCTAAATATCCAAGAAGCCAAATACAGTTGTTGAAACCTCCAAAACATGGTAAACTAGACATAGCAATTACCGGTGCTATTACACAAAAAATAAGGGAGGAACTTTCCTATGCATGATGACATTGTAATTATTGGCGTTGCCGGCGGTTCGGCCTCTGGCAAAACTACCGTTGCCAACCGCCTGAAAAAAGAATTCGCCCAAAGCGTAGAGCTTATCAGCCATGATTGCTACTACAAAGCCCATGATGATATGCCCTTTGAAGAACGCTGTAAACTAAATTATGACCACCCGACTGCCTTTGATACAGAACTGCTAATACATGATATTCTTGAATTAAAGGCTGGAAAACCTATTCAACAGCCGGTCTACGACTATACCATCCACAACCGCGCAAAAGAAACCGTTACTGTCTATCCGGCCAAGGTTATCATTATTGAAGGATTCCTGATTTTTGAAAATATACAGCTCCGCAACCTGATGGACATTAAAATTTATGTAGACACCGATGCGGACGAACGTATTATCCGCCGTATCCTCCGGGACGTAGAGCAGCGCGGCCGCAGTCTCCAGTCTGTTATAGACCAGTACTGCAGTACGGTAAAACCGATGCATGAGCAATTTGTGGAGCCTACTAAAAAATATGCCGACGTCATTATTCCCCGGGGCGGAATGAATGAGGTCGCCATAAAAATACTGATTGAACGGATTAAAGCGTTCCTATAAACAAAAATATGGGGGAGTTGTATCTGCAACACCCCCATATCCATCTATTATTTTTTATAATACTCTGCATATTCCTTGGTAATAAAATTACTGTCCACCATCTGCTCTACCAGTTCGTCATATTCACTTCCCCGTACTCCAACCTCCTTAAGAGAGGAAAAGATTTCCTTAATTTTTTCTCTATATTCCTCAGAGCTGATTACCTGGTCCTTCCACAATACATTGGCCTTGTAAGCCAGCTTATAATATTCGCTGTGCATAGGTGAATTCGTAATTCCATCCCTTATGGTTACAT
>CATKYY010000130.1 GCA_949841225.1 uncultured Acetivibrio sp.
CCAAATGCTTATGTTTCCAGGAGGCTTTAGCGCAGGCGACGAGCCGGACGGCTCCGCTAAATTTATTGCTTCTGTTTTCCGAAATGAAAGGATAAAGGAGGCGGTTCATACCTTATTGAAGGAAAGGGACGGCTTGATTCTGGGTATCTGCAACGGCTTCCAGGCTCTTATAAAGCTTGGGCTGGCGCCTTATGGTGAAATTTGCGATATTGGAGAGGATGCGCCGACTCTGACCAGAAACAGTATTGGCCGCCATATTTCCAAGTCTGTTTATACAAAGGTAGTAACGAACAAGTCTCCATGGCTGTTAAAGGCAGAGCTTGGCGGGGTTTACAGTATCCCGGCATCCCATGGGGAGGGGCGTTTTGTTGCGAATAAAGAGTGGCTGGAAAGGCTGTTTGCCAATGGTCAGGTAGCGACTCAGTATGTGGACGTTTCCGGCAATCCGACGATGGATGAGGATTTTAATCCAAATGGTTCCTATTGTGGGATTGAGGGTATTTTAAGCCCGGACGGGCATGTGCTTGGTAAAATGGCCCATTCAGAAAGAAGAGGGAAGGGGGTTGCTCTGAATATTACAGGGGAGCAGAACCAGTATATCTTTGAATCTGGCGTGGAATATTACAGGTAGGCATTCTTACTAAAAAAACAGGATAAAAATGTGAAAAATTGTGAAGAAAAATACAGGCGGTTGTGATACACTGAAAAGCAGGTAGGTGGCCGATAATGAACCTGTATGAAGGAATTTATGAGAGACAGTCTATCCGGCGTTACCGGATGGAGGGGATAGATACAAAAATTATAAATAATATACTAAAATATGCAAGCCAGCTGGAAAGCTTGTCCGGTAATTGCCGGACAGGCTTTCGGATACTGGCCTGGCAGAATATAAAAAAGCATCGGATGGGTGTCTTTTCAGTAAAGGCGCCTTATTATCTGGTGCTTTTTTGCGATAGTACGGAGGAAGCTATGCTGAATGCCGGGTATCTTTTGGGGCAGCTTGACCTCTATATGGTAAGCCGGGGACTTGGCACCTGCTTTTTTCATGGCGCAAAAAAGCTTTGCGCCGGAGAGAACGGAATGTCTCCTATGATGGCCTTGGCCTTTGGAAAGGCGGAACCCCTGTACGGAAGGAGCATAAGACGTACCAGAAGGCTGCCTTTTTCTGAGCTTTGTATTGTAAAGGAAGAAATCGGAAAGGAAGAAAAGGCTATGCTGGAGGCGGCAAGGCTGGCGCCGTCTTCTTTTAACAGCCAGCCCTGGCGGTTTGTTGCCTATGATGGGAGAATCCACCTGTTTTGCAAAAGGGAAGGATGGGCGTTTTCTGGAAGGCAAGGGCTTCATTATTTAAATATGGGGATTGTACTGGCTTACTTATTCGTGGCAGCAGAGGAATTCTGGTACAGCCCGGAGGCTGTCAGAGTGGAAAATATTTTGGAAAAGCAGTTAAAACGCAATGAATATGTTGTAACGGTAAGGTTTAAATAGAAGGAATCCTGTTTGTAGGATTCTTTTTATTTTTTTAAAATTATGTCTTGACAAACAGGAAGTCAAGTGGTATTTTATGTTTAAAGATGTTAGCACTCTATAAGGTTGAGTGCTAACAAATGGAAAGGAAGTGGTTCATTTGCAGTTAGATGATAGAAAACTGAAGATTTTGCAGGCTATTATCCGAAACTATCTGGAAACTGGAGAGCCAGTAGGATCCAGAACCATTTCCAAATATACCGACCTGAATTTAAGCTCGGCTACGATACGAAATGAAATGTCAGATTTGGAAGAGATGGGTTATATCGTTCAGCCCCATACTTCAGCAGGCAGGATACCTTCAGATAAGGGCTACCGCCTTTATGTAGATACTATGCTGGAGGAGCGGGTGCAGGAAATTGACAATATGAAGGAACAACTGGAATCCAAGGCTGACAGGATTGAGCTTTTGCTTCAGCATGTGGCGAAGCTTCTGGCGGTAAATACCAATTATGCAACGATGGTAACAAGGCCTCAATACAAGCATAAAAAGGTAAAATTCATACAGCTTTCGGAAGTAGATGAGTCGAGCCTTTTAACGGTTATTGTAATTGAAGGGAATATTGTAAAAAATAAAATTATTACGGTAAGGGAGCTTTTGGACAGGGAAACCGTTTTAAAGCTGAATATTTTAATGAACACCTTCCTGACCGGACTGGATCTGACAGAGATTAATATGGCGGTAATCCAGAAAATGAAAGAACAGGCCGGCGAATATGCCGGTTTGGTGGGGGATCTTTTAAACGCCATTGGCGAAGCGGTTGCCGAAGAGGACGACCTGGGAATTTATACCAGCGGCGCAACGAATATTTTAAAATATCCTGAGTTAAGCGACAGGGAAAAAGCCAGCGAGCTTCTTTATACTTTTGAAGAGAAAAAACAGCTGACCCGGTTGATTAATGATACGGCAGAGGATGCAAACGACAGGGGGATTCAGGTGTACATTGGCGCAGAAACGCCGGTAGAATCTATGAAGGACTGCTCCCTGGTCACTGCCACTTATGAAATTGAAGAGGGCGTATATGGCAAAATAGGCATTGTCGGGCCGAAAAGGATGGATTATGAAAAAGTAGTCAGTACTCTTCAAACCCTGATGGTTGAATTAGACGAAATATTTAAACGGAAAACATAAGAAAGGTGGTTTCAAGCGTGGAGGAAAATAAAAAAAATCAGGAAGCAGCCGATGTGGAAGAGGTTTCTGAAAATACAGATGCTATAAAGGAGGCGGAGGTATTGGAAGAGACGGAAGATCCGAAGGAGGCGGACCAAGGGAAGGAAACGCCAGACGGCGAAAAGAAATTTTTTAAGAAAAAAAATAAAAAAGAAGACAGTAAAAAAGATGAGCAGATAGAGGAGCTGAAGGATCGGCTGATGCGGAACATGGCTGAATTTGATAATTTCAGAAAGCGTTCCGAGAAGGAAAAGTCTCAGATGTTTGAAATAGGAGCAAAAGACATTGTGGAGAAAATTCTTCCAGTGATTGACAATTTCGAGCGGGGACTTGCGGCAATCCCGGAAGATTTAAAGGAAAATCCTTTTACCTTAGGGATGGAGCAGATTTATAAGCAGTTTATTACAGTGCTGGAATCTGCAGGAGTTACGCCGATTGACGCGGTGGGAAAGGAATTTGACCCGAACCTGCACAATGCGGTTATGCATGACGAGGATGCGTCTATGGGGGAAAATATCGTATCAGAAGAGCTTCAAAAGGGCTATATGTACCGTGATACGGTAGTCCGCCACAGCATGGTTAAGGTAGTAAATTAAGCGAACAAGAAAATTAACATATATTTATTTTGAAATTAGGAGGAATTATCATGGGAAAAATTATAGGTATTGATTTAGGAACTACAAACTCTTGCGTAGCAGTTATGGAGGGCGGACAGCCGGTTGTGATTTCCAATACGGAGGGCGCAAGAACAACGCCTTCGGTAGTAGCTTTTACAAAAACCGGCGAAAGGCTGGTCGGCGAGCCTGCAAAGCGTCAGGCAGTTACCAACGCGGATAAGACCATTTCTTCTATTAAAAGGCATATGGGTACGGACTTTAGGGTAGCCATTGATGAAAAGAAGTACACGCCGCAGGAGATTTCCGCTATGGTGCTTCAAAAGCTGAAAACAGACGCAGAAGGGTATTTGGGTGAAAAGGTAACGGAGGCGGTTATTACGGTTCCTGCTTACTTTAACGATGCTCAAAGACAGGCTACTAAGGATGCAGGAAAGATTGCAGGACTGGACGTAAAACGTATTATCAATGAGCCGACAGCGGCAGCTCTGGCGTATGGTCTTGACAATGAGCATGAGCAGAAAATCATGGTATACGACTTAGGCGGCGGTACCTTTGACGTTTCTATCATTGAGATTGGCGACGGCGTTATCGAAGTACTTGCTACTTCCGGCGACAACCGTTTGGGCGGCGATGATTTTGATGAAAAAATCACCCGGTATATGATTGATGAATTTAAGAAGGCGGAGGGCGTTGATTTGTCTCTGGATAAGATGGCTCTTCAGAGGTTGAGAGAAGCGGCTGAAAAGGCAAAGAAGGAGCTTTCCTCTGCAACTACAACGAATATTAACCTGCCTTTTATTACAGCAACCCAGGAGGGTCCAAAGCATTTTGATATGAATTTAACCAGGGCAAAATTTGACGAGCTGACCCACGACCTGGTAGAGAGAACGGCAACTCCTGTTCAGAATGCATTAAGAGATGCGGGAATTGCGCCGTCCGAGCTTGGACAGGTGCTGTTAGTCGGCGGTTCTACCCGTATTCCGGCGGTGCAGGATAAGGTACGCCAGCTGACTGGCAAGGAGCCTTCTAAGAACTTAAATCCAGATGAGTGCGTAGCCTTGGGCGCTTCTATTCAGGGCGGCAAGCTGGCCGGCGATGCCGGCGCAGGCGACATCCTTCTTCTGGATGTTACTCCGTTGTCCCTTTCTATTGAGACCATGGGCGGCGTTGCAACCAGGCTGATTGAGCGTAATACAACGATTCCTACCAGAAAGAGCCAGATATTCTCAACAGCGGCAGATAACCAGACCGCAGTGGATATTAATGTAGTACAGGGCGAAAGACAGTTCGCTAAGGATAATAAATCTCTTGGACAGTTCCGTCTGGATGGAATCCCTCCGGCAAGAAGAGGCGTTCCACAGATTGAAGTTACCTTTGACATTGATGCAAACGGCATTGTAAATGTTTCTGCAAAGGATTTAGGAACTGGAAAGGAACAGCATATTACAATTACCGCAGGCTCTAATATGTCAGACGCCGATATTGATAAAGCAGTGAAAGAAGCGGCAGAATTTGAGGCGCAGGATAAGAAGAGGAAGGAAGCTATTGATGCGAGAAATGACGCCGATGCTATGGTATTCCAGACAGAAAAGGCTCTCCAGGAGGTTGGCGACAAGCTGGATGCTAACGACAAGGCCGGCGTAGAGGCTGATTTAAATCACTTAAAGGATTTGATTGAAAAGTCTAATCCTGAGGTTATGTCAGACGGAGAGGTGGAGGACATCAAGGCTGCAAAGGAGAAATTGATGAATTCTGCGCAGGCTTTATTCCAGAAGGTATATGAGCAGGCGCAGGGCGCAGCAGGCGCAGGGCCGGACATGAGCCAGGGAGCGCAGGACAATAATACCTATGACGGCGACGTAGTGGACGGAGACTATAGAGAGGTATAATTTAGCTGAAAGGGTTACCCCCGCTTTTATGGCGGGGGCAGCTGTTTGTACTAGGAGGATGTTATGGCTGAGAGTAAGAGAGACTACTATGAGGTTCTGGGTGTGTCGAAAACTGCCACGGAAGATGAACTGAAGAAAGCGTATCGGGCGTTAGCAAAAAAATACCATCCTGATATGAATCCGGGAGATAAAGAAGCAGAGGTTAAGTTTAAAGAGGCTTCAGAAGCCTATGCGGTATTAAGCGATCCAGATAAAAGAAGACAATACGACCAGTTTGGCCATGCCGCTTTTGATGGCGGCGCAGGCGGAGGAGCCGGCGGCTTTGACTTCTCAGGTATGGATATGGGCGATATTTTTGGCGATTTGTTCGGCGATTTATTTGGAGGCGGAGGAAGGAGCCGCCGTCCAAATAACGGGCCGATGAAGGGCGCGAATATCAGAACCTCTGTGAGAATTACCTTTGAGGAGGCTTGCTTTGGCACGGAGAAGGAGCTGGAGCTTACATTGAAGGACGAGTGCAGCACCTGTCATGGAACTGGAGCGAAGCCGGGAACTACGCCGGAAACCTGTCAAAAATGCGGCGGTAAGGGGCAGGTGGTGTATACCCAGCAGTCCTTATTCGGTATGGTCAGAAATGTCCAGACCTGCCCGGACTGCCATGGAAGCGGGAAATATGTAAAGGAAAAATGCTCTGGCTGCTATGGTACCGGCTATGTTAGCAGTAAAAAGAAAATTAAGGTTTCTATCCCTGCTGGTATTGATAATGGGCAGAGCGTGCGGATTCGCGATAAAGGCGAGCCGGGAGTAAACGGCGGGCCGCGGGGCGATTTGCTGGTTGAGGTAGTAGTAAGCCGTCATCCGATTTTCCAGCGCGCGGATATGGATATTTATTCTACAGCGCCGATTACGTTTACACAGGCGGCCTTGGGCGGCGATGTGCGGATTAGTACGGTAGACGGGGATGTGCTGTATACGGTGAAACCGGGAACCCAGACGGATACCAAGGTAAGGCTCCGGGGTAAAGGCGTGCCTTCCCTGAGAAATAAGGCTGTCCGGGGCGATCACTATGTTACGCTGGTGGTGCAGGTGCCTTCTAAACTTACAAACGAGCAGAGAGAGCGTCTGGAGGCTTTTGAGCGCGCTATGAACGGTAATGCCGACGTGAGCGGAGCATCGTTGGATAAGCAGAATAAAGAAAAGGGCGCCTCTGGGGAAGCCGGGAACAGCGGGCATAAAAAGAAAGGCCTGAAAGAAAAATTGAATGATTTGTTTGAATAAAGGAGACGGCGGCAGAATGTAAGGTTCTGCTGCTGTTTTCGCGCGCTTTTTGGGACTACTGGAAATTATCATAGTTTTATATGAAATTCATACAATTTTTAACGCCAGGGAATACGCCGATTCTTTGAAATCCCGGACGGCTGGACATTCCAAAGAGCCTTAGAAGGCGAAAATCGTGTCAGCATGGGCTTCCACGATTCTTAAGTCTCTTTTCCATAGCCTGAAAGGGATTTTCAAAGAATCGGCGTATTCTCTGGCACAAAAATTGTATGAATTTCATATAAAACTATGATAATTTCAGGTTATATATTTCGACTAATAGAAACAGTTTGAGGGCAATATGGTTGGGAGGAAGAGGTATGGGTGAGATAACGG
>CATKYY010000131.1 GCA_949841225.1 uncultured Acetivibrio sp.
CATTCCGGCCATTGCAGGCAGCGCCGTTCATTACTATATGATGAAGGCAGGCGCGCCCGGGGCGGCGTCTATGTTTTTTTGTATCGGCAGTATTCTGGTATTACGCCTGTTGGCCGCCAGATACCGCTGGAATCTTCCAAAAGCGCCGGATGCACAATGGCTTCAGAGGAAGGAAAAGGATTAACAGTGCAGAAATGGAGAGAAAAGTGAAAGATTTTAAAATCTTTCACTGCCAAGTTTGTGTCTGCACGGCAATCACAAACTTGATATGCACAAAAGGCCGTGCAGAAACGAGGTTAAATATGAGTAAAAAACCTACTGTCTTAATGATTTTAGATGGTTTTGGATTGAATGAAAAGGAACAGGCGAACGCTGTATTTGAAGCAAAAACGCCTGTGTTAGATAAATTGATGGCGGAATACCCTTTTGTTAAGGGAAATGCCAGCGGCCTGGCCGTAGGTCTTCCAGACGGGCAGATGGGGAACTCGGAAGTAGGGCATCTGAATATAGGCGCCGGGCGTATTGTATATCAGGAGCTTACCAGAATTTCCAAGGAAATTGAGGATGGCAGCTTTTTTGAAAATAAAGCTCTTTTATCCGCAGTAAAAAATTGCAAGGAAAATAATTCCGATTTGCATTTATTCGGTCTTTTATCCGACGGAGGCGTACATAGCCATAATACCCATATGTACGGCCTTTTGGAGCTTGCGAAAAGAGAAGGGCTGAAAAATGTGTATCTTCATGCGTTTTTAGATGGCCGCGATACGGCGCCTACCTCCGGCAAGGGCTTTATTGAAGAAGCCGAAAATAAAATGAAAGAGCTGGGCGTAGGAAAAATTGCTACGGTAATCGGCCGGTACTATGTTATGGACCGTGATAACCGCTGGGAAAGAGTAGAAAAGGCATATCTGGCCCTTACGGAGGGCAAGGGCGAGCTGGCCGAAGATGCAAAAGTAGCCGTGCAAAAATCTTATGATGCGGAAATTACCGATGAATTTGTATTGCCTACGGTAATTACAGAAGATGGAAACCCAGTAGCTACTGTAAAGAACCAGGATTCCGTTATTTTCTTTAACTTCCGTCCAGACCGTGCAAGAGAGATTTCCAGGGCTTTTTGTACGGATGATTTTACTGGCTTTGAGCGAAAGGACGGCAGGATTAAAACAACCTATATCGCCTTTACGGAATATGATGTAACCATTCCAAATAAAGAGGTTGCTTTCCATAAGGTAGAGATTACAAATACTTTCGGCGAGTTTTTAGCAGCCCATGGATTAAAGCAGCTGCGTACGGCAGAAACAGAAAAGTACGCTCATGTTACTTTCTTTTTTAATGGCGGCGTAGAAGCTCCAAATGAAGGAGAAGAGCGGCTTTTAGTAAATTCTCCAAAGGTGGCTACCTATGACCTCCAGCCGGAGATGAGCGCTTACCAGGTAGCTGAAAATCTGGTAAAGGCTATAAAATCCGATCAGTACGATGTGATTATTATAAACTTTGCAAACCCAGACATGGTAGGGCATACAGGGGTTGAAGCAGCCGCTATTAAGGCGGTAGAGGCAGTGGACGAGTGCGTGGGCAAGGCTTATAATGCGCTGCTGGAGGCGGATGGTCAGATGTTTATCTGCGCGGACCATGGCAATGCGGAGCAGCTTGTTGATTATACAACAGGAGAGCCGTTTACAGCGCATACAACGAATCCGGTTCCATTTATCCTGGTAAATTACGATCCTGCTTATACGCTCCGGGAAGGCGGACGTTTGGCAGATATTGTACCTACCCTGATTGAAATGATGGGTATGGAAAAACCGGCTGAAATGACCGGAGAGTCTCTGCTTGTAAAGAAATAAGAAAGATAGATTTTTCATTTTAAAAGCATTCCGCTGATAAGGAATTATTGGCCGGGATGCTTTTTTTCTTACAGGAAAAACTGTTGCAAAATACTTGCAATCCAGGTTAATATGTGATAAAATCCATTCTATGGGTGTACTCGGATAGACGGGGCATATACTTAGGAGGTGAAACGATGGATATTTTAAGGACAATTGTTACAATAATATATATTATTATTTGCGTAGCATTGACGGTTATTGTTTTAATGCAGGAAGGAAAGCAGGCGGGTCTTACAGGCGCTATTAGCGGAGCTGCCGATACCTATTGGGGAAAGAACAAAGGGCGTTCTATGGAAGGAACCCTGGAGAAAACCACAAAATTCCTGGCAATCGGATTTATTGTACTTTCTATTGTTTTAAATCTGAGTTGGTAAAATGCAGAAAAGGGACGGGCTGTTGATGAATGCAACAGCCTGTTTTTGCAATATGGGAAATTTTCAGGAAGCTAAGGAGAGAGGTATGTTAGAAAAAAAGATGTTAGATGAAAAAAAAGAAATGATATTTGAATATATTACGAGTAAGGACTATATTCCTGTGAAGTTTAGGGAAATGGCAGGAATCCTTCAGGTTCCGAAGAAAGAAAGGGAGGATTTCCGCTTTGTTATTGATTCCTTAATACAGGAGGGGCGCGTCCGTATTGACAGTCACGGATTGATAAAACCGTTTGCCGACCATATAAAAAAGGGGATTTTTTCAGGCACTTCAAAGGGCTTTGGCTTTGTTACCATAGAAGGGGAGAAGGAAGATATTTTTGTTCCAGAAGAGGCTTCCAAGGGCGCTATGCATGGGGATTTGGTGCAGATTGAGATTTCTGAAGAAAAAACTGGGAAACGGAAGGAAGGCTGGGTTGTCGCTATTTTAGAGCGCGGTACGGAAATGGTAGTTGGAACCTTCCAGAAAAGTAAAAATTTTGGTTTTGTAGTTCCAGACAACCAGAAGCTGGGAAAAGATATTTTTATTCCAAAGGAGCATACAAAGGGAGCTGTTACTGGGCATAAGGTAGTAGCAGAGCTTACAAGCTACGGAAGCATTCAGAAAAGCCCAGAAGGGAAAATCGTAGAAATTCTTGGCCATGTTAATGATCCGGGAGTTGATATTATGTCTACGATTAAGGCCTTTGGTTTGCCGGAAGAGTATCCAGAGGAGGTAATGAAGCAGCTGGATAAAATACCGGACGAGGTAGATTCGGAAGATATTGCCGGAAGGCGCGATATTCGGGAATGGCAGATGGTGACCATTGACGGCGAGGATGCCAAGGATCTGGATGATGCGATTACTTTAACAAAGGAAGGCAGTCTTTACCATTTAGGAGTGCATATTGCCGATGTGTCTCAATATGTCAGAGAGAATACGCCGTTGGACAAGGAAGCCTTGAAACGGGGAACCAGCGTTTATTTAGTAGACCGGGTCATCCCTATGCTGCCCCACAAGCTCTCTAATGGTATCTGCTCTTTAAATGAAGGCGTGGACCGGCTGGCGCTGAGCTGCTTTATGGATATTGATGAAAAAGGTAATGTGGTAAGCCACAGGATTGCAGAGTCCGTGGTACGAGTTACAAAAAGAATGTCCTATACCAGTGTAAAAAGAATTTTGGAGGATAAAGACCCAAAAGAATGCCAGAAGTATGAAGAGCTGATTCCTATGTTCGAGCTTATGGACGAGCTGGCGGAGATTTTGAGAAAAAAAAGGCACAAGCGGGGCTCGATTGATTTTGATTTCCCAGAAAGCAAGATTTATTTGGACGAGGAGGGAAAACCTGTAGATATTCAGCCCTATGAGCGGAACCGGGCCACGAAGATTATTGAAGATTTTATGCTAATTGCGAATGAAACGGTAGCGGAGGATTATTTTTGGCAGGAGCTTCCTTTTGTTTATCGTACTCATGATTATCCAGATACTGAAAAAATTGAAAAGCTGGGTATTTTTATCAATAATTTTGGCCACAGCCTTCATATTTCCCAGGACGAAATCCATCCGAAGGAACTGCAAAAGCTGATGGAAAAAATTGACGGAACGCCTGAAGAGGCCTTAATCAGCCGTCTTACGCTACGTTCTATGAAGCAGGCGAAGTATTCCACAGATAATGACGGGCATTTTGGCCTGGCAACGAAATATTATTGTCATTTTACTTCGCCAATCCGCCGTTACCCAGATTTACAGATTCACCGGATTATAAAGGAAAATTTAAGGCGCGGCGTTACGGAAAAACGGCAGGAGCATTACAATAAAATTCTTCCTGAAGTTGCCGTACATTCCAGCGCTATGGAACGGCGGGCGGACGAGGCGGAGCGGGAGGTAGAAAAGCTTAAAAAGGCAGAATATATGAAGCAGTATATCGGCGAAACCTTTGAAGGGGTTATATCCGGCCTGACCGCCTGGGGGATTTATGTAGAGCTTCCGAATACGGTTGAGGGAATGATAAGAGTAGCGAATCTTCCTGGCGATTATTTTTCCTATGATGAGGAAAATTATGTTATGATAGGAGAGAACACCAAAAAAACTTATAAGCTGGGAGAAAAGCTCCTGGTAGAAGTAGAAAATGTGGATAAGGCGTTAAAAACCATAGATTTTATTCCGGCTGCTTTAGAGGAGGAATAAATCGGTAAAAAAGCGCTATAGAAATGAGGGAATATATGGCAAAGGAGACAAAACGGCTGATTGCCAATAATAAGAAGGCCAGATTTGATTATTTTATAGAGGACACCTACGAAGCGGGAATTGCTCTTCATGGAACAGAAGTAAAATCTCTGCGTATGGGGAAATGTAGTGTAAAAGAGTCCTTTATTCGTCTGGAAAAAGGCGAGGTATATATTTATAACATGCATATCAGCCCGTATGAAAAGGGAAATATTTTTAATAAGGACCCTTTGAGAGTAAGAAAGCTTTTGCTGCATAAGCAGGAAATCAATAAGCTTTCCGGCCAGATAATGCAAAAGGGCTATACGATCGTTCCCCTGGAGGTATATTTTAAGGGGGATCTGGTAAAGCTGTCTATTGGTCTGGCAAAAGGGAAAAAGCTTTACGATAAGCGGCAGGATATTGCGAAAAAAGACCAGAGAAGAGAAGCGGAGAAAAATTTTAAGGTGAAGAATTTGTAGAGTTAATTGATATTAAGTTTACAGACAGAATTGTATATTAGAACGCAATCTTTCAGCAATGGAAAATATTTTGGCAGGAAATATCAATTCAATTTTGAATTGGTATTTCAGGCTCTTGACGACTCGCAAAAGGTATGCTACAATAAGCATGCCTGAAGAGGCGTTATGATAACCAGGGGTTGTACTGGTTTCGACGGGGATTTTGAAACCTGAGCAGCTATCCGTGGTCCGGGACCACGTTAAAACTCGGAATTAAATATAAACGCTGAAGATAATTTAGCATACGCTGCCTAATGGCAGCTGTTCTGCCCGGTAGACCTGCATACCGGAACAGGGCATCGACTTTGCAGGAAACGATGTATACAAAGATTTGAGTATATAGGCGTATCATGAATCTACTGAAGCTGTCAGGCCGCCAGTTGCCGGTCAGCGGAGGGAATGTCAAACAACTGGCTGTGATAGGAGATACTCGGGTGGATGGGTTTTCGGACAGGGGTTCGATTCCCCTCAGCTCCATGTACTAGAAATGGCTTAAACGATATGTTTAAGCCATTTTTTCAAGAATCTTGAAGAATAGGTGTAAAAATAACTTTAGGAGAAATTTTTGAGGGAGTGAAAGAAGATGGAGAGTTATAAAAAGGAATTTATTGAATTTATGGTAGACTGCCAGGTACTTAAATTTGGAGATTTTACAACAAAGAGCGGGAGAAAGACCCCATTTTTTGTAAATACTGGTTTCTACCGCACAGGAGAACAACTTCGCAGACTGGGCGGCTATTATGCAAGAGCAATCAAGGAGGCCTACGGAACAGATTTTGACGTGCTATTTGGGCCGGCTTATAAAGGGATTCCTCTCAGCGTGGCTGCTTCTATGGCTATTAGCGAATTGTATGGAAAGGAAATAAAATACTGCTCTAACCGTAAGGAAATAAAGGACCATGGGGATAAGGGAATTTTGTTAGGCAGTCCAATCTGCGACGGCGACAGGGTGGTCGTTATTGAGGATGTAACAACTGCAGGCACTTCTATGCAAGAGACGATTCCGATTATTAAGGAGCAGGGAGACGTAGATATTTTAGGACTTGCCGTGTCTGTTGACCGTATGGAGCGGGGACAGGGGACCAAAAGCGCGCTGAAGGAAATCGAAGAGAATTATGGTATCCGTACAACAGCGATTGTAACTATGGAAGAGGTTGTAGAGCATTTATATCATAGGGAATATAAGGGAAAGATTGTAATCGACGATACCCTGAAAGCGGCGATAGACGCCTATTATGAGCAATATGGGGTAAATTAACAGGAAGGCGGGACAGATGGCAGAGAAAGTATATAAAACAATGAAATCTGTAGGTATCAGCAATCTGGTTTTGGGAATTGGGATTATGATTGCCGGAATCAGCATAGGCGTTATGGTACTGGTGAATGGAGCCAGGCTTCTTAGCAGAAAATCAGATTTACTTTTTTAATACAATAGCTATTTAAAATTTTGGTAAAGCGACTGTAATTTTAGGACGCCGTAAACTCAATGTTTGCGGCGTTCCTTCGTGTTAAGGGTAATGATGAAATATTGCTTTACAGGTTGTTTCAGACCGTTCTGGGCCGTAATAATTGGGGTCAAAATAAATAAGCAATATAAAGCAATTTGAATTAGTCTGAAAAATAAAAAAATTCAGAGAACAGCTTCTCGTCGCTCTGGTAGGCGGCAGAAACGGCGGATTTATTGTTACTCCGCTTGATGATTGTGATTTTACAATGCGGGCATGGCAAGAGTGCGCCCTCCTTTCTCCCAGCTTCCGGGCATAAAAAAGCAGGATACCTTTTTG
>CATKYY010000132.1 GCA_949841225.1 uncultured Acetivibrio sp.
TGGAGCATTTTCATTTCCCGGAACAGAGGGAACATGTATAAATGAAAAGGGATCATCATTCCCGCAAGGAAATAGGTGTATGTCAGGGCGGTCGCCCGGCTCTTCCTCCTCTCAATTCCATAAGCTGCCATTGGTACGATACAAACGATCAGAACTTCTGACACAACTGTCAGAAACAGGGAATGTAAAATTGCTGTCATGAAATCCGACTGGGCAAACAAGTCCTTAAAGTTCTGGGTGTAGAACGAAGCCGGAAACGCCACCGGACTTTTCAGGATATCCCCATTGCTCTTAAACGCAGACATCAGTGCAAACAATACCGGATAGATAAATATGGACATAATAAAAATAACGCCTGAAATTACAACATATGCTTTTTTTAGTAAATATACAATACTATTTACCATTTTTTCATCGCCAGTATACATCGGGCCATATAAAACAGACTCCATAGCGGCTCCAATTCCAGATTCTGCAACTGAAAAAAGCAAAATTATATTAGAAAAAAGATTATTGACTCCCAAATATTCAACAGCCAAATATTTAATAAATATTGTTCTTGTCACAAAGGATAATATATAATTTATAAACTGAGCCATTATCCCATATTTTAAGTTAAGAACTGTATTGGCAACTCTTGATTCTTTCATTCCTCTTCCTTATATTATTTTTTAGTGTCAGAAATATCCAAGCTAGCTTCCCCTTCAAAGTTTTAGCTTGTACTCCGTCATAAACTTGTATTTTCCTGCCTCCAAACTTTTCTTTAAAAGAACTGATATTTTTTAACTCATCCAAATCCTCGTTGTACCCCCCCAGTTGTATTTTTCATATCCCTTTTCCTTCAGATAACAAATATCTTTCCAATGCAGCAAACGATTCCCATAGCCTACCAGCTTTCTTTTCTCTGGTTCTGTCCGATAGAGAGAAAAGCTTTGAAATAAAATGGCTTCTCTATATGCAGCAGACAGCAAATAAGAATGCCATACAATAACCTCTCCCTTATAAACTGCTTCTGATACCAATAACAGATTTTTATCCCTATAGCTTTGCAGCCGCTTTAAAATACTCTCTTTCTCTCCAATTTTCCTGTTTTTACTTTCTTCAAATGCAAACAATGTATTAACATAATGACTTAAATACGCATTATTTAAATCATCTCCTGATAAAAAGCGGCAGATAATTCCTTCCCGTTCGCCACGACGTATTTCATTTTTTGTGTTCCTATATATTTCTGAAAAAATTATCTCATCTTCTCTCTGTAAATCTGTCATTAAATCATATCCGCAGGAATCTGTTTTCTGCATCCTTTTTTTTGCAAAATGATATATAATAATATCTGCCTTATCTGGCATTTCCTTTGCCAGCCAGGTTTCTTTCAAAATTATCCCATGTTTTTTTCTTTCATCTACTATCATATTTTACTCCCTGATTCTTCTGTGCAATAAGCATAATTTCTGAACAAATATAATTCTCACTCTCCGTTGTTTTTCTCGCATACCTGTTTAAAACAACTCCTTCCAGCAAGCCTATGGCCCGTGCTGTAATTCCCATCCTTTTTCCATACATTTCACTGACTACTCTTGCTGAAAGCACTCTTTCTTTTACTACGTCGAAATAATTTCCATTTTTCACAAGCTGGTTAATTTTAAACCCGTATTTCTTTAATATTTCCTGATACCAAAATTCACTAATACCATTATAATAAAAATATGGCATCATATGATTTCCACAATTAGCAGGAGCAGTAATAAGACATACCCCCCCCGGTTTCAAAATTCTTGAAAATTCACGTACTGCTAATTCTGGAGAAAGTAAATGTTCAAAAACCTCTGTGCAAATTACAGCGTCAAAGCTTTTATCCTCTACTGGTATATCAGTAATATCGCTTACTATGTCAATGTTATTTGTATTCCATTTCTTATTTTCATTGGGAACTTTCCTGTCTATACTGCTTTCTTCATATTGGCAGAAATCTTGAGAAATATAATTAAGATGGGCGCAATATCTTTTATTTTTACACTCTCCTGCTCCAGCATCCAGTACGATACTCCCAGCCGGAATAGAAGCAATCGCTCTCTTCGTCCACTCCATTCTCCTTTGGTATAAACCCTCGCCTATTATTTTTTTATATAGCTTTTCTTTCGCCGTTGTTTTTCTCATTTCTAACTCCATTCTCACGCCTCAACGAGTTTGAGCCAAGCAGCGCACAGGCGCAAATCTCGCGATTAAAATTTTATTTTTAATTCTAAAGCTCCTTTTTACAAACTCTTCTAAAATACCTCAAATACTGCTCTCCAATATAGATAACAGAATTCCTGTTGCGAATATCCAACGCATTTTCTGAAACAGTCTTTTGTAATTCCTTATCAGTATATACTCTCTCCAATGCCTCTACCATTTTCTCCTGGCTTTGATTCTTCACCAGCAACCCATTTTTTCCATCTGCAATTATCTCGTTTGGCCCAAAACTACAGTCGGTAGAAACACAGATGCACCCTAATGCCATAGCCTCTAAAAGAGAATTTGGCATCCCTTCATGTCTGCTTGACAGGATAAAAAATCTGGCTGTCTGCAACTTACAAAAAACATCCTCTGCCTTTCCCGGCAAAAAAATATATTCTCCAGCCTGTAACTCTAAAATAAGCTTCTCTAATTTTCCACGATCCTTTCCCTCTCCATAAATCACCAGCTTGCATTCTTTGTGCTTTTTATGAAATTCAGAAAAGCTTTTTATTAAAAAATCATAAGATTTCGCATAAGATAATCTTCCAAAAGAATAAAATACATCTGCTGGACGTTGTCTAAAATCAACGTTTTCCATTTGCATAAGCTCTTCTGGAACGGGATTCTGAATCACGCACCCCTTATCTATTCCCTTTGTATTATAAAATTGTCTTGCTCCATTTGTCTGAAATACAAAACCATCCACATGGTGGTACAGATATAATTTTATTGTATTCCACAATCGGCCGCAGGGGTCCTTATAGGGATTCGCTCTCTCAGATCCAATTATTTTACATTCCATACCTTTTACCGCCCAATATGCGTGAAAAAGCTGATTTACTCCAAAACAGACTACTACATCCGGCTTGATTAATTTTACACATTTCCTTACCTGTAGCATTAATCCTATATTTAATTTTACAGACTGCCATAAGGTTTTACTGTCCCTTAAACCGCTTAATTTTACCAATGCGACGTTTTTATTTATCTGGTACTCTGGCGCGCTATTATCTATTGTCATAATACTTACTAAATGCCCCTGCTTAGAAAAATAATTTGCCAGGCTGGTTATAACTCTCTCTGCTCCGCCCTGCTTCAGGGAAGAATGATAAAAAATTATATTCATCTTTTTCTTTTCTCCAATAATAAATTTACCCCATCCTGAATAACCGCCCTATGCGCCTCGCATCTGGTTATATTCTGCAAAACTGCCATCCGTTTCCTGCCAAAGCAACGAATAATAAGCTTCCGCTTTAGTAATTTATCCAGCCAAATAAAAAAAAGCGGCCAGCCAGCCAGCACATACATATAATGGACAATAGAATTTCTGACGTACGACAGATATTTTTCTTTTAATTCCTCTTCGCTATATTGGCTGCTTTCTTTTGGCCCGGCAGATATTTTATCAAATTCTAAAGTTCCTTCCTGGGATCTGTAGATTGGAATATAGTTTATTTCAAATCTCTCTCCAAAAATAAGAAGCTGTACCAACAGTCCTCTTTTACTTAATGTATTCTCTGAATTTTGAAACAAAAAATTTCCCTGGCCATATAATATTTGAGTGCTTTTGTATCTTTCTAAAATCCCTACGCAATGGCTATGCTGGCATAAAATCAAATCTGCGCCCGCTTCAGAAAATCTATGGGCTATCTCCTGAATATAAGGAGGAATAAACTCAAAATATTCAATTCCTCCATGAAATAATACAATTAAAAAATCGGTTTCCTTTTTTAATTTTTGAATTTCTACAATATCCTTATGTAGTTCCAACGGATTAGCTCCACAAGAATCTACCTCCGCAACAGAAAACTCATTTTCAGCACAGGCATAAACCCCTATCTTTTTACCAGAAACGGAAATGATTTTTCCCTGTTTTGCCTGTTTCCTATTATCTCCTACCCCGACGTAGGAAATATTATTTTTATTTAGCAACTTTATTGTAGAATACAAGCCTTCTTCGCCATAATCTAAAATATGGTTATTTGCAAGAGTTACTAAATTAACTTTCAACTGTTTTATTCCCTTTATTACAGAAGGGCTGCATTTTAGATTTGGCCCAGCCTTTATGATTGGTTTTCCCTGTTCTATGAAAGGAAGTTCCAGATTAAAAATCCTATAATCTGCTTTTTCAATCATATCCAAAAGCTCCTGGTCTATTAATTTCTCAATTTTCCCTTCTGAAAAAAAATAAGCATCCTCTTTTACTGGCGCCAAATCTGCCCCAATAATTATGCGTGCTTTTATCTGTTCTTCCATGGCATCTTTCCCCCTCTTTCTATCCGCTTTTTTAATCTTTGATAATAGGGCGAAACGGCATATCGTATATTCCTCTCATAAAATACATACAATTTTTCATCTAGCAGCATCAAATACTTGCTGCTTTTTATCTCCCTTTTCAAAATTTCGGAATAGGCAATAATTTCTGCTTTATTTGCAAGAATAAAAGTCTCCAGTTCAACAAATTCTTTTTCTGAATATGAGTTTATATGCAGGCAAATCGTTATAATACCTGACGAACTACTATCATATCCATATTTTCTGCATGGGATAAATCTTATTCCATCCTTTTCATAGCAATCATGGGATCTGCCGTCTGAAATAAACCGGAAACCATTCTTATATAAAGCTTTTATTGTATTTGTATCATAAGAATGCCCAGGCGCAAAAAATATATTAGTATCTATCCCATGTCCGTTTAATATCTTTTTTCCTATACTTATTTTATTATATTGCTTATTGTAACCATGTCCGCTAAATTCGCTCTTTTTTCTTCCTGAGACCAACCCGGCATCCTTACTGTCGTATACATGATTTACGCCGTGCATAGCAAGGCTCCACCCTTCCTTTTCCAGTATCTTTATTGTCTTCCAAAAGTCAGAATCCATCTCCCCATAATTTAATTTTTCATCTTTATTCTCTGGTACAATACCCAAAAGAGGCTTTATATCATATTTATGAAATAAGTCCTGAATCCTTTGAAAATTCTGGGCATTCATAGATGGGCAAATATCGTCCAGCCGGAATAAAACAGTCCTTCTCATTTTGTCTCAAGCTCCTGTATCTTTATTCACATAAATATAGTTGTCTCTTCCTAAGTTTTCTTTCAATATATATCCAATTTCCTCCATAAAACCATTTATTTTCTTAAAATTACTACTGAATATTTCTATAAAAATTACTGGCTTATCCTTTTGTATTTTTTTCCTGCCGCCTGAGATTACTTCTTCCTCAAAACCTTCTACATCTATTTTTACAAAATCTATCTTCTCTAAAATCTCCAACTCATCCAAGGCATATATTTTTATATCTCCTTTTTCACTATAAGACAAGGTAGCACCCCCCAGTTTTCTTTTGAAAGGCTTGCTATTTCTGCTGTTCTCTTTTCTCTTCCCAAAGCAAAATTATAGATTCTGGCATTGGTAATCTTATTTATTTGCATATTCCTTTTCAATATCTTATAGGTGGTATTCACAGGTTCAAAGCAATAGAGCTTTTTTACCTCCATTTCCTTTATAAAATACAATGTATGGTTCCCAATGTTGGCTCCTATATCCAAAATATTCATCTGCTTTTTTAAATATTTTCTTTTCCTCAAATATTCCAGTGTTTGAATTTCATAGAAATTACTTTTCCTGAAAATTTCTGTTTGAATCAAATCTCCTTTTACCATGTTGTTTTTATACCTTACAAACGGAAGATAAACTTTTATCTCTCTGTCTTTTCTCCTGAAACAAAAAATCCTGTCATTTTCTAATAGATTCTGAAATTTTTCTGCAAAAATCTTTCTTCTAAATGGAACAGAAGCTAAAATATATGGCGCGCTTAAAAACCGCCAAACCCATTTTTTAATGTTCCTCTGCCTCCCAGTTTCCTTAACAAAATTTTCTATATCCTCATATTGTAACAATTCTGCTTTTAATCTCCCTATTGCATTCATTTCTCCAAATCATCTCCCACATTCAGCCTTATAGTTTTCTAATTTTATCCAGCCGCTAATTTTATCATCCATTTGTTTTGAGCATACATGTAAATATCCCCCGCCACTATAAAAAGTCAATTCTCCAAAATATATTTTTCCATCAATATTATACAAATCAACCCTTACATGAGGAAAAGGCTTACATAAAACCTTTACAATCTCTTTCATATCAGAAAAATTATCTGGAAAAATAATACTATCTTTATCTACTGCTTCTTTCTCTTTAAATAAAGAATCAATAGAATTTCCATCCATGTCAAATTTATGATTTCTGACCCGATGATCAAATTCTCCATAAGAAACCATAAAATACTTTGGCTCTCCTTCAAAACAATAAAATTTATAATCCACAGGAAGATTTCCATTTTTATCTTCCAGCCACTCTTCACAGATTATTTTAGGCTCTATATTTTTATAACACCATTCAAAATCACTGTAGTAATAATTACGTTTTAGCAAAATGCCAAATAACCTATTAAGA
>CATKYY010000133.1 GCA_949841225.1 uncultured Acetivibrio sp.
AGGGTAGTCCGGGATGAAAAAATCTGGTTAACCAAGTGCTCCATCAGGCGCGGAACTTCATCAGGAGCCGGGGGAACATATTCTGTTCCAGAAATATAAACTTGAACGGAACGGTACTGGCCTGCCTGCTCTGCATCAACTTTTTGGTAAAAAAGACGATGCAGTTTCCTGATAATTTCTTCCGTAATTTTCATATCCTGCTGCCGTGCAAGTTTCAACATAAAATCATAAGCAGCTCCATGGCCGACAGCTTCATAGCAGTCCTTCAGCGGACGGCCGCCAACAGTGATACCATCTTCCAGAAGTATTTTTGTTTCGGATATAGTGAGAGTATTTCCCTCCAGAGCGTTGCTGCTGTAGGTAAAACCAATGCGAAAATAGTTATCCAGGGATTTGAGTTCTTCCTTTGCCAGCGGACGAGCAGAGGATATTTTTTGTTTATAGGAATCTGCTTTTTGCAGTAGTTCTTGTAATGTTGACATTACTTGACCTCCTGTTCTGTAGTGTTTGTAATGTAACAGTTTCGGCCTTTGGTAAGCGGCAGGAAAAGAAATAATTTTATTATTTAGTATAGACTAAAATAATATGAGCGTCAATTGAAAATATTTTGGCAAAAGCGAAAGAAAGCAGAACAGACAGCATAAATAAAATAAGGCCGGGAATCTTTTTTTAGATTCCCGGCCTTATTTTTTACTCCCAAATATAAATGCGTGCCAATATGATTAAGTAAAGGAGCAGATATATTACTGTATTGTTCTGACTGCATGGTACGCTTCATGAACAGCGGTCAGTATTTTCCTTGGAGCAACGGCATCGCCAACCACGACAACATCCTCATACATATTATCCAATACGTTCTCTAGCTGGCTGTTTGCTTTAAAACCGGCGGCATTGATGATCGTGTCGCATGAGATAGTACGGCTTTGGCCGTCTTTTTCAAAGGTAACGGAATCAGGAGTGATTTCAGTTACTTTGGCATTGGCTTCTACCTTTACGCCGCGGGTTTTTACCATTTTCTTTAAATGCTGGTCGTTATTTAAGCAATGCGCGGCGGCTGCTAAAATATCTGGAAGCATTTCGATAATGGTTACTTCATCTGCTTTTGGAGCAATATCGCAGGCGGCTTCTGTACCGGCCAGGCCTCCGCCAATGACTACAACCTTTTTACCAGCCGCAGCTTTTCCGGTTAAATAATCAGAAGCCAGGATAGTGTTTTCAATGCCTTTGATTGGAGGCGTGACAGGGGTGGAACCGGTTGCCAGGATAACGCGGTCATAATTTCCTTGCTGGATATTTTCTGCGGTTACTTCGCTGTTCAGCTTAATATTAACTCCGAATTTTTTACACTGGGTTTCTAAGTACTCAATCAGTTTGATAACATCCTTTTTAAAGTCAGGGCCTCCTGCCGGCCACAGGGTTCCGCCTAATTTATCGGATTTTTCATATAAATCAACGTCCCAGCCGCGTCTTTTTGCTGTGATGGCAGCCTCCATACCGGCAGGGCCGCCGCCGATAACCAGGATATTTTTCTTGCTTCCATCCGGTTTAGGCAGCTTGTAATGGTCTTCAGCATAGCAGGTTGGGTTGACGGCGCAATAGTAGTGCTTTCCAGAAAATCCTGCCAATAAGCATTCGTTGCAGCCTACGCAAGGAGCAATATCTTCTACATTTCCCTTTTTCACCTTTGCAGCCCAGTATGGATCGGCTAACATTTGATGGCCTAAGCCTACATAGTCTAAAATTTCATCTTCTACAGCTTTTTGCGCTAATACAGGGTCTTTTAAGTTTCCGTCTCCTAAAACAGGAACATTGACAATCTTTTTAATTGCTTCCTGAATGTCCAGTTTATGGCCTTTGTCGCTGTAAACGGTTGTGATTGCCTGGAACCATTCTTCATAGCAGCCGGTATCTACGTGAAGAGCGTCAACCCCGGCTTTTTCCAGAATCTTTGCCATTTCAATGCCTTCGTCGATGGTGCGGAAGCCTTCTACTCTTTGGTGAGGGGTGAATTTTACAAGAACCGGAAAACCAGAAGGAACATTTTTCTTAATGGCTTCAATACATTCTAAGGTAAAACGCATACGGTTTTCCAGGGAACCGCCGTATTCGTCCGTCCGGTTATTCCATTGCGTGGAGTGGAACTGGTCTAACAGATAGCCGCCGTATGCATGGAGTTCTACAGAATCAGCTCCGGCAGATACGGCGAGAGAAGCAGAGTAGCCTACTTTTTGAACCAGATATGTAATGTCCTCTGTTGCAAAAGGCTTGCAGACTAAATCTGGGAACCAGAATGCTCCTACGCTGCCTGCGCTGTATGGAGGTGTAAAAGGATCTGTAAATTGCTGTCTGCCAAGGCCGGGAGATAATTGGACGCATACCTTGGCTCCATAGGCATGGCAGCGTTCAATCAGCATATTTAACCGCTCTACATGGTGAAAATCAGACAACTCCGTGCATGGCCGCGGCTCATATTTTGTAGAAACCACGTTAGCTCCGGTGATAATCAGGCCGACGCCGCCTTTTGCACGCTCTTCAAAGTAATCGATACCTTCATTGCAATAAGAGCCGTCTGCTTCTCCTGTCGTACCCATTGGCGACATGAAAATCCTGTTTTTCAGCTTCATAGTTCCAATGCTTGTTTTGTCAAACAAATTCTTACCCATTTTAACCTCCATTTCTGCACTGCTTTTTGTGCATCGCAGGCTTGCGGATGCAGTGCGGACACAAGCCTGGAAAGAAACTTTACTAAGGTAATGATATTCTTTACTGTAGTTAAATTATATCATTTTTTGAAGAGTTGTCAATGGATTTGTGAAAAATTTCTCAAAGAAAGAGAAGACAATCTTTGCAAATTATGTTATGATTGCAAAGAGGTGATTTTATGCAGAGAATTGATAAGGAAATGATTACAGATGCAGCGGTTCAGTTATTTAAAAAGCATGGGTATAACAATGTGACCATTAATGATATTTGCCAGTCCTGCCGTATTACAAAGCCTACCTTTTATAATTATATAAATTCTAAGGAGGATTTAATTGTAGATATTTATGACCGTACAATTAACAATATTTTGCGGGAGGCGTATCATTTTATAGAGGCTTCCTCCCATATAGAACAGCTTTATATTGTTTTTTCCTCTTTGATTTCAGATACCTTAACAATGGGATATGATTTGTTCAGCCAGCTTTTGATTTCTAATCTGAATCAGAACAGGAATAGTTTTGAAATGAGAGAATCTTTAACGAAGCTTTGTACGGTGATTATAAAAAAGGCTCAGGAAAAGGGAGAAATCCATAATAGCAGTTCGCCCAAGCTGCTTTATCAGATGATAGCGTATTCCTTTATGGGATTTGAGACGAACTGGTGTATCCAGAACGGCGGATTGAATTTTGTTGCGCTGTTTTTTGAAGGGGTGAATGCTCTTTTAATGATAGACAGCCGGTTTGAGGGTTGTTATAAAAAATATTTAGAAGCCTTTACAGCCGCTGCCTCTATTCAAGCAGGAAAAAACATAATTGAAGCAGAACCTATTGAAAAATAGGGAATAATGGGGTAAAGTGTAGATAACAAAAAGGAAAGGAGCGAATAGGATGGTATCTATTTATTGGCTGGTCTTTATGGCGGCGCTTCTGATTATAGAGATATGCACGCTGGGACTTACCACTATCTGGTTCGCTGGAGGCGCTTTAGTGGCAACCATCGCTTCCCTGGCAGGACTGAATTTTTGGATTCAGGTCGCCCTGTTTATTATAGTATCTTCGCTGCTTTTAATATTTACAAGGCCTTGGGCAGTGAAATACATCAATGTACACAGGGCGAAAACCAATTATGAAGGGCTGATTGGGAAGGTAATAAAAATCACCGAAAAGGTAGATAATTTTAACCAAAGCGGCGCGGCGGTTGTAAACGGCCAGGAATGGACGGTAAGGAGCCAGAACGAGGGCGTTATTCTAAAGCCGGGCGAAAAAGCCCAGATAGTAAATATTGCAGGCGTAAAACTTATTGTAAAGGAATATATGGAGGAAGAATAATGGGAGAGATTATTGGAGCAGTAGTTACAACGTTAATATTTGTAATCGTGTTAGTTATGCTGGCATCTTGCATCAAAATTGTGCCGCAGGCAAATGCATTTATTGTAGAGCGGCTGGGCGGCTACCGTGATACTTGGAACGTAGGTCTTCACTTTATGGTGCCGATTATTGACCGCGTAGCAAAAAGGGTTCTGTTAAAGGAACAGGTAGTGGATTTTGCACCGCAGCCGGTTATCACGAAGGATAATGTAACCATGAGGATTGATACTGTTGTATTTTTCCAGATTACAGATCCGAAGCTGTATGCTTACGGCGTAGAAAGTCCGATTATGGCCATTGAAAACCTGACCGCTACCACCCTTAGAAATATTATTGGCGATATGGAATTAGATGAAACTCTTACATCCAGGGAAGTTATTAATACAAAAATGAGGTCCTCACTGGACGTTGCCACGGACCCTTGGGGTATTAAGGTAAACCGTGTAGAGCTTAAAAACATTATCCCTCCGGCAGCGATTCAGGATGCAATGGAGAAGCAGATGAAGGCAGAGCGCGAACGCCGAGAGTCTATTCTGATTGCAGAAGGCGAAAAGAAATCTATGATTCTGGTAGCAGAAGGTAAAAAGGAATCCGCGGTATTAGAGGCTGAAGCAGAGAAGGAAGCTGCAATCCTCCGGGCAGAGGCGAAGAAAGAAGCAACGATTCGCGAAGCAGAGGGCCAGGCAGAAGCTATTTTAGCTGTACAGAAAGCAAATGCAGATGGTATCCGTTTCCTGAATGAGGCGGACCCTACCAATGCGATTATTCAGTTAAAGAGCCTGGAGGCCTTTGCTAAGGCAGCGGACGGTAAGGCGACTAAAATTATTATTCCTTCTGAAATCCAGGGACTGGCGGGTCTTGCAAAATCTCTGGTTGAGGTTGGTGCCGCTGAAAAATGAGAATTCTGGTTTTAGAGGATCAGACAGAAAGCCGGGAGGCTCTTGTTAGAATTATTAAATCTATATCAGAGGAAATAAAGGTGACTGCCATAGCTTCAGAGAAGGAAGCTATGGCAGCTATAGCATCCGACGGGGAATACGATCTGTTTCTTTTGGATATTAATCTGGATTCTACGCATCTTGCGGATACCTCCGGTATGAATGTAGCCAGAGCAATCAGGGAGCTCCAGCGCTATGAATTTACGCCCATTGTATTTGTAACCTCTATTTTATCTTTGGAATTGCAGTCTTACAGGGAGCTCCAGTGCTATCGGTATATAACCAAGCCTTTTCGCACAGAGGAAGTCGAGAAGATTATACGAAAGGTTATGACGCACACTGGTGGTCATAAGGAGGAGAGGTCTGTTACAATTAAAAAGGACGGAATCAATTATAAAGTCTGGTGCGACGACATTCTTTTTATTCAGGCTGTGCCAAGGGGACTGCGTCTGGTACTGAAAACGGAACGTCTGGATATTCGGTATCTGACCTTAAAACAGCTTCTTCCACGGCTTCCAGAAGGAGAATTTATCCAATGCCACCGGATGTACATTGTAAACCGGAGGTATATTGATTATGTAGATACGGTAAACCGGGTAATTAAGCTGCGGGGCTGTAAGGAACAGGTAGAAATCGGCGTTACCTATAAGGCTCAGATAAGGGGGCTTTTGAATGAATAAGCTGTTTTACCGTTTTTTATGCCTGCTGTTTTTGTTTTTTATTATTTATTTTATTGTATCGTGGGGCTTTGTGGGGGAAATTGATGAAAAGAGCTTTGTTTTTCTGATTTTTTCCGTTGCTATCCTGGTTCTGGTGACGGCAGAACGGAAAAAGAGCTATGATATTTTTGAAAAACAGGAAAAGGAGCTTCAAATGTACCGACTCTATACAAAGCCATTGGAAGAGCTGGTGAAGGAAATCCGTATTAAACAGCACGAATTTGATAACCATATGAATGCAATTTTAAATATGCATATGACAATTAAGGATTATGAGGAGCTGGTGGCAGAGCAGTCCAAATATATTAAGGAGCTGTATGACGATAAAAGCCGTCAGCTTTTGCCTCTTTTGAAAATCAGCGATAAGGTGCTGGCAGGTTTTATTTACAGTAAAATTATTGCAGCAAGGGAATTTATTCGGCTGGATATTCATGTTCAGGGGAAAACAATGCTGACAAAGGCTTCCGAGCATGATTTAATTGAGGTAGTAGGGACTCTGATTGATAATGCGATGGAAGCTTGCGATGAAGTAAATAATCAGATAAAAATGTTTTTGGGCTCCGAGAATGACAGAACGGTGTTTGAAATCTGGAACCGGCATCCACGGCTGGCTCTTGAAAAAATCGGAAGGTTTTTTGGAAAGGGCTATACAACGAAGGGCGACAGCCAAAGGCGGGGACTGGGCCTGTATAATGCAAAGCTTTTAACAGAACGCTGCGGCGGCAGCCTGACAGTCAGTATGGAGGAAATGGACGGGCAGAGCTATATTTGTTTTAAGGTTGAGATGTAATAAGCAGTTTATGCGGGCTTGAAAATAATATATCAGCTTGAGTTTCCGCATTTTGCAAATGGTAGGGCTGCTAAGCGGAGCGAATGGTTATTTTGTTCTCACACACCGAAGCAAAGTACAAATCTGCGGTTTTGTATGCCAGATTTGGACA
>CATKYY010000134.1 GCA_949841225.1 uncultured Acetivibrio sp.
AAACTTTAGAAAATCTTGCTAAGAATATTTCTTATAAGGTAAAGAGGACAAAGAGATCGGTTTCTTTAGAGCCTATGAATCCATATGAAAGAAGAATTATCCATTCTGCGCTTCAAAATGACAGATATGTTGAAACTCACAGCGAAGGCGAAGAGCCGTACAGAAGAGTTGTTGTTACTTTAAAGAAGGGATACAGGGATTATTCAGGACACAGTAATCATGGAAGAAGCTCTTATAACAGCAACCGGGGCGGTTATAAAAAGAATTTTGTTTCTGCAGCAGAAATAAATAATACAGAGGAGTAAAAAATATGAGAGTCCGGTAAGCCGGACTCTTTGTTTATTTTATAGGAAATTCCTTCGGATTCCCTATAAAATAAACAACAATTATCGCGCTGCGGCGGAAAAGAAATATGCCGCTAAAGCGACCCGCCGCAGGCGGAGAATCCTGCAGAACAGGATTCTTTGTTCTTTTATGAATGAAGGATAGAGGAGTTGAAGTGGGCAAACCTACTTTATTCTTATAAAAAATGGAAGCGAGGAAAATGTATTGAAAACCGATACAATTGCAGCGATTTCAACAGCAATGAACAACGCAGGTATCAGTATTGTCAGAATGAGCGGAGCGGATGCGGTTTCTATTGCAGATAGACTGTATCATTCTCCTGGAAATAATAAAAAGTTAAAGGATCAGAATTCCCATACAGTTCATTACGGTTACATTTATGATGGGGAACAGATGATAGACGAGGTTATTGTTTTAGTTATGAAGGCTCCAAACAGCTATACCTGCGAGGATGTGGTGGAGATTGACTGTCATGGCGGCGTTATTGTAACAAAGAAAATATTGAATCTTTTAATTAAAAATGGAGCCAGGCCTGCAGAGCCGGGAGAATTTACAAAAAGAGCCTTTTTAAACGGGAGAATAGATTTATCTCAGGCAGAGGCTGTGATTGATATTATTAATGCGAAAAATGATATGGCTTTAAAGTCCTCTGTTTCTCAGCTAAAAGGGAATGTGATGGAAAAGATAAAAGAAATAAGAGGAAATATTATCCGGGATGTAGCTTTTATTGAGGCCGCTTTAGATGATCCAGAGCATATTGAGATAGATGGATTTGGAGAGGAGCTTTTAGAACGGGTAAACGATAATGAGAGGGATATTTTAAAGCTTTTAGCCTCCTTTGATAATGGAAGAATTTTAAAGGAGGGTATTAAAACCGTGATTGTAGGAAAACCCAATGCAGGAAAGTCTTCTCTTTTAAATACCCTTTTAGGAGAAGAGCGCGCCATTGTAACAGAAATTGAGGGAACTACCAGAGATACTTTGGAAGAAAGTATTTATCTGGGAGATATTATGCTGAATCTGGTGGATACGGCCGGTATTCGCAATACCGGAGATTTTGTAGAAAGCCTTGGCGTTGAAAAAGCTATAAAATCGGCAAGAGATGCGGATTTAATTATTTATGTAGTTGATGGGACCAGAAATTTAGATGAAAATGACAGAGAGATTATTTCTTTAATTAAAGATAAAAAAACAATCGTACTTTTGAATAAAATTGACGCGCCTTCTCTTATTTCAAAAAAAGAAACCGAAGAAGCAGTAAAAAAACCTGTAATTGAAATTTCTGCGAAAAAAGCATTGGGACTTGAAAAACTGGAAAAAGAAATAAAAGATATGTTTTTTCATGGAGAAATTACTTTTAATGATGAAATTTATATTACCAATATAAGGCATAAGACGGCTCTTTCAGAAGCCCGGGACAGTCTTTCTCAGGTTAGAAAAAGTATTGAGGATAATATGCCGGAGGATTTTTATTCTATTGATTTGATGGATGCTTACGAGGCGTTAGGAAGAATTATAGGCGAATCTGTAGGAGAAGATCTGGTCAATACCATTTTCAGTGAATTTTGTATGGGAAAATAGAATGGAGGATAAAAATGTCTTACACATATGCAGAATACGACGCTATTGTGGTAGGCGCCGGCCATGCCGGTTGTGAAGCAGCTTTAGCATTGGCAAGGCTTGGAATGAATACATTATTATTTACGGTAAGTATAGATAGTATCGCATTGATGCCCTGTAATCCTAATATAGGAGGAAGTTCTAAGGGACATTTGGTTCGGGAAATTGATGCTCTGGGCGGCGAAATGGGTAAAAATATTGATAAAACCTTTATACAGTCCAAGATGCTTAATAAATCAAAGGGACCTGCGGTACACTCTTTAAGGGCGCAGGCTGATAAGCAGGATTATACGAAGGAAATGCGCCGCGTAATGGAAAATACAAAGGGCCTTACTCTCCGCCAGGATGAGGTGGAGAAGCTTTTGGTAGAGAATCATTGTATTACCGGAGTTTTAACTTCATCCGGCGCCGTTTATCCATGCCGGGCTGTGATTCTTTGCACCGGAGTATATTTAAAGGCAAGATGTGTTTATGGAGACGTCAGCCGCTATACAGGGCCTAACGGTTTATCTGCCGCAAATCATTTATCGGATTCCTTAAAGGAATTAGGTATTGAGCTTTATCGGTTTAAAACAGGAACGCCAGCGCGGATTGATAGAAGAAGCATTGATTTTTCAAAAATGGAAGAGCAAAAGGGAGATGAGAGAATTGTGCCATTTTCCTTTACAAATCGTCCTGAAGATATAGAAAGAGAACAGGTTTCTTGCTGGCTTACCTATACAAATGAAGAAACCCATCAGATTATCAGGGATAATTTGGATCGTTCTCCTTTATATTCTGGTAATATTCAGGGTACCGGGCCAAGATATTGTCCGTCTATTGAAGATAAGGTAGTTCGTTTTGCAGATAAAAATAGGCATCAGGTATTTATTGAGCCGGAGGGAAATAATACAAATGAAATGTATATTGGCGGTATGTCCAGCTCTCTTCCTGAAGACGTCCAGTTTCGTATGTACCGCAGCGTACCAGGACTTGAGAATGCTAACATTGTAAGAAATGCGTATGCAATAGAATATGACTGCATAAATGCGACTCAATTAAAGCCCAGCCTGGAGTTTAAAGGAATTTCAGGACTTTTTAGCGCAGGGCAGTTTAATGGCAGTTCGGGCTATGAAGAGGCGGCGGCTCAGGGATTGATTGCTGGTATTAATGCCGCCAGAAAACTTCAAAATAAAGAGCCTTTGATTTTAGACCGTTCTGAGGCATATATTGGCGTATTGATTGATGATCTTGTAACAAAAGAAACTCACGAGCCTTATCGAATGATGACTTCGAGGGCAGAATACCGGCTTATTTTAAGACAGGATAATGCGGACCTTCGCTTGACAAAAAAAGGATATGAGATTGGTTTAATTGACGAAGCCCGTTATCAGAAGCTTTTACAGAAGGAACAGGATATTTTAGAGGAAATAGACCGTTTGCAGAATACTAATATAGGAGCTTCCGGCAGGGTACAGGAAATATTAAAATCTTTTGGGTCAACGCCTTTAAATACAGGAACCTCATTGGCAGAACTAATTCGCCGCCCAGAGCTTTCTTATGAGGCAGTGGAGCTTATAGATAAAGATAGAAAGCCCTTATCGCCAGAAGTAATAGAACAGGTAAATATTAATTTAAAATATGAAGGTTATATTAAGCGGCAGCTAAAGCAGGTAGAGCAGTTTAAAAAGATGGAAAAGAAGAGAATACCTGATGATTTAAATTATGACGACGTATACAGCCTGCGAATAGAAGCAAGACAGAAGCTAAAGCAGATACGCCCTCATTCTGTGGGACAGGCTTCCAGAATTTCAGGAGTATCCCCAGCCGATATTTCTGTACTATTAGTATACCTAGAACAGCTTAGATATGGAAAATAAAGGGGGATAAAATTGGAACAGAAAGCAAGAATAAAAGAGGCGCTGGAAAGTCTTGGTCTTTCTATAGAAGACAAGCAATGTGAAAAATTTTTATTGTATTACGAAATGCTTATTGAAAAAAATAAGGTGATGAATTTAACTGCTATTACAGAATTTGACGAGGTTGTAGTAAAGCATTTTTTAGACAGCGCCGCTTTGGTTAAAATTTTCGATTTGCAAAATAAACAATTAAAGGTTTTAGATATGGGAACAGGAGCGGGTTTTCCAGGAATTCCTTTAAAAATTTTATTTCCCAAGCTTCAGGTTGTTTTACTGGATTCTTTAAATAAGAGAGTCGGTTTCTTAAAAGAGGTAATTGATGCTCTTTCTTTGGAAAATATAGAGGCTGTTCATGGAAGAGCGGAGGAGTATGGACGGAAGGAAGCTTATCGGGAAAAATTTGATTTGTGCGTATCCAGAGCCGTAGCTAATTTAGCAACCTTATCAGAATACTGTATTCCTTATGTAGCAGTAGACGGCTATTTTATTCCATACAAATCAGGAAATATTGAAAATGAGCTTTCAGGAGCAAAAAATGCCATAAATATTCTTGGAGGAAATATAGAAGAGGTAAAAGAATTTATTTTGCCGGAGTCGGATATTAGCCGGTCTTTCATAAAGATAAGAAAAACAGGTAAAACAAAGCAAAAATATCCAAGAATGGGTGGAAAGCCTGCGAAAGAGCCAATTATTTAAAGGGAGGCTGTTATGGTTAAGGGCGTTTATTTAAATGGAGAAAATGATTTAACAGATGCTTTTTATATACGCAGAAAAGTATTTATTGAGGAACAAAAGGTAGCGGAGGAAATTGAAATGGATGGTCTGGATTCTTATGCTATTCATGCCGTCGCCTATGCCAATGGAAAGGCTGTCGCTACCGGCCGTATTATATACGATGGCGATACCTATAAAATAAGCCGGATTGCCGTACTTAGAGAAGAAAGAAGAAAGCAATATGGGGATTTTATAGTACGGATGCTGTTAGATAAAGCCTTTTTACATGGTGCAAAAGAGGTGCTTTTGAGTTCTCAGCTTCATGCGATAGGATTTTATGAGAAAATCGGTTTTGAGACTTATGGCGAGGCTTTTGATGAAGCAGGAATTCCTCATATTTATATGAAATTAAAAAAGAGTCATTTGTGTAAAAAGTGTCAGGAAAATTAAATATATGAAAGAACAAAGAATCCTGCAAAGCAGGATTCTCCGCCTGCGGCGGGTCGCTTTAACGGCATATTTCTTTTCCGCCGCAGTGCGATAATTGTTTTTTATTTTATAGGGAATCCGAAGGAATTTCCTATAAAATAAAAAAACAGCTGTATTACCAGAGCATGTTATACTCTCTGATATTATAGCTGTTTTTTTCATTATTGATTATTTTATATATTGTTCAAGATTTTGGCAAAAATATTCTGGAAATTCTAATTGAGGAAGAAGGCCGCAGCCTTTTAATATTGTTGTTTTTGCTAAAGGATTCAGGCTTGTATATTGCTCTAAGGTTTTTATTATTTTCGGAACTGTCTGTCCTCCAAAAATGACCAGATTATTATCTGTACTTTCAATACCGCGCTGAACAGGAGTATTGGTATATCTGCACTGGATACTGGAATGTAAATATTTAGAGGAGCTGCCTTTTAAATGGGCTGATTCATAATAGGCCTCTATATATTTTTTGGAAAAGGAGGTATGGCTACCAAAATAATTATAGATAAACTCATTTTTAATTATTTTTTTAGAAACGCCGATATTATAAATAAGTGTACCTATAATTGGAGAATTTAAAATAAATTGCATTATTTTATGCCTGTACTTAGGGGACTTATTTGCATCAGCTAAATTTTCAGGATTAATTAAAATTATATTTTTAAAAAGGCTATTTTCTATGGAGCAAGCCATTAAAACAGCTTGGCAGGCATGGCCTGTAACAGCAATATTTACTGGTTCTTTTATAATATTTTTACAAAAATCGGTTAAAAGCTGTACATAAAGATAACCTGTGTATATTATTTTTGGTTTATCTGATCTACCGCAGCCTAAAAGGTCTATTGTATAAACAGTGTGTTGTTTTTCCAGTTGCTGGATTACTTTTTTCCATTCATAGTCTGATGAAATAGAATTTAAATTATGGACAAGAAGAAGAGGGCTGCCTTTTCCTTGCTTTGTATAAAATATTTTTCCTAAACGCCAGCTATAGTAATTTCCATTTTTAGAAAACAATGTTTCTTTTATTGTAGCGGCAATAAATATAATACGGTTTATTATATATAAAGTAAACATGGATAGGGCGGTAATAAATACTGCTGCATTGGTTTTCTTTTTCAAATAAATCAATCCTTTCTTTTTTATATTTTGCAGAGCATACAGTTTAGTTCTATTACTATTATATGTTAAAAGGACAGGTCTTACAATTATTTTTTAATTAATTTTTTAAGCTTTTGTGAAAACAAACAAGGAAATGTTTCATATTTTGTTGCTTGCAAAAGACAATGAAGGCTACAAAAATCTTGTAAAACTTGATTCTCTTGCGTACACGGAAGGATTTTACTATAAGCCAAGAATTGATCTTGACTTTTTGCGTGAGCATAGCAAAGGACTTATTGCAACAAGTGCTTGTATTGGTGGCAGAATTCCTCAATATTTGATTGAAGGTAACTATGAAAAAGCGAAAGAATATGCAATCATAATGCGTGATATTTTCGGAAAAGACGACTTTTACATTGAAATTCAAGACCATGGCATACCTGAGGAAAAGATGTGCAATCCTTTGCTTGTGAAAATTGCAAGG
>CATKYY010000135.1 GCA_949841225.1 uncultured Acetivibrio sp.
TCAATCATTACGGCGGCTTGCGCTGTAGCCTTGGCAGAAGCTTCCGCCTCGTTGCGGCTATTTTCCACCTGATCGGTAACTGTATTTGTTGTTATAGAAAGCTGTTCAATCGATGCCGCCTGAGTCTGCGCGCCTTCAGCCAGAACCTGGGAAGCAGTAGCAAGCTCAGAAGCTCCGATAGATACCCGCTCGGAGCTTTCATTAATTCCAATCATAACCTGGTTCATGGAATCGGAAATATTAAGCAGCGCGGTTTTTATTTTCTGGAATTCGCCGACATAATCGTTTTTCAGATGGATACTTAATTTCCCATCGGCAATTTGCGCCAGCACTTCTGCCGTTTCATCAATATATACGATATACTCTTTTAGACGGCTGACCGTTTTCTGGAAGGATTCGGCCAGCTCTCCGATTTCATCCTCGCTTGTTATCTGCAGATTTACATCCAGGTCTCCGGCGGCAAGCTGCTGGGCGGTGCGGTTCAGCTCCAGAATCGGTTTTGTCAGGCTTGCGGCGCTTTTTTTGATTCGGAATGCAATCAGAAGAATGCCAATGGTAAAGATAATAATTAAAGCGATGACCATTCCAACTAATATAGTATAATATTCCGATAGCGGCATGCTGCTTAGCACAATATATCCGGTATCTCCAGCATGCTGCAAGAAGCCGTATTTTGTAAGTCCGTTCAGTTTATACCTCAAAAAGTCGTTGCTTGCGGATGTAATGGTATCTATAACATTCTGGGAGACGTCTGCGTCCTTGAGGTTCTTTTGAATCATATCGTTTTGCGGATGATAGAGAAAAGTGCCGCTTTCAGATAATAACTGTATGTAACCATTGCTGCCGATTTTATACTCGCTCATGATTTTTGTCATATGATCCAAGGATATATCCATGCCTACTGCGCCAAGAACCTCGCCGGTAGCGTCGTCAAGAACCGGCGCGGCGGCGCTTAAAATCATTTTTCCCGTAGAGGAATCCACGTACGGCTCTGTCAGGATAGTTTCCTTTGTATTGATACAGCCGTACCAGCCGCGTCCTGTAATATCCCAGCCTTCTCCGCTTGTAAAACCGTCGGACTGGGTCAGCGCATTGGCATCCAGGTCGGAAATCCATGCGGCCATAACGTTTTCAGTATCAGTATTGGCGATATTGATAAGGTTTTCCATAACGGTATCCATTTTTTCAGTTTGCTGTATATTATCGCCGGCCTTTGTTTCCTTCATGACATATTTAATTTCTGGATTGACGGCCATCTGCTCTACGCTTTTGGTATATTGTTCCAGAAATCCTGTCAGTTGGTTTGCCGCCGCGTTGGATTCTTGCGTCAGTTCAGTTTCTTTTGATGTAATACTCAGCCATCCTACCATACAAATGGAAACGACAGCTATAAGCAGAAGTACAAAAATAACGCTTCCGCCAATTTGATAAAGGATTTTATCGGCTATCCTTTTCTTTGCATTTACCCCTTTTTTTGTGTGTTTCATGATTTCCTCCATTTCTGCACTGCTTTTGTGCATCACAAGTTTGTGGATGCTTTTTGTGCATTACAAGTTTGTGGATGCAGTGTGGACGCAAACTTGCAGATAAAACATTTAATGTTCTATCTTACCCTCTCTGTACACCTTTTATCTCATCTTCTATTGTATCGCTATTTTCTAGTCAATACAATACAAATTTAGACTTTTTTAGACTTTGCGAATTAGCAGTTTAGAAGCCCTTTTAATTTTTCTATAAATTTTTCAGAAGCTTTGGAAAACACCTGGTATTTCTTCCAGATAATATTCATACCTTCTTCTCTTTTCGGAGAGAGAGGGCGAAAGCAGAGCTTGCTGTTTCCAGAGGTATTAATGATTTTATCAAGTCCGATTCCATATCCCAGGCCTTCTTCTACCAGCAGCGATGCGTTAAAAAGCAAATTATAGGTTCCGACAATTTCTAATTCGGATAGCTTTCGGTTCATCCATGCAGTTAACGCTCCATTGTCATCCTCTTGTCTGGACAGAATTAAAGGCTTGTCCCATAAATCCTCCGGCGTAATAGCTTCCTTTGCGGCAAGGGGAGAATCCCGCCGCATTAAAACGCCCCAGGCGTCTTTAAAGGGCAGTTCAATGGAATTGTATTTTGTGTGGTCTAACGGACCGAAAACAATTCCAAAATCAATTAATCCTTTCTCTAGCTGCTCTGTTACAAACTGTGCGTTTCCACTGGAAATATGGTAATGGATACCAGGGTATGTTTTATAGAGCTCTTTTGCAGCCTGCGCGATAAAACGGACGGCGTCCGTTTCGCCGGCTCCGATATAAACATCGCCGACAACCACCCGGTCAGAAAGGGAAATTTCCTTTTCTGTTTTTTGAACCAGATTCAAGATTTCCTCCGCCCGTTTCCGAAGAATCATCCCTTCTTCTGTAAGAGTTACTTTTCTGGAGCCTTTTGTTCCACGGATTAAAAGCTGCTTTCCCAGTTCTTCTTCCATCGCTTTTATCTGTGTGGAGAGAGTCGGCTGAGAAAGATGCAAGGATTGAGCCGCCCTTACAATGCTTTGTTCTCTTGCTATTGCAAGAAAATATTGAAGCACGCGTAGTTCCATAGGTATTAGGCCTCCTTTTTTTCTGTTTTTATTCAAGTATAGCATATGAAAATCTTTACAAAAAGAAAAATATATAATAAAATTTAGTGGAATTAAAACATCCGGCTAGAAAGGATAAGCTGGTTGGAAAGGACCAAACGTAAGATGACAAAAGCAATCGACTGGAAAAAAATAATGAAACAGATGTGGGAAATACTGGTAATCTGTATTTCTCCCTTTTTTATGTTTTTGCAAGTGGAATTTTTAGAGGAAAACAGGCTGTATAATATCAGGAAGCCTTTTTTTATGATTAATTATATCTGGTACGCTCTGATTTTGGGATTGTTGCTTTTACTGATTCGGAGAGTACGCTACGCCCTGATGGTTTCGGTAATTTTAAGCTATATTTTAGGGCTTGCCAACCATTATGTATTGGAATTTCGGGGGATACCTATCCTTCCCTGGGATTTTAAATCTTTTGGAACAGCGATGAATGTGGCAGGAAGTTATAATTATGGGTTTACTGGTTATACCTGGGCGGTTACGGGAGCGACGGCCGTTTATCTTGTAGTTTTGCATTTTTTGACATCCAGAGAAAAAATAGCCTTGAAAAGCAAGACATATGGAATCCTGGCCGTTATCTATCTGGCGTTTGCCGGAGGGGTGTGGCAGCTCCACAGCTCGGTAGGGCTTTTGAAGCTTTATCACTGGACGGTATTTGCCTGGAACCAGAAGGTTCAGTACCAATGCTGCGGCGTTGCCGCCAGCTTTATGGAAAACCTGCGGTTTATGGATGTGGAAAAGCCGGACGGTTATGACCCGGAAGAAATCCGAAAGCTGGCGGCTCAGTATGCCAAGGAAGAAGCAGCTACAAAAAAGCCAAATCTGATTGTTATAATGAATGAATCCTTTTCGGATATTTCTATGATAAAAGATTTAGGGGAAGATAAAAATTATATGCCTTTTTTTGACAGCCTTACAGAAAATACAGTGCGGGGGCGGCTAAATGTATCTGCCTTTGGCGGAAATACCTGCAACACAGAATTTGAATTTTTAACCTCTTTGAGCATGGCGTTTGTGCCGTCGGGAAGCGTTCCGTACCAGCAGTATATTGACCGGAATGTAAGCTCTCTGTGCCGCATTTTGAAAAAACAGGGCTATTCGGCTACGGCTATGCATCCTTGCGCCGCTTCAAACTGGAACCGGGATAAGGTGTATCCTTATTTGGGCTTTGATACCTTTATCAGTGAAGAGGGCTTTTCAACGGCAGCTTCTTCCTATTTGCGGGGCTACCTTTCTGATGCGGCGGATTTTGACAGGCTGATAGAGGAATACGAGGCCAGAAAGAAAGAAGGGCCAAGCTTTATTTTTAATGTGACTATGCAGAATCACGGCGGCTACAGCGAAGGCACGCAGATGTATATCGATCTGATTCGGAAAACAGACCGTGAGCTGCAACGGCTGGTTGCATATTTAAAGGAGCAGCCGGAGCCGGTTTTGCTTTTATTTTTTGGCGACCATCAGCCTAACTTGCAGGACGGCACCTATGACAGCATTAATAAGGAGACGGACATGTCTGTTTACCGGAATAAATATATGGTTCCTTTTGTGCTTTGGGCCAATTATGATATAGAGGAGAAAAATGCGGGAGATTTAAGTCCCGGTTTTTTAGCGCCGCTGCTTTTAAAAACGGCGGGCCTTCCTATGCCGCCTTATTATCATTTGCTTTTGGATAAGATGGAACAGGCGCCGGCAATAAGCATTAACGGACATTTAAATCAGCAGGGAAAGTGGATAGAACCGGGGCAGAATGGACAGGACGCTATTACGGCTCTTTATCAACGGCTTCAGTATAACAAGCTTTTTGATACAAAGGACTATGTAGCGGAAATGTATGAATAAAATAAACAAAAATTTTAATGAACAAACAAAAATTTTTAGATTTTTGCGAAAACTACTGTACAAGTTACTAAAAAAGCAGTACAATAAAATCATTAATGATTCATTAGGGAGGAAAGACCATGTTCAAAATTGTAAAAAAGCAGAAGCTGGCGGAGAAGATTTATCTCATGGATGTGGAAGCGCACCGGGTTGCCAGGACCTGCTATCCTGGACAGTTTGTTATTGTGAAAATGGATGAAAAGGGAGAGAGAATCCCCCTTACTATTTGCGATTATGACAGGGAAAAAGGATATGTAACCATTGTGTTCCAGACCGTAGGCGCTTCGACAGAGAGGATGGCGCTGTATGAAGAAGGAGATTTCTTCCGGGATTTTGCAGGGCCTTTGGGCTGCCGTTCTGAATTAATTAATGAGGATATAGAAGAGCTTAAGAAAAAGCATATCCTGTTTGTAGCAGGAGGCGTTGGCACAGCTCCGGTATACCCTCAGGTGAAATGGCTGAAGGAGCAGGGAGTAGACGCGGACGTTATTATCGGCGCAAGAAGTAAGAGCCTGATTATTCTGGAAGAAGAGATGAAGCAGTGGTCCAGCCATGTATATATTGCTACAGACGACGGTTCTTATGGTTTTAAAGGAAATGTAAATGATAAGATTAAGGACTTGGTGAATAACCAGGGCGAAACGTATGATTTGGTTATTGCGATTGGGCCGGTTATTATGATGAAGTTTGTAAGCCTTTTAACAAAAGAGTTAGGCATTAAAACGGTGGTCAGCATGAATCCGATTATGGTAGACGGCACAGGCATGTGCGGCGCCTGCCGCCTGACGGTTGGCGGAGAGGTAAAGTTTGCTTGTGTGGACGGCCCTGAGTTTGACGGTCATTTAGTCGATTTTGATGAAAGCATGAAGCGGCAGCAGATGTACAAAACGGAAGAAGGGCGCGCTCTTTTAAGACAGCGCGAGGGCAGCACCCACCACGGCGGCTGCGGGCAGTGCTGATACATAGAAGATTTCCTAAAACGTGTTTAAAAATGGAGGATTCGCATGAGTATAGAGGTTGATGTTTTAAAAAAGGTGCCGGTAAGAGAGCAGGAGCCGGCGCTTCGGGCTAAAAATTTTGACGAGGTATGTTTGGGATACAATGAGGAAGAGGCAAGGGCGGAGGCCAGCCGCTGCCTGAAGTGTAAAAATCCAAAATGCGTACAGGGCTGTCCGGTTTCTATTGATATACCTGGTTTTATCAGACAGATAGAGGAAGGGAACCATGAGGAGGCTTATAAGGTGCTCAGTACCTATTCCGCCCTTCCGGCAGTTTGCGGCCGCGTATGTCCGCAGGAGAGCCAGTGCGAGGAAAGGTGTATCCGCGGCATTAAAGGAGAGGCCGTTTCTATCGGCAAGCTGGAGAGGTTTGCAGCGGACTGGGCAAGGGAAAAAGGCATTCGCCCGGAGCCTGCAAAGGAAAAGAAGGGAAAAAAGGTAGCGGTAATTGGTTCCGGCCCTTCCGGTCTTACCTGCGCCGGAGACCTGGCAAAGATGGGCTATGATGTGACAATTTTTGAAGCGCTTCATGAGGCAGGAGGCGTGTTAGAATATGGTATTCCAGAGTTCCGTCTTCCAAAGGAAACGGTAGTACGTTCTGAAATAGAAAACGTAAAATCTTTGGGAGTAAAAATTGAAACCAACGTAGTTATTGGAAAATCTACTACGATTGAAGAGCTAATGAAGGAGGAAGGCTTCGCGGCGGTTTATATTGGATCAGGAGCAGGGCTTCCAAAATTTATGGGAATTCCTGGGGAAAATGCGAACGGCGTTTTTTCTGCAAATGAATATCTGACCCGTTCCAATCTGATGAAGGCTTTCCAGGAAGATTATGATACGCCGATTGTAGGAGGAAAGAAGGTAGCTGTTGTCGGCGGTGGAAATGTGGCTATGGATGCGGCCAGAACGGCTCTCCGTCTGGGCGCGGAAGTACATATTGTATACCGCAGGAGCGAGGCTGAGCTTCCGGCGCGTGTGGAGGAAGTACATCATGCAAAGGAAGA
>CATKYY010000136.1 GCA_949841225.1 uncultured Acetivibrio sp.
GGCCAGCTCTCCCTTTTCTCTGAGCTCCATTATTTTTTTATTGTAATGCTTTCCTTGTATTTTCTGTATTTTTTCGTTATTTTTGAAAAATTGGTACAACTCTTTCGAGATAGCTTCATTTTTCCGTTTGCTGCTTAATTCTGGAAAAACCTTTTTAGCGTAAGGGTTGGAGTCCAGATAGCCGTACATTTCATCAACTATAATAAAGGCGTCTCCCATCTGGTCAAATACCCATTGCTGGCCGAGCTCTGTAATTCCGAAAAATTCATCCCGCGCGACGCTTATAATGATGGACAGTATGGATAAGGAGGCGCAGATTGGGACAATATCAAAGGGAATGCTGTAAAATAGCATAAAAACTAAAGAAGCGCAGATTACAAACTGGGCCCCGGCCAGCTTGGCCAGATTGCTGCGCTCAGACGGGATTTTTATAAGAAACATGCGGATTGTCGTATAAAGAATACCACAAAGCAGGATTATGCACATGGTACTATAACGCAGTATGTATAAAACGCCCGGAACCGATTGAATCAGCACCAGGCCGATTTTTTCATTCCACTGGAAGGAAAGGCTTTTGAACACAAAATGCAGGCCGTTGGTATTCCAGATAGATAATAAAAATATAATATCCTGGATACACCAGGCGGCCAGAAGTATTTTTGTCCATTTATGCCGTTTCAATTTCAGGTAAGACCATAGGAAAAGGCCGAATGTCAGGTAGAAGACCACGTTTCCGAAGTATTCCATTTTCAGCGCGACCAGCGCGCCTTCTTCGGTTTTTGTCTGGAGCAGAAGCATGTAGCTACCGTTGACAATCAGGCAGCCAAGATTTGCAAGAAGCAGGTACATAGACGTCCGGCTTTGAGCCCTTCTTATCAGGGAGATACAGCCGGCAAAGGGGACAAGAATTCCAATTAATTGGATTACAGTAATTAAAATACGGATGCTCATGATTAACCTCATTCCTGCGCTGCTTTTTGCTCTTCTATGAATTTGAGCCAAGCAGCGCGCAGGCGCAAATTCCGCGATTGAAAATTTTAATTTTTAATCTTAACTGCTTATTTTACCTGTTTTTAATGGGTTTTTAGCAGGAAAAAGACAGTAAGATACGAAAGGGTTGTTTCTTAAAAAGATTGTACAAAACTTAGGGAGAGGATGCAAGAGAGAAAATGGTTGATTTCTTTTGGGTAAGCTGATAACCTATAGTAGAGCATTGATTATATGGAAAAGGAGAGAGCGCAGATGAACCAGGTATATGAGAAGTTGCTGAAATGCTATGAGAGTGTAAAAGAAAAAGTAGATTTTAAGCCGGAGGTGGCTTTGATTTTAGGGTCCGGTCTGGGAGATTATGCGGATACGATACAGGTGGAGGCGACCCTTGGGTATCATGAGATAGAGGGATTTCCGGTATCTACAGTAGTCGGGCATAAGGGGCAGTTTATTTTTGGATATGTAGGAAAGGTGCCAGTCGTGATTATGCAGGGGCGCGTGCATTATTATGAAGGGTATTCTATGCAGGACGTAGTGCTGCCGGCCAGGCTTATGAAGCTGATGGGAGCAAAGACCTTGTTCCTTACGAATGCTTCCGGGGGAATTAACCGGGAGTTTTCTGCCGGGGATTTTATGATGATTACGGACCAGATTGCAAGCTTTGTGCCGTCGCCGCTGATTGGGGAAAATATTGAGGAGCTGGGTACGCGGTTCCCGGATATGAGCCATATATATGATAAGGATTTACAGGATATGATTCGCGGGGCGGCGAAGGATTTGTCTATTCCGCTGAAGGAGGGCGTGTATCTTCAGCTGACAGGGCCTGCTTTTGAGTCTCCTGCAGAGGTTCGTATGTGCGGTATCCTGGGAGCGGATGCAGTGGGGATGAGTACGGCGTGCGAGGCCGTTGCCGCCAACCATATGGGAATGAAGATATGCGGTATTTCCTGTATTTCTAATTTGGCCTGCGGTTTGACGGACAACCCTTTGTCCCATGAAGAGGTTTTTGAGGCGGCTACTAAGGTGGCGCCGTTGTTTAAGAAGCTGATTACAGAGTCTATTATCCGTATAGGGGATAGATAGGGAGATAAGAATGAATGATTTTAAAATTTTTCATTCCCAAGTTTGTGTCTGTACGGCAACCACAAACTTGATATGCAAAAAAAGCCGTGCAGAAATGAGGTAAGAATGAATATTCGTTTTTATAATGTCAGGTTACTGACTATGGCAAATGGCGTGAAGGTAACAGAAGGAGAGCTTTGGGTAAAGGGGAACCGGATTGCCTATGTTGGAGATAAAAATTTGGAGGCAGCGGCAAGGGAAAGCTGGGATAGGGAAATTGACGGGCAGGGGAATGTCCTGATGCCAGGTTTTAAGGATGCTCATACCCATTCAGCTATGACTTTTTTACGTTCTTATGCAGACGACCTGCCTTTGCTGGACTGGCTTCACAAGCAGGTTTTTCCAATGGAGGACAAGCTTCGGCCGGAGCATATCGCGCCCCTTACCAAGCTTGCGATTATGGAGTATTTAACCAGCGGCATTACGGCAAATCTGGATATGTATTATTTTGCGGATGAGATTGCAAGGGCGGCTATAGAGACAGGCTTCCGTACCGTAATTCAGGGTTCTGTGGGCGGAGACGCCAGCGGGGCAGAGCGGCTGCGGCAGGAATATGAGAGGCTGAGAAACAGACATGAGCTTGTGACCTACCAGCTTGGGTTCCATGCAGAGTATACAGCCAGCCGGGAGCTTTTGGAGGCGGTAGCGGCTTTGGCGGAGGAATATAAGAAGCCGGTATTTACTCATAATTCAGAAAGCCGTTCTGAGGTGGAGCAGTGCGTAGAGAAAAACGGTATGACGCCGACGGCTTATCTGGATAGCCTGGGTATTTTTAACTACGGCGGCACCGTATTTCATTGCGTTCATATGACAGATGAGGATTTGGATATTTGCAAGAAAAGAGGTATATCGATTGTCACGAACCCTGGTTCCAATACAAAGCTTGCCAGCGGTATCGCGAGGATTCACGATATGCTGAAAAGGGAGATTAATATAGGAATCGGTACAGACGGCCCGGCCAGCAATAATTGTCTGGATATGTTCCGGGAAATGTTTTTAGTAACAGGCCTTGGGAAGCTTAGGCAAGACGATGCTTCTGCTATTGATGCTAATGATGTATTGTATATGGCTACGGCAGGGGGCGCGAGGGCGATGGGGCTTAATGACTGCGATACTCTGGAGGAAGGAAAGCTTGCGGACTTGGTTATGATTGACCTGCGCCAGCCGAATATGCAGCCTCTGAATAATATTGCGAAAAATATTGTTTACAGCGGCAGCAAGCAGAATGTGAAGCTTACTATGGTAAATGGAAAAATCCTTTATGAGGACGGCCGCTTTTATATTGGAGAAGAGCCGGAGGATATTTATGCAAAGGCAAATGAGATTATAAAGGAATTTACGAAATAGGAGAAGCGGGGATGGAGGAAAAAAATCTTGGCGTAAAGCTGTCGGAGGCCTGGTCAGATAAAGGGAAAATTGCGCTGCGGGCAGGCATCCGCTTTTCGCTTGGAGCGATTGTTGTAGTCGCAGGCATGAGAAGCAACCCTATTGGAAGACCAGTTAGCTTCATGGCAGGGGCGGTTGCTTTTCTGATTTTTGCATTAGCGGCGGCATATGTTTTCTGGCCTCTGACCCATCTTAGGGATTATGTGGAATTTTATGAGTATGGAATCTGCTATTGTGGAAAAAAGTGGACCTTTGAAGAGCTTGGGGAGGTTTCCTTTTGTGAAATGAAATCCAGCCGGAGTTTTTTTGCAGATGTTTACATGAGGTCAAATAAAAAATCCTTTCTTTTTACTTATATAAAAGATGGAAAAAAACAATATAACCGGGCTTATATGAATATTTACCAGTAAAGGAGGAGCTTGGATGAACCCAATGTATATAGCGATTGGCGTCGGCGCCGTGGTAGTTTTATTTATTATTTTTTACATCCAGATAAGCATTAATGAAAAAAAGGGCGTAGACAGCGAGGATAAAAAGACGATCCAGAATATTGTGAAAAGGCTGGTGCCTGACGCAGATACCTATACGGCGGCTTACGGCGTATGGGAGGAAATTAATTTTGGGGGCGGTAGACGGAGTATAACAACTACTACGAAATATTGGTATTATGCAGTGGCGTTTAAGCCGGGGAACATTCATGTGATACCGCTGTCCTATGAAGGCGGCGATGTAAGCTATGGGAAGGCTATCAGCTTGACAAAGGATGATTTGGGAATGGTAAATGCAAAGGCCGGCGATTGCTGGGTTAGCTTTTATGACAAAAATCAGCAGGAAATTGTGAGCGTTATTGTAGGGCCGAGCAATACCAAGGATGATAAATACCATCCGGTCAATATTCAGCAAAAGGAAGAGTACGAGGCCTTTGTTCAGTTTATCAAGGAATTTATGACGGAAGTAAATGAATCCAACCATGTTACAGTGACCGGAAAAGTCGGAAAACCATTGAAGAAAGCGAAATAAGAAAGAGTGAAAGATTTTTTAAATCTTTCACAGCCAAGTTTGTGTCTGCGTAGCAACTACAAACTTGATATGCACAAAAAGCCGTGCAGAAATGAGGTTAAACATGAAAGCATTAGTTATAGCAGAAAAGCCTTCCGTGGGCAGAGATATAGCCAGAGTGTTAAAATGCGGCAATAACAAAAACGGCGCATTGGAGGGCGGAAATTATGTCGTTACCTGGGCCATGGGGCATTTGGTAGAGCTTTCCGACCCAGAAGGCTATGATAATAAATATAAAGAATGGAAGCTTGCCGATTTGCCTATCGTGCCGGAGCGGTGGAAATATGATGTGCTGCGCCAGACAGGGAAGCAGTTTAACACAGTAAAGGCGCAGCTTTCCAGGAAGGACATTGGCGAGGTTATTATTGCAACGGATGCAGGCAGAGAAGGAGAGCTGGTAGCCAGGCTGATTCTTTTGAAAACCGGCTGTAAAAAACCGATAAAGCGTCTTTGGATTTCGTCTGTTACTGATAAAGCTATCCGGGAGGGCTTCGCCCATTTAAAAAACGGGCATGATTATGATAATCTTTATGCAGCGGCTCTTTGCCGCGCGGAAGCGGACTGGCTGGTAGGCATTAATGCAACCAGAGCGCTGACGTGTAAGTATAACGCCCAGCTTTCCTGCGGCAGGGTGCAGACCCCAACGCTGGCTATGATAGCTAAGAGAGAGGAGGAAATAAAGAAATTTACTCCAAAAAGCTATTACGGGCTGGAAGCCAGAGGAAAGGGCTTCAAATTGGTCTGGCAGGAAAAAAAGAGCGGCAGTAAAAGCTCCTTTGACAAGGAAAGAATAGAAAGCATACAAAAGAAAATAGAGGGAAAGGCGGCGGTTGTGCTTGCCGTGGAAAAGCAGCCGAAAAAGACGCCGCCGCCGCTTTTGTATGACCTGACAGAATTGCAAAGGGATGCAAACCGTCGTTTTGGGCTGTCTGCAAAGGAAACTCTGAATATTATGCAGCGGCTGTATGAAAACCATAAGGTGCTTACCTATCCTCGAACCGATTCCAGGTATATAAGCTCAGATGTTGTAGATACTTTGGCCGAGCGGCTGAAAGCCTGTGGCGCAGGGCCTTACCGGAAGCTTTCTGGAAAATTAGTTAATCAAAGATTTTCTAAAAAGGCGGCTTTTGTTAATGACGGGAAGGTAACAGACCACCATGCTATTATTCCTACCGAGCAGTATGTGCAGCTGGATCATATGACGAATGAAGAGAGAAAGATATACGATTTGGTTGTACGGCGGTTTCTGGCTGTGCTGTATCCGCCTTATGAGTACGAGGAAACAAAGATTTCAGCCGAAATCGAAGGAGAATTGTTTATAGCGAGAGGCAGGAGCGTAAGGAGTCTGGGCTGGAAGGAAGTATATGAGTCCGGGGACGGCCAGGAGGATATGTGGCTGAATGAAGATGGAAAGGAAGAGGCGGACGGAGAACTTAGCGGCGCTTTGGCAGAGCTAAAAAAGGGTTCCCGGCTGGAGGGACTTTCTATACGTCAGACAGAGGGAAAAACTAAGCCTCCCGCGCCGTTTAATGAAGCAACTCTTCTTTCGGCTATGGAAAACCCGGTGAAGTATATGGAAACCCGGGATAAAGAGCAGATTAAAACGCTTGGGGAGACCGGCGGCCTTGGTACGGTAGCGACCAGGGCGGATATTATTGAAAAGCTTTTCCATAGTTTTTTGATTGAGAAAAAAGGGAAGGATATATTTGTCACCTCTAAGGCAAAACAGCTTTTGGAGCTGGTACCGGAGGATTTGAAAAAGCCGGAGCTAACAGCCGACTGGGAAATGAAGCTATCCAGGATTGCAAAGGGAGAGCTTCAGCGGAATACTTTTATGGAGAGCATAAAAAGCTATACAGGAACGCTGATTGGAGAAATCAAAACCGGGGAAGGAACCTTCCGCCATGATAATCTGACAAATAAAAAATGTCCCAACTGTGGGAAGC
>CATKYY010000137.1 GCA_949841225.1 uncultured Acetivibrio sp.
AATATAAAATATGCTCCCTCCTAAGTAACAAGTTTGATTATTTTACTTGTCTACCTAGAAGGGAGTATATCAAAGAAATACAGCAACCTTCTTTTTTATGGCCTCAGACCCATGCCGCCCTCCAGGGTAACGGTCTCGCCGGACATATACTTAAAATCAGGAGATCCTAAATGCACGCACACACGGCCAATATCAAACTCTGGATCGCCAAAACGTCCCATAGGAACAGCCCGGAGATTCTTTTCATAAGCTTCTGGATAAGACTCCTTGAAGTTTTCCAGCTGAGAAGTCATCGCCAACGGGCATACGACATTGACGTTAATATTATCCTTTCCCCACTCTGTTGCGGCCACGCGGGAAAGTCCGCGAATACCTTCTTTTGCCGCTGCATAGGAACACTGTCCTGCATTTCCAAATAAGCCCGCCCCAGAAGCAAAATTAATAACAGAGCCTTGGGTTTCTTTTAAATAAGGATAGCACTCTCTCATATAATAAAAAGTTGCGTACAATCCAGAATAAATTCCCAAATCAAAGTGATCCTTTGTCTGCATAGACAATGGAATACCAGAAGCAGACGCCTGGGCGTTATTAATTAACACATCAATGCGGCCAAAGGTCTCAATTACCTTCTTTACTGCCTCTTTTACCCTTTCCTCTGAATCATCATAAGGATTTACATCTACCGGAAGCGCCAAAACCTTTATTCCATACAACCGCTCCAGCTCCTCTTTTGCATCTAAAAGCTTCTGCTCATTTCTGCCAGTTAAAACCAAATTGGCTCCTTCCTTCGCATAAGCAACTGCAATTCCATAGCCAATGGACTTTGCCTTTCCTCCACCCGTAATAATAGCAACCTTTCCATCAAAAATTCCCATACTATTCGTCTCCTTTTGAGTTATACAAGAAATAACTTTAAACACTGGTATTATATCTCATTGTTAAATAAATGTCAATCATTTCTGGAAGGACTTGGTTATGACAAATTATAAAAAAATAATGCAATCAATTTCTCTGAAATTCTTCCAAAAAACCTCCGTCCATTTATCATAGCTCCAGAAATACCTATAAAGGAAGCCCTTTTATTCTTTCATTCATTTTCCTCTTCCAATCTTTTCAATCTGGCAATCAGCTCATCCTCGTCTGTATAAATTCCCAAAGACAGCTTCAGCCCCCCAACAACATACTGGTTTAAATACATAGACTGGTTATCTACGCCCTTCTTTTCGGGATCTGGCAATGTCTGCAAGCGCATATCCGTAGCAAGGCCTATAACGCCCCAGTATTTTCCGCCGTCCACATTTTTGCTCAGACATTCCATATATCCGGCCGCCCACATAGTCCCAGAATCCTCTGCTACCTGGCATAAAAATACATTGGCATCCTCCAGCCGTTCTATATCTGATTTATATATTTTCTCAGCAGTAATATCCGTCCTGGTTTTATCATTAATGCTGCTGTTCTCATTCGGGCAGTAAACCTCGAATCCATTTTCCCTTAACTTTTCAGCCAGACGCAAATTATTAGAAGCGTCTGCATAAGTAAACATAGGCCCTCCAAGATATATTTTCATAAATTACCTCATTTCCGTACTGTTTTTCTCCGCATCCAGGCAATACCGCCAAGTCCGGCCGCCACTGTAATTCCAGCTACCACCATTGACACCGGGACTTTCGTTCCCCATAAAAGAAGCTGGTCCGTCCGCATACTTTCTATCCAAAAACGTCCAACGCCATAGCCTGTTAAATAAAGGCACATCAGCTCGCCGTCAAATTTTTTATGCTTAGTATAAATAAGAATTCCTATCAATAATAATAAATTCCAAAAAGATTCATATAAAAAAGTCGGATGGACTAAAATCGTATTCTCAGCAGAAACATACTGCCGAAGGGTCAGGGCCGCTTCTGTAGACATATGGAGCTTCGCCTCATCCCACGGAAGCTCCATAGCAAACAGGCTTCCTCCTGCATAGCCGCCAAAAGCTTCCCGGTTAAAAAAATTGCCCCAGCGCCCGATAATCTGCCCTGTGATAAGACCAACGCAGCCCGTATCTGCTAAAAGTCCCAAAGACAGACCCTTTTTCCGGCAGAAAACAATTGCCGTTGCAAACGCCCCGATAACAGAGCCATAAAGCCCCAGGCCGCCGTTCCTTAAATTAAACACGCTTAAATTATTATTCTTATATAAATCCCAACTAAAGATAACATAATAAATTCTGGCGCATACCACCGATATAGGTATTGTAATTAAAGCAAAATCCAAATACAAATCTGGGTCCTGGCCTGTCCTTTTCGCCTGCCAGGCTGCTACAAAATAACCCGCCACCATAGCGGATGCCATAGTCATCCCATAAAATGCAATCCAAAAACCAAATACCCGGATTCCAGAAGGAACATTTTCAAGCATAATCCCCAGTCCTGGAAATGCAATATCATTTATCGACATATAAAACCTCCCATCCAGCCCGGAATCCCTTACACATTAAACCGGAACAGAATCACATCGCCGTCCTGCACCACATATTCCTTTCCCTCTGAACGTACCAGTCCCTTTTCTCTGGCGGCATTATAACTTCCGCAGGCTACCAGATTGTCATAATTTACAATCTCCGCGCGGATAAAGCCTCTTTCAAAATCACTGTGAATTTTTCCTGCGGCCTGGGGCGCCTTCGTTCCTTTTTTAATCGTCCAGGCGCGGGACTCCTGCGGCCCTGCCGTTAAATAGCTAATCAAGCCCAAAAGACTGTAGCTTGCGCGGATCAGCTTCTCAAGCCCAGATTCTGCAAGCCCCAAATCCTCCAAAAACATCTTCTTTTCATCCTCGTCCAGCTCTGCGATTTCCTGCTCAATCTGGGCGCAGATAACAAAAACCTCCGCTCCCTCTTCCTTTGCATAATCCTTTACCTTGCCTACAAAAGCATTGGAAGCGGCGTCATCAGCCAAGTCATCCTCCGCTACATTGGCGGCATAAATCACCGGTTTTCCTGTCAGCAAATTGTATTCAGCAATCCACCCGGCTTCTTCCTCATCTCTGGCAGAAAAATTCTTCGCAAGCTTTCCATCCTCCAAATGCGCCTTCAGTCTCTTTAAAAGCTCAACCTCCTTAGCCAGTCCCTTATCATTTCTAGCTCCCTTGGAAGCTCTGGCAATCCTTCTTTCCAAAATTTCAATATCTGAAAAAATAAGCTCCAGGTTAATCGTTTCAATATCCCGGAGAGGGTCGATAGCGCCGTCTACATGGATAATATTGCTGTCCTCAAAGCATCTTACCACATGTACAATAGCATCCACCTCGCGAATATTGGATAAAAACTGGTTCCCCAGGCCTTCTCCCTTGGAAGCTCCCTTTACAAGCCCCGCAATATCTACAAATTCAATGGTAGCGGCCGTCGTCTTTTCTGAATTGTATAAATCCGTTAAAACCCTGAGCCGCTCGTCCGGCACCGGTACAATGCCAATATTTGGGTCAATCGTACAAAAAGGGTAATTTGCAGACTCTGCGCCCGCTTTTGTCAATGAATTAAATAACGTGCTTTTTCCTACATTCGGCAAGCCGATAATGCCTAGTTTCATCTTTTATATTTCCTCCTTTGAAACACCCTACAATAGGCGTTTTTCATATTTTTTATATTTATTTAAGTACCAATTTTAGATGATTGAGCTTCAATACAGTAAACTATATAATACCATATAAAGGCTTATAAGTCCATATTACAACGCAATTACTTTCTCAATGTTTTTAAACTCTTTCCGCTCAATGAGTTTCTTTCTTCCTATTTGATACAATCATGAAGTTGTAAATTTTTAATTCTATGTATCGCTTTGATTGTAAAATACATTCATGCGTTTGTTGTATTTTGAAAGCAAAACTATTTACATTAAAAAAAAAATGTGCTATAATTACCAGGTTAATAAAAATAACCGCTGCTCAGATTTCGGACGCTCCGACCGTTTTCTTAGTAGCCGGTGTTAAGCAAACAGGAGGATTTACAAAATGATTAGCAAAGAAAAGAAACAGGAAATTATTTCCGCATACGGCAGGACGCCAAACGACACAGGCTCACCAGAGGTTCAGGTTGCTCTTTTAACCTTCCGTATCAATGAGCTTACCGAGCATTTAAAGGTCAACAAAAAAGACCATCATTCCAGAAGAGGTCTTCTTAAAATGGTAGGTCAGAGAAGAAACATGCTTGCTTATTTAAAGAAAACAGACCTGGACGCTTATCGTAAGTTAATCGAAAGATTAGGGCTCAGGAAATAATTTCAGCCAATTCCAACATCAAACGCAAAAAGAGAACACATTCCCTGTGTTCTCTTTTTTATCATTTTTACCCAAAAAGGCTCAAAGGAGGTCTCCCATGCTTTTCATCCCCCTGGATTCCCAAAGCTCCATACCCTTATATACGCAAATTTACCAATACCTGCGGGAAGAAATATTAAATGGTTCTCTCACGGTGCAGCAAAAGCTTCCTTCCCAAAGAGAGCTTTCTTCTCTTTTATCGGTGAGCCGGACTACCATAGACTTAGCTTATGGACAGCTGACGGATGAAGGCTACCTTTTAGCCCTTCCCAAAAAAGGCTATTTTGTAAATGAAATTTCAGCTCTGTCCAGGCTGTCTTCTGCTCCGGCCTCTCTAAAGGAAGCCGAAGAACCCCTTTTCCAGCCTTCCTATACCTATGATTTTTCCCCTTTCTCCGTAGATTTAGCGCATTTTCCCTATACGGTCTGGCAGCAGCTTACCCGCCGCGCTCTAAAAAGGGGACGGGACTTGTTTCTCCTGGGAGATGCCATGGGCGATCCGCCTCTTAGAAAGGCCGTTGCCTCCTATCTCCACCAATCCCGTTCCGTAAAATGCTCCCCGGATCAAATTGTTATAGGAGCTGGTATTGATTATCTTTTACAGCTTCTTATCCATATCCTTGGAAACAACCGCTCGATTGCTATGGAAAATCCATCCTATATCCGGGCTTTTCATATTTTGCAGGGCTTGGGGTGCTCTATTTCTCCCATTCCTCTGGACCGGGACGGTATGAACATAACGCAGTTGTCCCGCTCCTTATGCAATACTGCTTATGTAACTCCATCCCATCAATACCCTATGGGGGTAATCATGCCTATTAACCGCCGCCTGGAGCTTCTTTCCTGGGCTTCCGCTAAAAACGGACGCTATATCATAGAAGACGACCACGACAGCGAATTCCGCTACAAAGGAAAACCAATTCCTTCCTTGCAGGGAATTGATTCCAAAGGCAAGGTTATCTATCTGGGAACCTTTTCCAGGGCAATTGCCCCTGCTATCCGGGCCGGTTATATGGTGCTTCCTGAAGCGCTTTTGGAGCTTTACCATAAAAAATGCGGCTGCTATGCCTCTACCGTTTCCCGAATAGATCAAGCCATTTTAACCTCTTTTTTAAACGAGGGATATTTTGAACGGCATCTAAACCGAATGCGAAAGCTCTACAAAGAAAAACAGGACGCTATGACCTGCTCTTTGGAAAAAGCCTCTCTTCCTCTTACCATACAAGGCGAAAACGCAGGCATGCATCTGGTTGTAGAAATAAAAAACGGCCAAAATGAAAAACAGCTGATTGCCTCAGCTGCTCAAAAAGGAATTCGTATCTATGGACTGTCGGAGCATTTTATTCAAAAACCAAAAAGCTGCCCTGCCACTCTCCTTTTAGGATACGCCAATCTTTCCCTGGAAGAAATCAGGGATGGTCTCGCCCTGCTCTTTGGTTAAAATATTCCCGCCCAAACCGGGCGTCCTGTTCTATCTGCGCCTTTAGCTCCTCTACAGAGGAAAATTTTCTTTCCGGGCGTTCAAAGGCATATAAACTGACCTTTGCAGTTTTTCCATACAAATCGCCGTTGTAATCAAAAAGATAGGTCTCTGCCAGACGTTTTTTTTCTGCGCCTACCGTCGGCTTCACTCCAATATTGGAAATTCCCGGATACAGAAGCCCGTCAATTTCTGTAAGTGAAGCGTACACGCCATTGGGCGGCAAAAGCTTCTCTTCCGGCAACGCCATATTAATCGTAGGCATGCCAATTGTTCTGCCTAGCTGCCTTCCATGAACCACTTCTCCTATAATACTGTAAGGTTCCCCTAAAAGTTTGGCTGAAAGCTCCATATTTCCCCTTTGAAGCTCTCTGCGGATACGGGTGCTGCTTACAATCTCGCCTTCTAACGCTACCTTTTCAAACACCGAAAGGCTGTAGCCGCACTCCTTGGCCATTGCCTCTAAAAGAGCTACATCGCCTCTCCGGTTATGCCCAAAACGGAAATCGCTGCCTACGGCAATCGCTTTTGCATCCAGCTTTTTAACCAGTATATCCCGGATAAAATCCTCAGGCTCCATGGAAAGAGACAGCCGGTCAAAAGGATAGGAAACTAAAACGTCT
>CATKYY010000138.1 GCA_949841225.1 uncultured Acetivibrio sp.
GCTTTCATTCCCATAATAATATGAATCTGGCATTTTTAACGGCACAGGATGTATTTGATTATAATACTCTAAGAAGGACAATTATTGACTGCTCTTTGTATGGAATGGGACGCGGAGCGGGCAATCTGAATACAGAGCTTCTTGTTGATTATCTGGTACGAAAAAAATATTATGATTATGAATTTGAGAATATTTTAGACATAATAGATGATTACATATACAAGTATAAAGTAAAAAAGGACTGGGGATATTCTGTACCGGCAATGTTATCGGGAATTTATAAATCCCATCCAAATAACATTATATATTTAACGCAAAAAATGCGGCTGGAAATGAAAGATATTAAGAATGTGATAGCTATGATTGAGCCTTTAAAACGGCAGAGATACGATTATGGAAATATCGAGTCTCTTTATTTGGAATATATTGCGGACAAAGTGGACGACAGCCAATCTATTGAAAAACTGAAAAACATATTTGGAGGCAGAGAGGTTCTAGTTATGGTACCGGGGAATACGCTGAATACCTATGAAACGCAGATTAAGAAATATGTGGAAAGAAATAAGCTGTTTATAATTAGCGTTAATTTTGTAATGGAAAATGAGAATTCTTTCGCTTTCTTTGGAAATGAGAAAAGATATAAGAAATTAAAGAATAAGAGGCGAGGGCATAAAGTTATTATTTCTTCTAATATTAAGTCAGAGGAAGAAACGGATATTATTGTGAATTATCACAGTCTTATAAATCGAGGATTTAAGTATTTTGAAAATTCTGCAATTATGTTGTTGAACTTGTTAAAAAAATTAGACGTAAGGAAAATTAACATAGCCGGGTTGGATGGATTTAAAAAAGAAACAGGCAATAACTATACAGATGAATCTTTTCAAAATGACAGGCATATAAATGAATTTTCTGAGCTTAATAGGGATATAGGAAGTATGCTGGAAGAGGTAGTAAAAGTGCTTCATGGGAAATGCGAAGTAGAGCTTATTACTCCAAGCGTATATGAAACAATCGTTAGAAAGGCGAAAAAAAATTAAGATTAGGAAAAAGGAAGCAATGGGTAAAGTCAAATTTTTAGTGATGGATGTAGACGGGACATTAACAGATGGAAAGATTTATATGGGAGAGAATGGGGAACTGTTTAAGGTCTTTGATGTAAAAGATGGGTGTGGAATTTGCGATTTGTTAATTCCCAGCGGTATTATACCTGTAATTATAACGGGAAGAGAGAGTAAAATTGTAAAAAACAGGTGTATTGAGCTTGGAATAACAGAAATTTATCAGAATGCAAAGGATAAGATTGAGCAAATAAATATTTTGTTGGATAAATATAATACATGCAAAGAATCTTATGGATACGGCAATATTGCATATATAGGAGACGACAGGAATGATTTGCCAGCAATGCAGTTAATTAAAGCAAATAACGGTTTTGTTGGATGTCCAAAAGATGCGGGCGAAGAGGTGGTTAGGTTATGTGATTATGTTTGCAAAAGGAACGGAGGACGCGGGGCAGTACGGGAATTTATCGAGCGGCTGTTGAAAGAAGATTAAATTATGCTTAGTGATATAAAGAGGTTGGAAAAGATACTGATTTACAAGGCGTTGGGAAGTAATGCCATACATAAAAAATGGCAATGTAAACGATATAATTATTTACGAACAAAAAGGATACAACTACAGTCCTTTATAGATATAGACAAGCTTTTTTTTGAGGGTTGTGAGAAAGAGGCGCTTGCTTATATTGCAGAAATGTATTTAAAGCATCGTTTTAATTATCTTGGAAGCGGCTGGGTAAACGTAGGGTATGGCAGCCGGGTTATCGGAGTAGAAGGGCGGCAATATGTTCCTGTTTATTTTGACAAAGAGGCGTATTTTACTGAGCTGGAAAAAATCGTTCCAGAAACAGAGTGGCGAAAACTGTGTGAAATGAGGACATATATTGATTCTGGATATTCTTATATTCACTGGACCAGAGATTATAAAAGCGGGTATACCTGGAGAACGGCTTATATTGATGAAAAGGAAAGTACTTCTTTGCCGCCGGGGGCTGATGTAAAGACGGTATGGGAGCTTGGGCGTATGGAGTTTGTGCTGCAGCTGGCTCTTGCCGCCCTTGTATTTCCAAAGGAAAAAGAACGTTATATCAGGGAATTTAAAAATATGCTGCTTGATTTTATGTGCAGCAATCCTATTGGAGTTGGGCCAAATTGGGTGCTTCCTATGGAAGCGGCGATTCGTTCCGTTAATTTTTTGCTGGCTTATGATATTATAAGGCAGTTGGACAGGAATTTGATTATTAAGAAAGAGATTTCGGATTTTTTTACAGAACAAATTTATAAATATGGTAAATTTATTTTTGATAATCTGGAAAAAAATATTATACCTGGGGGAAGCAATGGAAACCACTATTATTCCAATATAATCGGCCTGCTGTATATCGGCGCTTATTTGAAGGAATATAAAGAGGCAAAAATGTGGTTTCGTTTTGCAAAAAAAGAATTGGAAAAGGAAAGTATAGAGCAGTTTTTTGAAGATGGCGGAAATGTAGAGGCATCTACGGCATATCACCGTTTTATGACGGAAATGCTGGTATTTGGCGCGGCTATGATAAAAAGGAAACTGGGCGCTGTGCCAGAAGGAATAAAAATCAGAATTGTCAGGGCGGCTTATTTTCTGGAAACCATTACCGGACAGGACGGTAACATAATTCAGATTGGGGACAATGACAGCGGCAGGCTTGTAAATCCGGTTATGTACGGCAGTATGCTGTCAAATCAAAGGGCGGAGGAGGCTTATGAAAATTTAAGAGGTTATTGCGCGGTTTATGGAAAAGAAGCTTCCTTTTTTGATGAAAATAATTTATGCGCCTTTTCTACTATTTGCTTTGCCAAAGGATTGTATTTTGATACAGATGGGGAAAAGACGGAGAAAAGAACCTTTGAGGGAAGTCTTATAGAGGCTATTGCAGGAAACAAGGGAGAGTTTGTTCCAAGAGGATACAACTATAAAATAGAACAGCTAAAAAACTTGCCGGGAGAAATTAAGGATGCTTATAAGAAAGAGAAAAAATTTGCATATTTCATAAAAGGAAAAAAGGAGTGGGGATATTTTCCTGATTTCGGATTGTTTTTTGTAAAGGGAAACGGCTTGGAATGCTATGTGTATACGGGCGGCAGAAAAGGAAGAAAACGTCAGGGACATAGCCATAATGATTTGTTGCATTGCGAGCTGAATATAGGCGGAGAAAATAAATTATATGATAAAGGAACCTATTTATATATTTCTAATCCGTATATGGAGTATTTTCGCGGCTACAGAGCGCACAGCGTTCCAGATTTTGGGAAGGAGCCAAGAAAAATTTTGCATGTATGGGCATATGAGGGAGCAGAACAGGTAAATCTTATAGAGGTAAGCCAGAAGGGAATATGTCTTCATTATGTCTCTGATTATATAGAATATTGGCGGCATATTGAACTTGGCAAGACAGAAATAAGGATTTGCGATTACAGTAAAGAGCCGTTTTTAGAAGGTCATAAAAATTACAGTTTTTATTCAAGCGGCTATGGGAAATTACAGGTAATCAGCGGAAAGTAATTATGTTATCCTAAAAGCCAAGGAACAGGAGGATTTTGTGGTATTAATTGTAAAAAAGTTCGGTCGTCTTTTAGATCCTGAGCAAAAAAAGAAAATAGTAGTTTTGTTCTTTATGATGTTACTGGGGGCTTGTTTGGAGGTCGTGGGAGTATCGCTGATGCTGCCGTTAATGTCGGCAATTATGCAGCCGGACATTATTGAGACAAATGCTTTGGTCAGACAGGTATGCAAGCTGCTGGAAATACATTCTCACCGGAGATTTGTAGTTTTATGTATTGTTGTATTGGTACTGGTTTTCATAGTAAAGGATTTGTTTTTAGTTTTTCAGTATTACATTCAGGGACGCTTTATTTATAATAATCGTTTTTCGACTCAGCGCCGATTGCTGCACGCATTTATCCTGCGGCCCTATGAATATCATCTGAATGTACAGTCGGGAGAGATTGTACGAGTAATTCAAAGCGACGTAACACAAACGTATAATCTTCTGGCTACCTTGTTGGGATTTGCAACAGAGTCTATCGTATCCTTTGCGCTGATTGGTACTGTCTTTGTAATAGAACCCGCTATGACAATATTTATCGCTATTACTTTGGGGATAAATATGTTAATTATAACGAGAATAGTAAAGCCAATATTGAGGCAGGAGGGACTGTCGTTCCAAAGACATAATATGCTGACGAATAAATGGCTGCTGCAGGCGATTAACGGAATAAAGGAAATGAAGGTGGCGCGTAAAGAAGCATTTTTTGAGGAAAATTATAATAAAAGCGGAAGATGCGCGATAGCAGCGGAACGATGGTATTTTGTATTGGGGAATGTTCCGCGGCTTCTGATAGAGATGGTCAGTATATGCTCTGTATTGATTGTACTTGCAATTATGATCGTATTGGGAAATGATATTAATTCTTTGTTACCTGCTTTGGGAGCTTTTGCTATGGCGGCTATAAAGCTGTTGCCAAGTGCGAACAGGATTGTAACAGCGCTTAATGATATTGCATTCCGGGAGCCGGCATTGGATAAAATGTTGGAAAATTTAGATGTGCTGAGGGAAGTAAAATCAGGAAAAAACATACCTTCTGCTGAAGGAGAAAAGAGCTTTGAGCTGAGGGATAGGATTGAGCTGAAAAATATTTCTTATTCTTATTTGGAGAACAATAAACCTGTGCTTCAAGGAGCAGGTATGATAATCCCTGTGGGAAAATCTGTAGGTATTGTGGGAGCCTCCGGCGCGGGAAAGACAACCGTAGTGGATATTATGCTGGGCCTTTTAGTACCGCAGGAGGGGGAAATTCTGGTTGACAACAAGGATATACGGGAAAGCAGCGCCGACTGGCTGTCCCATATTGGATATATTCCTCAGATGATTTTTATGCTGGACGATACGATACGGGCGAATATAGCTTTTGGAATACCGGAAAAGGAAATAGAAGAAAAGGCAGTATGGAAAGCTCTGGAGGAAGCGCAACTGGCTGATTTTGTGAGAGGTTTGCCAGAAGGGATGGACACAGTGATTGGAGAAAGAGGAATCCGTTTGTCCGGCGGACAGCGGCAGAGGATTGGAATTGCCAGGGCCTTATACCAGGATCCGGAGATTTTGTTTTTTGACGAAGCGACTTCTGCTCTGGATAATGAAACAGAAGCTGCAATTATGGAATCCATTAACAGCCTGCATGGTAAAAAAACGATGATTATTATTGCCCATCGTTTGCAGACAATAGAGGGCTGCGATTTAGTTTACCGTGTGGAACACGGAAAGATAAGGAGGGACAGGTAACTTTAATGGGCGTAAAAATAAAAACGGTTATGCTGGTTTTTGGCACACGGCCAGAGGCTATAAAAATGTGTCCTCTTGTGAATGAATTAAAGCGGAGAAAAGGGATAAAAACAGTAGTTTGCGTAACAGGACAGCATAGGCAGATGCTGGACCAGGTATTGGAAGCTTTTTCTGTAATACCAGATTATGATTTATCTATTATGAAGGAACGGCAGGATTTATTTGATGTGACAGTCAATATTCTGAAGCAGATTAGAAAAGTTTTGACTGCGGTAAGGCCGGATGTGGTTCTTGTTCATGGAGATACCTCTACCACATTTGCTACGGCCCTGGCCTGCTTTTATTTACGGATTCCGGTAGGGCATGTGGAAGCAGGGCTGCGTACATATAATTTGTATTCGCCTTACCCAGAAGAGTTCAACCGGCAGGCGGTGGGTATTATTAGCCGGTTTAATTTTGCCCCAACGGAGCTTGCGAGACAAAATTTAATCAATGAGAGGAAAGCTGCCTCGACGATTTATGTCACTGGAAATACGGTAATTGATGCTTTAAAAACAACGGTCCGGGCGGATTATACCCACCCGGAACTGGAATGGGCTTCCGGCAGCCGATTAATCCTTATAACAGCGCACCGCCGTGAAAATCTTGGTAAACCAATGGAGAGCATGTTCCGGGCTATCAGCCGCGTTATGGAGGAGCATTCTGATGTAAAGGTAATTTATCCGATTCATAAGAATCCGGTAGTAAGAGAAACTGCTGGAAAAATTTTTGGAAGTGATAAGCAGATACATATCATCGAGCCCTTAGATGTTCTGGATTTCCATAATTTTTTAAGCCGCAGCTATTTGATTCTTACAGATTCTGGAGGGATACAAGAAGAGGCTCCAAGTCTTGGAAAACCGGTTTTAGTTATGCGTGATACAACAGAGCGGCCAGAAGGAATTGCTGCGGGAACGTTGAAGCTGGTAGGTACAGAAGAAGAGAGAATTTATAGGGAATTTACCAGG
>CATKYY010000139.1 GCA_949841225.1 uncultured Acetivibrio sp.
GGGGCTTTACTTTTGTTTTTTTTGGGACTTGGGAAAAGAGATTGGTTCCAACTGACGTTGCTTCTTGTACTGGCCCTTTTATTTACTGTGGTTCAGCCATTGCAGATGAGGCTAAAGGCGGCGGCCCAGATTAAAGCGAGTCCGATGTTTAAAGAGCCGCTTCATTTTTTATTTGATGAAAAGGGAATGACGGTGAGTCAGGGAGGAGAAACGGCTCTTCTTCTATGGAATGAGGTTCGGAGGATAAAAGAATCTAAGAGAAGTATTTTTGTTTATGTATCTTCCATTAATGCGAATATTATCCCTAAGGCGCAGATAGGAGAGCGGCTGGAGGAGCTGAAACAATTTATGAAGAGTCATGTGGATCAAACGGTTTATTGTTTAAAGTAATATGCCGATATATAAGGAAAGAAATGGGAATAATTCATGAGTGTGATAGAAAGTAAGAGGCCGGAGGATACCTTTTTATTGGGAAAGAGATTGGGAGAAAAGGCAAGCCCTGGAGATGTTTATTTATTGGAAGGGGATTTGGGAACAGGAAAGACAGTTTTTACGCAGGGTTTTGCCGCAGGGCTTGGGATTTTAGAGCCGGTAAGCAGCCCTACCTTTACGATTGTACAGGAATATGAAGAAGGGCGGCTGCCTTTTTACCATTTTGATGTTTACCGGATTGGAGACGTTGAGGAAATGGAAGAAATCGGATATGAGGATTATTTTTATGGAGAAGGCGTCAGCCTGATTGAGTGGGCCAACCTGATTGAAGAAATTTTACCGGGAAATGCGAAAAGGATTATGATAGAAAAGGATTTGGAAAAGGGATTCGACTATCGGAGGATTACAGTGGAGGAAAAAGGGCAATGAAAATATTAGCGATTGACAGTTCAGGGCTTACGGCGACTGTTGCATTGGTTTTTGATGGTGTGATGACGGCGGAATATACGACTAATTTTAAGAAAACTCATTCCCAGACCTTATTGCCGATGATAGATGAAATCGTAAAAATGACAGGAACAGACCTGGCGGCTCTTGATGTAATAGCGGTAGCGGCAGGACCAGGTTCCTTTACCGGGCTTAGAATTGGTTCTTCGACAGCAAAGGGCCTGGGGCTAGCTTTACAGAAGCCGATTATCGGCGTTCCTACCCTGGAAGGTCTGGCCTATAATATGTTCGGTTGCAGCCGGGTTATATGTCCGATTATGGATGCCCGGAGAAATCAAGTATACACAGGGCTTTATGCTTTTGAAGGAGATAGATTTTGCGTGCTTTCGGAGCAGAAGGCAGTTAGCATTGAGGAAATTATTGAGGAGATAAACAGTCTTGGAAAGCCTTCGGTTTTTCTGGGAGACGGCGTACCAGTATTTCAGGAAATCATCCGGGAACAGGCCAGGGTGGATGTGATATTTGCCCCGGCTCATATGGGTATGCAGCGGGCGGCGGCAGTAGCGGTTCGGGCGGAAGTCTTATATAAAGAGGGAAAGCAGGAGAGCGCGGCAGAGCATAAGCCCGTATATCTCAGGAAATCCCAGGCAGAACGGGAGAGGGAAGCGGCGCAAAAGGAAAGGTGATCCAGATGAGATTCCGTTGGATGGAGGAGAAGGATTTAGACCAGGTATGCGAAATTGAAAATAAAACATTTTCACAGCCATGGACGCGGGAGGATTTTTCGATTTCAATCAAAAATGAAAATCATATATACATCGTTGCAGAAGAGGGAAATGAAATCGCAGGCTATTGCGGGCTTTGGATGGTAGCGGGCGAGGGCCAGATTAACAATGTTGCAGTGCGGGAGGACTTCCGGCAGAAGGGGGTCGGTTATGGTATGCTTTGTTATCTTTTAGAGCTGGGAAGGGAAAAAAACCAGGATGCGTTTACCCTGGAGGTACGCGTCGGCAATGAGGCGGCTATCCGGCTCTATGAAAAGCTTGGCTTCCGCTCGTTAGGAATCCGCAGAGGATTTTATGAAAAGCCCAAAGAGGATGCTAATATTATGTGGCTTATTTGAAATGGCTATGACAGTAATTACCACTAGAAATTGTGGTCAAGCCATGCTATTCTACCAATGGTAGTATACAATCTTTGGGAGGATAGAGAATATGCGATGCAATCAGTGTGGAAAAGAACTTAAGATAGAAAAAGGAATTCTGAAGGAGGATTGTCTCCAGGTAGAGAAGCAGTGGGGGTATTTCTCTAAAAAGGATTTAGAGATTGATGAATTTTGTCTTTGTGAAGCCTGTTATGATGCATGGGTTGCAGGCTTTCAGATTCCATTAAAAAAGAAGAATCAGACTGAGGCTGTATAAAAAAGAACAGCCTCGCGGCAGATTTAAAAATTTCAAACAAACTCTGGGAAATTTGGAGGATTTTATATGTTAGATGTATGTTTGCTTGGAACTGGCGGGATGATGCCCCTGCCGGGAAGATGGCTGACATCCCTGATGGCGAGGCTGAACGGAAGCAGCTTGTTAATTGACTGCGGCGAGGGAACGCAGATTACAATAAAGGAAAAGGGGTGGAGCTTCCACCCTATTGATACCATATGTTTTACTCATTACCACGGAGACCATATCAGCGGGCTGCCGGGGCTTTTGCTTTCTATGGGAAATGCGGACCGGAAAGAGCCGGTTACGATGATTGGCCCTAAGGGATTAGAAAAGGTAGTAAATGCTTTGCGGGTTATTGCGCCGGAGCTTCCTTTTCCGCTTCAATTTATTGAGCTTTCCGGGCCTTTCGAGCAATTAAAGGTAAATGGTTATGTGATTGAGGCTTTTCGGGTGAACCATAATGTTACCTGCTATGGATACAGTCTTTTGGTGCCAAGGGCCGGGCGTTTTATGGTGGAAAAGGCAATGGAAAACCAGGTGCCGAAAAAAGCATGGAACAGGCTTCAGAAAGGAGAAGAGGTTTTGTGCGATGGAAAGCTTTACACCAAGGATATGGTTTTGGGGCCGGAGCGGAAAGGGATTAAGCTTACTTATTGTACGGATACCCGTCCGACCCAGGCCATTATAGAGCATGCAAAGGAGGCGGATTTATTTATCTGCGAGGGCATGTATGGAGAAAGAGAAAAGGCCGGGAAGGCAAGGGAATATAAGCATATGACCTTTTATGAAGCGGCGGAGCTTGGAAAAAAAGCAAATGTAAAGGAAATGTGGCTGACTCACTACAGCCCGTCTCTTGTTCGGCCGGAGCAGTACCAGAGGGAGCTTTTGAAGGTATTTCCAAGGGCGCAGCTGGGCTGGGACAGAAGAAGCGTAACTATAGAGTTTGATAAAGATGAGCAGAAGGGCGGGATTGAATGAAGAAGTCAACGCAGAAGATTATTTATACCGTATTGATTATGGCAGTATTGGCGGCGGTTATTATTTATGCCTATTTTGCAAGGGCTAGCAAAATAGAGGAAAAAACGCCGAAAACAAAGGCGGAAAAGCTTATCAGCCGCAATCTGGAGGGGAACTATCCGGGAACGCCCAGAGAGGTGGTAAAGCTATATGGTGAGATAACGAAATGTCTTTATAATAGAAAAGAAAAACCGAAACTGACAAAGGAGCAGTTTGAGGCGCTTTTTGACCAGGTAAGAGTTTTATATTCCCAGGAGCTTTTGGAAAAAAATGAAAGAAAAGAACAGCTGGATAAGCTGGATGCCGATGTGGCGGCCTATGAAAAAGAATCCAAAACAATTATGAGTTATACGGTGCAGCAGTCCAGCCAAATAGAGTTTGGGGAGCTGAATGGTAAAGAGGTAGCAAGAGTAGTTATAATTTTTACAACGAAGGCATCCGGAGAGCAGCCGATGAAGACTTACGAGCAGTTTTTACTCCAGGCGGATGAGACTGACCGCTGGAAAATTTTGGGTTGGGAACAGATAAGCGGCCAGGGAATAGATGTAGAATAGAAAATGGCGGGAAGTGAGGCGGAACATGGATAAGGATATATTGATTTTAGGAATTGAGTCCTCCTGCGATGAAACGGCGGCAAGCGTCGTCCGAAATGGAAGAGAGATTTTGTCGAATGTAATTTCCTCTCAAATAGAGCTGCATAAGGTATATGGGGGCGTTGTTCCTGAAATTGCATCCAGGAAGCATATAGAAAAAATTAACCAGGTAATAGAGGAAGCCTTGGAAGAGGCTAAGACAGAGCTTCAAGACATAGACGCTATAGCTGTAACCTATGGGCCGGGACTGGTGGGAGCCCTGCTGGTAGGAGTAGCTGCGGCCAAGGCTATCGCTTATGGAGCAAAAAAGCCTTTGGTAGGCGTGCATCATATTGAAGGACATGTATCTGCTAACTTTATTGAGCGCAAGGATTTGGAGCCTCCTTTTTTGTGTCTGATTGTTTCGGGAGGACATACGCATCTGGTAATTGTGAAGGATTACGGCGAGTATGAAATTATTGGAAAAACAAGAGATGATGCGGCCGGCGAGGCCTTTGACAAGGTGGCGAGAGCAATCGGTCTTGGCTATCCGGGAGGCCCGAAGATAGACAGGCTTTCTAAAGAGGGAAATCCAGAGGCTATTGCATTTCCAAGAGCAAAGATAGCGGATTCGGAGTATGATTTCAGTTTTAGCGGTCTGAAATCGTCAGTGCTTAATTATCTGAATTCTTGTAGTATGAAGGGAGAAGCGGTTTGTAAGGCAGACGTAGCCGCCTCTTTTCAGGCGGCGGTTGTGGACGTGCTGGTTTCTCATACCATAGCAGCGGCAAAAGAATATGGCTTTGACAGGGTAGCTCTGGCCGGAGGCGTAGCTTCTAATTCTGGATTAAGGGAAGGGATGGAAAAAGCCTGCAGGGAAAACGGGTTAAGGCTTAGCTATCCGTCTCCGGTTTATTGTACAGATAACGGCGCGATGATTGGCGTTGCCGGCTATTATGAATATAAAAAAGGAACCCGGCATGGATGGGATTTGAACGCGGTACCAAGCTTGAAGCTGGGGCAGAGATAAGACATTTAACTATTATGCAGGCAGGAAAGACATAGGGTATTAAAATGGAAAAGGAAAAAACGGCGGCAGTCGTTTTGGCAGCAGGGCAGGGAAAAAGGATGCAGGCGGATAGACCAAAGCAGTATCTTATGCTTAAAGATCGGCCGATTCTTTTGTACTCCTTACAGGCTTTTGAAGAGAGCGAGGTAGATGAAATTGCGCTCGTTGTAGGAAAGGGAGAGGAAGCCTACTGCCGAAAGGAAATTGTTGAAAAATTTGAATTAAAAAAGGTAAGCAGGATTATTCCGGGCGGAAAAGAGCGTTATCTTTCCGTAGCAGCTGGATTGCAGGCCTTAAATACTGCTTCCATGGAGAAAAACGGTTATGTGTTTATCCACGACGGGGCGAGACCCTTCTTGACGCCGGAGCTGATTCATAAGCTTTTAGAAGAAGTAAGGCGGTATAAGGCTTGTATTGCCGGAATGCCAGTAAAGGATACGATTAAAATAGCAGATGAAAATAAGAATGTAAGTTCTACGCCAAAGCGGGAGCTGGTATGGCAGGTACAAACGCCTCAGGTATTTTCTTATTCATTAATTTATAATGCCTATCAAAAACTTCTTATGGGCTCTCAGATACAGGTGACGGACGACGCCATGGTATTGGAGCAGATGACGGGGTATAAAATTCATTTAGTAGAAGCATATTATCAAAATATAAAGATAACAACGCCGGAGGATATAGCGATAGCACAGGCTTTTTTGGAAAATTATTTAAAATGAGGAAAAAAGTTGCAAAAAGCGCTTGACTTTTATTTGTGAGGATGTTATACTGTTCAAGCAGCGTTTGGAGAGGTGTCCGAGTGGTTTAAGGAGCCGGTCTTGAAAACCGGTGACTCCGAAAGGGGCCGTGGGTTCGAATCCCACCTTCTCCGTTCACAGTAGACAAGCTGTAAAACAATTTATAGTTATAAAAGTATTAGCTTATTTGGAGAAGTACCCAAGAGGCTGAAGGGACACCCCTGGAAAGGGTGCAGGTCGTTAATAGCGGCGCGAGGGTTCAAATCCCTCCTTCTCCGTTTTTTTAATTTTTTGAATAAAATAAAAAATTTAAAAAATTAAAAAATTTAAAAAAGTTGTTGACAAAGAGAAAACAATGTGGTATCATATAATACGTTGATAACACAGAGGTCAACAAAAAGAAATAGACAAAGTTAGAACATTGATAATTAAACAGTGAAACAACCCTGAAAATTCTAAGAAGAAAATTCAGAGAACGCGTCTTGGAGAAATCTAAGGCGAACCTAAAAAACAGAAATCAAGGATAAATTAGCCAAGCTAAAACCTGATGGATAAACTTAAATTTGAGAGTTTGATCCTGGCTCAGGATGAACGCTGGCGGCGTGCTTAACACATGCAAGTCGAACGAAGCAT
>CATKYY010000140.1 GCA_949841225.1 uncultured Acetivibrio sp.
CGCTAAATTTGAAACCTTCCCTATCTGGAACCTGCCCTTAAAGCATCCTGTCAATCTGGCCTATGAAGCCGCTACCGCGGACTTAAACGACATCAATATGATCGACCCCTTCCACCTGGATGCCTATGGAGAAACCACCGTAAATTATAACCGGGACGTAGAAATTTTTCCGGTCTTAAACGCTATATTTGAAAAAATCCTGGGGAAAAGCCCTTACAAGTCCCCTACGGATATGGGAGTAAATATGGCGGGGAGCTGTATTGTTGACGACAGCATATGCCAGGAGGCCTCCCGTCAGGAAATCATCTATCGCTATTACCAATGTCTCTGCGGCATCAAACGGGGCGTTGATTCAAGGGAAACTCTTTTAAAGCTGGAGCTTTTGATGAACCAGGCCAACGTTACCATTGAAAACCGCCAGGTTGTAAAAGCCGCTATGGAACGGGAAGAAAAGACCGGCCATCCGGCTACGGCTATTGAGCTTTCTGATGGAAAAATTGTTACCGGGAAAACCTCCGATCTCTTAGGAGCCTCGGCCGCCGCCCTCTTAAACGCCCTAAAGACGATTGCGGATATCGACCATGATACTCATCTGGTATCGCCCCAGGCCATTGAACCAATCCAGACTTTGAAAACCTCCTATTTAGGAAGCTTAAATCCAAGGCTCCATACGGATGAAATCCTAATCGCCCTTTCTGCCAGCGCTTCTGCCAGCCCGGCTGCCCGCCTGGCTTTAGAACAGCTTCCAAAGCTCCGGGGATGCGAAATCCATTCCAGCGTTCTTTTATCTCCAGTAGACGAACGGACCTTCCAAAAGCTGGGATTGCGTTTGACCTGCGAACCTAAAAATGAAGAAAAAGGACAGTAAGGAAAATTTGCTTTGCAAATTTTCCTTACTGTCCCAGGGAAAGGTCTGCCATTACAATACCGGCAGCCTTTTCTCCTGTGTAAACTGGTACGGAAAGGGCGATACAGTATCCGTTGGTATCCGTGGAAATATACGGTTCCGACTGATAAATTTTTCCCTGAATAGACTCTTTAAAATAAGGACGGTGAGCAAAATTTGCATATAGTTCCTCTCTGAGTCCTTCCTCCAAAGTAATTCCTACCGTATCTCCCCTGCCGTCCATTACCGTCAAAAGACAGAAAAACGGATATTTTCGGATATATTCCCGCAAGGTCTTATTGCAGCTTTCCTCTCTTAAAGAAATAACAGCGTTTTCCTTAGCGATCCGCCCCAAAATTTGAATGGCATTTTGGATATACTCCTTTGTTGTCCCATCCAACACATAATTTTTTGCAAACGAGGATATAGTTCCCGCCATATCTCCATTCATAGAGCCAAGCTCCGTAATATTACCTGCAATTTCATTAATCAGATCCAACTGGCCCTGGGAATGCTGGGCCGATTCTTTTACCTCTTCTGTTGTTTGAAGCACAAAATCAGAAATTGTGTTAATTGCCATTTCTATATTTTTAAGCTTTGTCTCCTGCTGACCTACGGACGATGTAATATTTTCCACGGACAAAAGAGTGCTTTCGCTGCCTCTTTCGATGGCCGTAAAACTTTCACTGGTATTTTCTGCATACTCATAAGAAGCCTGCATCATCTTTAAATTTGTCCCCATCGTTTCATAGGCTTCTGAAATCCTGGCCTCTACCTTATTTGTAAGCCTTTGTATCTGCTCTGCCTGGTAAGCGCTCATTTCAGCCAGCTTGCGAATTTCTTCTGCCACTATAGCAAAACCCCGCCCTGCTTCTCCGGCTCTTGCCGCCTCAATCGTTGCGTTCAAGGAAAGCATATTCGTCGTCTCGCTTATATCCTTCACTGTATCAGAAATAGCGCGAATTTCCTCTGTCTCCCCATTTAATTCCTTTAGCTTCCCTGACAGCTCCTCTTCCAAACCCAGAGAGCCTTGAATTTTTTCCATTAGCTGGCCGAACATAGCGTTACTTTCCTGAATTGACCCCTGCATATCTATAGCCAGATCCTTTAAGGTATTGGTATTCTGAATAACGTCCTCCTGGCGAACCACAATTTCCTCTATATCCCTTTTTACCAGTAAAGTCTGCTTTTGCTGGCTGTCCATATGCTTAGAAATCGCTGTTACCGCCGCTGCGTTCTCCTGAACCTTTCCCTTAATATTTCTCATTTTTTCATTGATTTCTTCACAATAATTCAAAATCTTGTCGCAACTTTCCGTAGATTTCCCAACCAGCCTGCGGACGTTCGTAATAAAAGCATTGGTAAATCCAACTGCCTTACTCATCCCAGGATTATGAAAATTCCTTATTTTCCTAGTTAAATCCCCTTTCGCGATTTGCTCCATCCTCTTCCCAAATCCGTCCAAAGCCCTGGTATACAAAAACAGAGCCAGAAGCAGGATAAATGACAGAAGTAAAAATATAATACATAAAATATTCGTTAACATAAAACTCCCCCATCTGAATTTTTACCAGACTATCGGCAATCCTACCAACGCTACAGCCAACGCCTGAAAACCAAAACCTCCCGGCGGCCGCCTGGAGGTTCTAGATTTACTACAATATTATTTTAACAAACTTCCGTCTTATTTGCAACAAATGCACAAAATTTTACAGTAAATACAACTTTTTTTATACATTCTGTCTTCTTTAACTGTTTTGAGGAATGATTTCCAGCCAATAGCCATCTGGGTCTGTGATGAAATAAATCCCCATTTCCTTATTTTCAAAACAAATACATCCCATTTTTTCATGGAGGGCATGAGCTTCCTCAAAATCTTCAACGCAAAAAGCCAAATGGAATTCACATTCCCCCAGATCATACGCTTTCTCATGGTCGGAAAGCCAGGTCAGCTCCAATTCAAAATCACTGGCCTCATTCCCCAGATAGACAATGATAAATCCCTCCCCATTTTTTCTCCTTTTTTCCGAAAGCCCTAATGCTTCCTTATAAAACGCCATAGATTTTTCCAAATCCCTTACATTATAATTCTCATGTACCATTTTAAATTCCATTTCAACCTCTTTTCTGCACCGCTTCTTTGTGCATAAATAAAAACCAACAGTATCGTCTAAATCCAGGTTGATTCCTGGGGCTTGCAAAGAGGAAGCACCCGGTTTTCATATCCGCCGTGCTCTTTTAAAAACCTGTCTATGATTTCCGGCTTTTTCCAAAAATGCATAGGAATCACCTTTTTTGCCTCTGTATGCTCCAGAAAATACAGCATTCCCCTGTCATAATACCTTTCCTGCCTTGAATCCAAAGGTACAAAGGCCGCATCTATTCTCCTCCCGGCCAGCTTTTTAATTTCCTTTTGGTATCTGCCGCTCATAGAATGGTTTTCCTGCTCTGGCTCTCCTTCCCAAATCCAATCGTTTAAATCACCTCCATGATAAATAACATTGTTGCCTACTGTAACTAAAAAGGCTACTCCCTTATCTGTAGAACGGAAAGTCTCCACCTTTACCTCCAAAGGAAGCTCATATAGTTTCTCCGGCTCTACAAACCACTTTTTTATCCCCTCTTTGATCCGGCTTTCATAAATATCCTTAGAAAATATACCTCCCGCCAGTTTCTGGCCCTTTAGCAAGTCAAACACCGCCGGATTAAAATGGTCCGGGTGGGAATGGCTGGAGAGCAAATACAGCGGCTTCTCTGAATCCATTTTGGGAAGCTCTCCTTCATAATAATCAAATAAAAAACAGCACTCCGGCATTTCTACCAAAAAACCGCTATGCCCAATATAAGTAATTTTCAAATCAGATTCCTCCTCTACCATCTCAAATACTTTCCATTTTCAAACAGCCACTGTTTTCTTTCCTTATAATCTGGTAAAAACCTTTCCACCAACTGCCAAAATTCTAAACCGTGGTTCAAATGCTTTAAATGGCAAAGCTCATGAACCACTACATAATCTACAATTTCCGGCGGCGCCATAATAAGCCTCCAATTAAAATTAAGGTTTCTTTTGCTGCTGCAGCTTCCCCAGCGTCGTTTTTGTTCCTTTATTCTGATATTTTCCGGGTATTCTCCTATCTGCTCCGCATAATAAGCAATCCGTTGCCCAATGTACTGGCTTGCCGCTTTTCGGTACCAGCTCTCCAAAACCCTTCGCCGCTGTTCCGGTTTCCCATCTCCTCCAAAAATCACCAGCCGGTCCTCTTCTAAAAAAGCCTCCGGTCTTTTTTTACCTTCTTCTCTCGTTTCTAAAACAAGCTGTCCGCCTAAATAAAGGAAAACCTCCCCCGGAAAATACCTATGCTTTGGAGCTGCCTCTTCCAGATTTCCTTCTTCCTCCTTAAGCTCGGCCAATTTCCTTCCAATCCATTCGGCCTTTGTCTCTACCAGCCTCCAAATCTCTTCCCTGGACATCCTCTCCGGCGCCCGGATAACTACCTCCCCAGAGGGATAAACGCAAATCCCCAACGTTTTCCTCTTACTTCGTACCAAACGAAAGCTTGCCTCTAATTTCATCCCTTTTCCGCTCTCTCCTTCCTTAGATTATGGAAGCAGGGACTACCGTTACGATACCCGCCTCATATAGAAAAGCCCCGCGGCATCGGCCAGAATCCAGCCGATGGGAATAGCCCACCAAATACCGTAAACTCCTACTGCTGGTATCGGCGCCAAAAGATACGCTAATAAAACTCTGGTTCCCAGAGAAATCACAGTAAGTACCACCGACATCTCCGGCTTTCCAATTCCACGATAATACCCATACAGTAAAAAAAGCAAACCAATCCCGCAGTAAAAAGCTCCTTCCACCCGGAGGTAGTCTACTCCAATTCCAATAATCTGCGCCTCTTCCGGTCCAATATATAAGAGCATAAAATAAGGGGCCGCTAAAAAGATAATCGCCGATATAGCCAGACAAAAGGCAATCGACACACCAAAAGCGCTTTTTACCCCTTTCTTTACCCTCTCGTCCTTTCCCGCCCCAAAATTCTGGGAAATAAAAATAGAAAATGCATTTCCAAACTCCTGGGCCGGCATATAAGCAAAGGAATCTATTTTCACCGCCGCGGCAAACGCCGCCATAACCGCCGTCCCAAAGCTGTTTACCAGCCCCTGTATCATCAATATTCCAAAATTCATTACCGACTGCTGAATGCTGGCGGCTACAGAAAACCGCATTACCTCCGCCGTCGTTTTCCTGTCTGGCCAAAGCTTTTCTTTTGTAAGCCGCAAAGACGGTTCTTTAAGCCAGGCGTACAGCCCAATGCCAATACCTGAAACCGCCTGGGAAGCCACCGTCGCATAAGCCGCTCCTGCGATTCCCCAATGGAAACGGACGACAAACAGCAAATCCAGCAATACATTCAAAACCGCCGCGCTTCCTAAAAACCACAACGGAGTAACAGAATTTCCAATGGCCCGTAAAAGAAAAGCAAAATAATTATATAAAAATACAAAGAAAATCCCCAAAAATATAATCCACACATACTCGCGCATCATTTCCTGAAGCTCCGGCGGCACCTTTAAAAGCCGAATAATTCCATCCAGGCAAGCAAAACTCAAAAGGTTCATGAAAATTGTCACCGCCCCGATAAACCAAAAGGAAGCCGTCACGCTGTTTTTCATTTTCTTTTCATCCTGTCTGCCAAAAGACAAAGATACAAGAGCTCCGCTTCCCATACAAAGGCCAATCAAAATAGAGGTAAGAAAGGTCATCAGCGTATAAGCCGCTCCTACCGCCGCCAGGGCATCCGCGCCTAAAAAACGCCCCACAATTAAAGCATCTGCAATATTATATCCCTGCTGCAAAAGATTTCCTAAAATCATAGGCCCTGCAAACAAAAGCATTGTTTTTACCACAGCTCCCTGGGTTAAATCCTTTTTCATTCTTAACTCCGTTCCCGCGCCGCCTTCTGCGCTGTTCTTCCAGCCTCCTCAGCTCTTTGGAGCTTTATATCCTCTCTTTCCCCCGCTGCATCCTTCAGCACAGCTAAAACGGCAGGGAAATAACCGCCTGCCGCATCGCTTTGCTCTAAAATAAGATTCAGCCCGCCCATCTCCGTCAGGCAGTCGTAAAGGGCATCCAGGTTTTTTCCATAATAACCCGGCAGCCCCAACTGCTCCTGCAAGTAGCAATGCGCTTCCTCTCGTTTACACAGCTTTAAAGCATCCAAATAAACTGTTTTCATCCCCTATTCCTCCCCATAGAGCAGTTCAAAGGTTTTATAATGATCCCCTGTATAATAAATACAGCCGTCTTCTGAATAAACAAGTCTTTCTGCCCCACGATAACCTCCGTCGCTGTTAATATCGCATTCATAATAGGTCTTACCTTCCGGCAGAAGTCCCTCATAATTCCCAAAATGGCTGCCTCCAATGCTTTTTCCCGGAGCAACCTCAGACA
>CATKYY010000141.1 GCA_949841225.1 uncultured Acetivibrio sp.
ACCCAAAAAAGCTTCTCTTCCACGCTTTATTATAAGCTCCTCAATCCGTTCTTTTACTTCCGCGTCCGTCAATTCAGGAAGCTGGCAAAGCTTTTGTTGTATTTCCTCCCTCCATTGTTTTTTTAACCCCTCTACCCGTTCTTGGTTATTCCCCATAAAAACCGCTCCATTTCCGACCCCCGTACATTCGGCACTAAAACCTTCTCCATCCGAAGGAAAAGCTCCTCTCTGTTTTCTATTCTAAGGCTTCTTTCCATAGCTGCCAGCTTCCCCTGTGCTTCTTCCCTCTGTCTTGGCAAAAATATACGATGACATCTTGCTAAAAGAGTAAAAAGCGCAGGCGTCTGGCAGCCAAAATCTAAAATAGCTGTTTCATACTGGCTTCTTTCTAACTGGCTAACCAAATAATCCGCATCTTCCCTCTCAACAGACAGTAAATCCCCATAATAATCCACAGGTAGAATGCAGTCCAGCTCCTGCCGCTTCTCTGCCAGGGTTGGAAGCAGCGAATACAGATTTTCCTTCCTTTCCTTTACATAATAAAGCAAATCCGTCATTCCGCCCCTATAGCTCCCATTCCCTACAAGACTCCCAAAGCTTTCAAAATTCAGGTATAAAACATTTTTTCTCTTTGCCAGCCATTCTCCCAGAGCCAATGCAAAGGTTGTTTTCCCACTGCCCCCAACAGGAGAAAACACGCCCCAAAGCTCTATGCCTTGTCCTATTTCCAGCCCCGGAAACTCTCCTTCATCCTCCGCAGCATAACAGCCCATAATTTCTTTCTCAATATTTTCTGCCGACTGGAGCTTGTAAATAACAGCGCGGGAATCCTCCCTATGTACCTTAGCGCTTTCAGAAAGCAAAATAATTTTGCCTGCCGCCCGCCCCAAAAGCCCATCCTCCCAAAGCTCCTCCTCAATAAGCAAAATATCTGCCTTGTGGCTGCGGACATAATCAAGCAAAGCATCTACCGCTGTAAAAACACAGATTTCAAAGAACCGCCCCTTTCGGTTCAAATAATCCATCAAACGCCGGGCGTATACCTCCTCCCGGTCGCATATAATCAGCACACCCCTCTTCAAATCTTTCCCCCTTTTTCAGATATGTTCTAAATAACAGATAAAACAAAACCACCCAAAACAGCCGCCGCAAAATGCACAACCGGCTTTGTTCCATCTCTCTCCTTCACATAATAAGGCTTTATTTCTTTTGTTTTAAAATAATAGGAAACATATTCTGCAAGATAATGCAGACGATACCCAAGGCTTTTATGCCTGAGCAACTGAAATACAGACATCACTGCTCCCAGAAAAAAAGCAGCAACCATAACCCTTATAACAAAAGGAACTCCAAAAATCCCTCCAATAACAGATAACAATTTAATGTCTCCGGCGCCTAACATCTTGAAACGAAACAACCACCAAAGAAACAGAATTGGAACAGAAATCCCAAAAAGGAATTCAACAATTCCTATGTATCCGTTTTGTCGTATTTTTTCAAAAATTCCTAGCAGCAGTCCCGCCAGAATAATTCGGTTGGAAATCTGGCAGTCTTGCATATCCTCTACCGCGGCGGCTATCAAAAGCCCAACGGTTAAAATCCTTATAACTCTCTTCCCTCCTTTCTTGTAGCATTATACTATCACAGCTTTTTTATTTTGTCAATAGGTCCTGACCCCATAATAAAACATAATTCCATATAAAAGAAAGACCCCTGGCAGCCCAAGGATGCCTGCCGTAGCTATCGTTTTAACGTTAATTCCAACAATCGCCCGTATTCCTGCATACTGAAAAATACTATTTAAAGTATAAATTCCAATTCCTCCAAAAACTGCCCTTAGTAAAACATTTATAACGGTTTCTAATAACTTCATTCTTATCCTGTCCTGTTTTTTTACTATTATATTTTCTAAAATAATAAACTATGCCTTATTTTTTCACTCTTTACTTTATTTTCCAAATGAGCTTCTATAAAAGAATAAAACCATAAATATCCGCTTATACTTATAATACAAAACTTTCCAGAAAGGATGAGGCCGATTGTTTGGCAGACTGCTATTAAAACGCGGAAAAACCCCCCAGGAACTAGAGCAGGAATTAATACAAGCGCAGCTTTCAGAAGTAAAATCAGCTATGGATGCCGCCTATGCTAATTTTGAAAACGTATTGGATCCAGACCTAATTGACTGTTATATCTACGAGCTCAACGCTGTGCAAAAACGTTATAAATTCCTTCTAAAACAAGCAAAAGAAGCAGAGCAGGTCAGATTTCAAAAAACCTGATCTGCTCTGCATTTTTTCACACTACAGCGAATTTTTTGAAATTAGAAAGGCCGCCGCGCCGCCCTTTCTAATTTCAAAAAATTCGCTGTAGTACTAAGGCGGCAAAAGCTCCTGATTTTATTATTCTGCCACAACCGCTGAAAAACCAATATCATCCAATTCCTCAATAGCCGTCTTAACGCAATGCTCGCAGCCGTCTATTGTTACTGTTTTATCCTCCAGAGATACGCTATACTTAATATCCGCTGCATCCAGCACCCTGCTGATTCTTTCCACACATTTCCCGCAATGCATATCTTCTACCTTTAACGTTGTCATACCTTATTTCCTCCTTATTTTTTATTAAAATAAAATTATTTCATTATTTTCTGCAAGGTATTTAAAAGTTCTTCCACCACTTCTTCATTTCCTGCCTTTATATCATCTACAACGCAGGTTTTAATATGATTTTCCAAAAGCTTTTTATTAAACCCATTCAAAGCCGACTGAACAGCCAAAACCTGAGTTAAAATCTCCACGCAATAGCATTCATTCTCTACCATTCCCTTAATTCCCCTGACCTGGCCCTCAATCCGGTTCAGCCGTGTAATCAGGTCTTTGTATTCCTTCTCTTCTCTATGCTTATGCTTTTTACATTCGCAGCCCTCTTTTTCTTCCTCCAATTTCATCCCCCTTTCCCTACAATTTCTTTGTCCTAAGTCTCAGAGCATTCGTTACCACGCATACGGAGCTTAAAGACATAGCGAAGCCGCCAATCATCGGGCTTAAAAGCATCCCGTTTACTAGATAAAGGGCTCCTGCCGCTACAGGAATACCAATAGTATTATAGAAAAATGCCCAAAACAAATTCTGCTTGATATTTGCAATCGTAAGGCGGCTTAAATGGATTGCTTTGGCGGCGTCCCTTAAATCGGATTTCATCAGTACTACATCCCCGGAATCAATCGCTACATCGCTGCCGCTTCCAATAGCGCAGCCTACGTCCGCCTGAACCAGAGCAGGGGCATCATTGATACCGTCCCCAATCATCATAACCCGTTTTCCTTCCTTTTGCAAACGCTCCACTACCTTTGCCTTGTCATCTGGAAGCACCTCCGCTATGATTTCATCTACTCCGGCCTGAGCGCCAATATATTCTGCCGCTCTCCGGTTATCCCCGGTCAGCATATAAACCTTCAGCCCATAGCCCTTCATTGTATCAACAGCCTCTCTGCTGGTTGGCTTTATTACATCAGCTACGCTGATAATACCAACTGTTTGTCTTTCCATGGCTACCAGCATAGGAGTCTGCCCCTTTCCAGCCAAACGCTCTATATCCGCTTCATAAGCTGCGAGATCCAGGCCCTTTTCCTCAAAAAGCCTGCGGTTGCCTACCAGGATTTCCCTCTGTCCAGAAAGCTTCGCCTGTACGCCCATTCCAGTAAGGCTTACAAAATTCTCTACTTTCTCAAGAGTAAGCCCCTCTTTCTGGGCTGCCTTTACAATCGCCTTTGCTAAAGGATGTTCTGATGCTGTTTCTACAGAAGCCGCGATACGGAGAATATCTCCCCTTTCCATACTCTGGCAGACTATTTCCGTCACCACTGGCTTACCTTCTGTAATCGTTCCTGTTTTATCCAAAACAACAGCATCTATTTTATGCGCCTGCTCTAAGGCTTCGCCGGAGCGTACCAAAATACCGTTACTGGCTCCCAGTCCCGTACCTACCATAATTGCCGTCGGCGTTGCAAGACCCAGCGCGCATGGGCAGGCGATTACCAAAATGGAAACAAACACATTCAAAGCAAAAGCTATGTCCTGCCCTGCCAGAAGCCAGCCGACTGCCGCTACAAAAGCAATAGTCATAACCACCGGTACAAAGACCCCCGCCACCTTATCTGCTATTTTAGAAATTGGCGCCTTCTTCCCTTGCGCATCCTCCATCATTTTAATGATTTTTGACAGGGTAGTATCTGCGCCGGTCCTGGTAATTTCTATTTCCATAACTCCATTATAGTTAATACTTCCGCCGATGACCTCGTCCCCAGCGTTCTTTTCCACCGGAATACTTTCTCCTGTAAGCATCGCCTCATTCACACTGCTTTCACCGCCGACGACCTTTCCATCCATCGGAATCTTAGCTCCCGGCTTTACAATCACTATGTCTCCCCTGGAAAGCTCTCTGGCAGGAACTTCCTTTTCACCGGAAGCAGTCCGCAGTATCGCCGTATCCGGGGTCAGCTCCATCAGCTTCTTAATTGCGCCCTTCGTCTTCTTTTTACTGTTTTTCTCCAAATATTTTCCAAACATAACCAACGCCACAACAACAGCCGCCGATTCATAATATAACTGGTGCGCGTATTTCATATTGATGGGTATCAAAAAAGTCATAACCAGGCTGTAAACAAAAGCGCTGGTAGTACCAATCGCTACCAGGGAATCCATATTCGGATTTCCATGAAACAGGGTTTTAAATCCCTTCAAATAAAAATTACGCCCAAAATAAAGTACTGGTATAGTTAGCAATAACTGAATCAGGGCAAAATTTGTAGGATACTTTTCCATAGCCAAAAGCTCCGGCACCGGCGTACCGCCCGGAACCATGTGGCCCATAGCAATATAAAATAATGGTATGGTAAATAAAAACGCGCCAATCAAACGCTGTTTTGCAGACTTTATTTCTTCCTCTTCCGGGTCTGTATCTCTTTCGGCAGAAACGCTCTGCAAATGCCCTTCCTTCACCGATTCTGTCCTTTGCAAAACGGGCTCTTCATATTCCTTAATCCCAAAGCCCGCCTTTTCCACCTTTGCTTTTATTTTTTCAGGAGTCACCAGCTCTTCATCGTAACAGATAACCATACGGTTCGTAGCTAAATTGACGTCGCTTCGTTCCACGCCCTCCAGCTTCCGGGTAACGCGCTCCACCGCAGCGCTGCAAGAAGCGCAGGTCATTCCTTCAATCAGATAAGTTTCCTCTTTCATTTTTAATTTTCGCCTCCTTATACCCCGTGGGGGTATATTGGTACTATACTATTCTTCTTAGTATTTGTCAAGAGGCAGATTTTTATTAAAAAAAGCCCTTGCAGGACTTTATCCTGCAAAAGCTTTTATTTACAAAATATCTATTAGCCCTCTTACTCGCCAACAACAGTACTCATATATCTCCTTATCTCTTCACTGTCTACAGAACAGGTTAGCGATAAATCATAGATATAATCAGTACTAAAAGAAAGAAAGCTCCAGCCCCTATTGCTACTTCTATTAAGCTTAATTATTAAATTACTCTTTCCATCAATAAAACAAACATTGATACCTAATTCCTCATCAAAGCTATACCCCTTTTGCCCCAAAACTCTGCCCGAAACGTCCCCAGAGTAATATTTGCAGCTTAAGCTTAACAGCCCTAAAAACACCTTATTATAATCCTCCCGCTCAATAGGTATCTCCTTTTTTTCAGTCCAATAAAGGCTATTTCCATTCTCCCTTCCATCCTTATAATATATACTTATAGAAGCTATATCATCTTCATTTACATTTCTTAATATAGCTTTCATTTGATACATCCTATATTCTCTGTTAAAAAAATATGTCGCGATAATAAGCAATATCCCTGCTATAATGTATAAATATTTCTTTCTATAAATATATTCTCCCCCCTTACACAAATCATACCATAACTATACTTAAAAAACTTTATTTTGAAACCAGCTTTAATAATTAATTAAATTTAATATGTATAAAACTCGACATTAAAGTGAACTATATTCTTAGGAAATTCAGCCCATCCACCACTGAGGTATGATTGATATGCCAAAACATCTGGCGAATCATAATTAGGTGTTCTATAAAATCTTGTCGGCGTTTCAATTTCCTGCTTTGTAGCCCAATAGCCCTCCTGAACTGTATCCTGAAAATAATAGCTACCTGTTGTAACTCTCGATCCCATAAATATATTAGTACCTTCATAAATCCAAGTAGTCTTCTCAAAAAAATCAACACACAAATTAGATCTATGTGTAACAAAGGTCGAACTTGGAACCGCTGAAGAAATCAAATTTATGCCTAAATCAGTTAAAG
>CATKYY010000142.1 GCA_949841225.1 uncultured Acetivibrio sp.
ATCCGAAAATTTTATTACAATTACTATATCTGACCGATTTAAATGTTTTAATAAGAGGGCGGAAATGCCTCTTTAAAATTAGATGATTCTTTGTATACCATGCGTACTGTATTCTCTCAGTATCTTTTTCGGGATTTCGTTTACCAATTCCTGTGTTTTTTTATTAATTTCATCCCTTGTCACCCCAGATACATGGACGGATGCATCTACGCTCTCAATAACAAGGGGCGGCTGGCTCTGGGCGGCAATCGGACGGATAGGCGCCTGATTCATAGTTCTCATAAATTCCATTGGATTTACCTGGCTCCATCCCATTAGCGATTCTGTTTGCGCGTGGGTTAGGACATTATCATGCTGCTGGAGCGGTGCAAGTAAGCCTTCCCCTGGCCGCAAGATAACTTCGCCGTTGCCATTTTCGCTGATTCTTGCTAATTCTTCCCGCTTTAGGTCTTTTACGCCGTTTTTATAGCCGTTCAGCTTGATTTTTCTCTTTGCAGTTCCTGGAATCAGTGTGTTTTTATCTTTTGATTTCTCTCTAATATTCTGGAGTTTTTTTTCTGCGGTAGAGCTTGGGGACTGAATGGTTGCCTGTCCAGTAATTTTTTTATCGCCAGCGACTCCTATCCCTGTCCATGCTTTTTCCGGGTAATCATTCTGCTTTTTATTAACGGCAGAAGTAGAGACTTTAACATTTGGGTCAATATTTTCTAATAAATCTTTGTATTCTTTCGCTTTCTGTATGCTCTTTTCCCAAGGGGAAGAGAGGAATTCACTCATACTAATCCCATATTCCGCCGCGTATTTTAAAGCGTACTCCATAGTGGAGTTATAATTATCCTGTACTCTTGTGAGATAATCATTTAAAATACGTTCCTGTTCCTCCAGACTGTTCTTTGCCTGTTTCTTCTTTTCTTCCTGCGCTTTTTCAAAGCTTTCTAATTCCTGGTCTAAAGCTCCCTGCTTTAAGTCCATGTCATGGTTATATTGTTCCTCCGATAAATCTTTCTGGGCGTTGGCAAGCTCTTCCTCCAGTTCCAGGCGGAGAGCGATGTCCTTCCGGTCGGTAGATTTGGAAAGCTCGGCAATCTTTTTCTGGAGAATAACAATGTCCTCTTCCTTATCTGCAATGGAATTACGGTAATTGTGGAGGTCGCGTTCTGCATCCAGCGCGTCCTTCTTTGCCTGGACTAGGTCGCGCATAGCATCGGTTTCTGCGTCAATCCCCTGAATATAGATGTCCAGGATACTATCCCGGTATTCCTTCATCTTAATGGCGGCCTGACGTTCCCCATCCTCTAGCTCCTTCAGCCTTTCGTCATGGTACGCCTGGTCAATATCCCCATTCGTAAGCTGCGCCGCAATCCATTTCTTTGCCGACTGGTAATCTGCCATTTCCTGTTTCACATTGGCAAGCCCCTGGAACGCCGCTGTAATATTTGCCATACCGGCTTTTGTAAGCTTTGTCCCGTCAAATGTATCTGCATCAAAGAACGTAGTGAGGTCTTTCAATGCGTCCTGGACCCCAGTTAATTTTTCTATCGCTGCGTCAAACTTCTCCCAGCGCAATTCGATAATGCTTTTCGCCAGGTCTTTTATTTCATTATCGCATTCCTCCAAGGCAACCTTGCAGTCCACAAGTTTTTCTTTCCACTCATACCAGGAATCGGAATACTTCTTAATAACGCCTTTGTCCATCAGGCCCTGGAACTCTTTATTTAACTCGTCGTATTCCTTTTTCAGGTTGGTCTTCATGTGGTTCTGCTTCTTAATCAGGTAGTTATAATCTTTCTCTTTTGGTTTGTCGCCCATTTTTGTTTCCCGTAAACCGGCCTGTGCTTCCTGGTAGGATTTCTTGCGGTCGTAATCGTCTACGATATTGGAGAGCTTTTGGCGGGCAAGTTCCTTCTGTTCCAGTTTTAAATCCGTAATTGTTGCCAATACATCCTGGGCTTTGTCGTACCATTCCTTGTATTGCTCAATTTCCTCTGCTGTTTTACCCTTATAGTCACTGATATTAAGGGAGCCGTCCTTAACTTTTTTTACTAAATTTTCGTCCAGCCCTACAGAATTTGCCTTTTTCATGTACTTGGTATAGGCTTTATTGTACACTTCAATCTGCCCGTCTATTTCTTCGATGGCAGTATCGAGCTGTTTATTCTGGTTTTTAAAAGTGGAATAAACCTCGGAAGCTTTCTTTTTAATGACATCTAACTGTTTTGCCATAATGTCAAATTTACGGGAAATCCAGTCGATGGTCTTTTTAGTTTCTTTTTGCTCTTCTTGTGTTTTCTTTGGGTCTTTATTTTTAGTTGTATTGTTAGAAATGCCTTTATAATTAACCCCAATAGAAGAATATCTTCTAGCTATTTCGTCTTGATAATAAGTAGACATATCCATAACAACTCCATTTGCAGCTTCATCTCCACCATAATGTCCAGCAAACCGTACAGCATCAATATATGCCTGAGTAGAATGTGCGGCATCTGCTGTTATACCAAGTGCTTCTCCTAGTTTTGCTAACTCCAGTATTTTGCTCCCTACCCCCAAATTTATATTTTTAAATATCTCCATTTGTACTATAAGGTTATATAGGGCAGAACGGGTAAGCTCTGACACTTCCCCATGTTTAATCAATCCGTCTATTTGGTCATAGATAGATGTAGTTGATTCATTTGTAGTTAATTTTAAATATATCTCTTGCGCCGCCAGTTCCGCTTCCACAATCGCGTTTGCATTGGCTATCCCCATTTGTTCCAGCATGGATATGGTTGCGCCCTTTGTTTCTTCCGTCACATTCTGGAGCACTCCAGAATTGTAGATATAAGCGGTTGCAAGGTCGTTAAAAGCGCCTTGACAGGCCTTTAGGTCGTTTGGGGAGGAAGAAACTACCTGGATAAACTTTTCATAAGCTTCCTGATATTCCCCTGTTACGTTTTGCATATCGCCAAATTGCTCTTTGAAGGAAGCGTTATTTAAGATAGAAGACCAGTCAAACTCGTTCTTGTCCTTGACATCAGCATAAATACTGCCAAGCTGCCCAAGGCCTTTGGATAAATCCTGCACCTGGGAGATGGCGCTGGCGTAGGAGGGCTGGTTTTCGTTTAGTTTAGCAGAATTAGCAGCATCTTTCGCTTTTTTGTAAGCTTCCGTTGCTTTAGTAAAATCAGTGATGCCTTCGGCAGCTTTGTTCCAAATAGCAATGTCTTCTTCTGTTTTTACGTTTTCTGCAAAGAAATCCTCAATAACCTTTCCTGTATTATTAGAAATTTTAAATCCGCTGTTATCATAGGTGAATCCGCCAAACGTATTTTTGGCTTTATCTAATGCGGTTTTATAATCTGCTTGTATTTCAGTAATATCAAATCCCAATATACTGCGGATTTCCAAAGGGTTTTTGTCTAAGATTGCTCCGATATTTTCAAGTAATTTAGTAACTTCCTTTTGATTAGATTCCGATATATCCCCTGGATTCAGCGTCATTAATTTATTAAAATTATGTTTAATAGGTTTTTTATCACTGTCATTTAAGTTACTCATAGGAGTAATTAATTTATCCCTGATATAGGCATAAGGGTCTGGATGGTATTTTTTCATTGCATCGGAATAACTATAATCTAACCCTTCAACAATTTGAACAGTTATCTTCTGTAAATCAGGATCTAAATTTTGAAATGTTTGCTTTGATTTCATACCGGAAATTAAATTTGGTATAAAATCGGTCCAGGCATTTTCAGCCTGCTGAATCTGCTCTTGTAATTTCTGCGACTGCGTACTGACAGAATCTAATAAAGCTCCATTCACCAAGGAGATATTTTCCTTGATGATAGCTTCTAACGCCGTAATTTCTTCTGATGTTAAAGTGCAAGTATTGGCATAGAGTTCAAAGGCGCCGGTATCTTGATTTAATTCATACCGGAATAAATTAGTGTCATTTATTCCGTCAGCTGATAATTTACGATGTCTTGAGTCATCTAATGATTTCCAAAATTCATTGACTGAATCCATGAGAGTTTTCAGATAGCTGGATTCGGCATCATTTTGAATATTTCCATTTAAAAGCAGCTGATTCTTTTCACCATTGAGCTTTATGCCATTATTAGCTGTTTCCTGCAGCCTGTTTATAGCTTCGTTTGAATCATTTATAGAACTATTTAATTGGTTAGCTGCTTCGTTCGCCTCTTCTACATAAGTGTAGACGCCTTTAAAAGCATCCTGGAGTCCCTGTGCAATTTTTAAATTATTTAAATTTTCTTCTGCTTGCAATAATTCTTCCAGTTGTTCTTTAGATGTAGCGCCGTTTGTACCAAGAGCTACCATAGAATTGCCATTTTCATCGATTTCTTTTGTTAACTGGGGAAATACATCCGCCAGTTGCTCGTTAATATCTAGAAATTCTTCATATTCTTCTTCAGAAAGCGACATATTTTTATTGCTGGATAAATCGACGCCTTTGGAAAGGTAGTCGTATCTATTAGCTAATTCAGATACGCTTTTTTTATGATCGGCAAGAGTTTTATTCATATTGTTGAATTCGTTGAATAATTCAGCAGTGCGTTTTCTGGCGTTTTCTGTTCTGTAAATGTAGTCGTCTAAGGCTTTGGCCATTGCTGGCATTGCGATAGAAGCCATCGTTTGTATTCCAATGAATAGTAAATCTAAAGGCAGTGTTTGCTCACCGTCCGATGAAGCCTGGAAGTAGGAGTGTACAGCTTCAATACAGCTATTGATAGCTTCTGTCATTATATCTAAAGTATTTGTTTCATCTTTGTTATTAAAATTCAAGGTTGATAAATCAAGATTTTTAAATTTATCAAGTATTTTTTTATATGTTTCGATATTTATTTTTAGCTGTTCCGATACTTTATCTAATTTGAGCTGGCCATCAGAATTTTGTGCGACCAGTAGTTCTAATAGCCTTTATAATATGATTTTATATGATATATTTACTATTTTTAACGCACCGTATAGTTACGGCGAACTTTTTCACTATCACGCTCAATGATAGGGGACTGACTATGCTTTCATGGGTATAAGATTATCTTATACCTATGCCCTCTTGGTAGTCGATGGGAGCGGCACTTACTTAATAAGCAGTACGCCTCTCTGCAAGTTAAGTCATCATGCTACGTTATGAGTCGCATGAGCTATTCTTGTCCTTGTCCAGGTCTTGCGATAGCTGGAAACTGCGTAGTTCACACACAGCCATATCAGAGGTCTACGATGTAGCGATCGTAGTTGATTTTACCAATATACCCTCCTATATATTTTTATATAGTTCTTTGTGTTTTACCCAGGGATTCTCACCCCGGCACGGGGTATATATTGAGCCTCGCACAATTTGCGTTTAATATTATATGCTAACCCAAGCTTTTATTGTTTAAATACTCGCTAACTCCTATAAATGTATTGTTAAATAACTGTAATTTGTTGGTTAGCCAGTCGATCTCGTTCCCAATAGTATTAATTATATCAAGAACTGATTTTATGTCTTCAAAGCGAAAGAGATTTTGAGGAACGCTTAATTTTTTAATATCAGCGTTTATATTTGCTTCTGTTTTTGGTATATCTAAACCAAGTATAATTTTTCCATCCTTATTATCAGACAATTTATCGCCAACCTTTCTTATTTGGGGTAAAAACTAAGATGACAAATAGTCATCTTAGTTTGAAATATCAACAGTTATTCGGAGTCTTTTAACAGTAGTTTTGTTTCTACTGGTATTACAGTAAGATGGTTTTTTACATAGTTATATTTTGTATCTCTGCTATGATTTCCTTTTAAATTTTTGTAAGCATTAAATATATCGTCGAATTCATCTACCTCGGATTCCGGTATCCCATCTAAGGAAATATATTCCCTGTATCTTTTATCAATTTCGGCTCCCAGCAGTTCCTTACTGCCGCATATAAGAGCTTCCATTTGTTTGTTCCATTCCTTCTCATGGTCGGAAACCTTTGCCTGCTTTTCTTGCAGAGCGGCTAGATTTTTTGAGGTTTGAAATAATAGATTGCGTTCTTCTCTTTTTGTTCTCATCCACTTGGTTTCAAGTCCAAGCTTATCAACCCCCCACTCAAAAATAGATACAGCGGTTTTTATTCCAATAAGCACAACAAAGACAGAGATAAATAGAGATGAAAAGTCGATTTTTGTTAGTTCTATTAAATTTTCTATTGTTTATGACACCGCCCTTTCTTTTAAAGGTATTTGACATATTGTTTAGATATGTTAATCCATCCGGCCCCGGATTTAAGCTTTCCCCAATTACCGGAAATTTTTGCAATCGTATAAACGCCGTTATTTTTAATGCATCCTGTAATTTTA
>CATKYY010000143.1 GCA_949841225.1 uncultured Acetivibrio sp.
CTTTGATCCAGGAATGCTTTATTATGCGCCGCAGGCCTGGACAAGCGATGATTCCGATGCGGTGGAGCGTTTGAAAATTCAATATGGGACTTCCTATTGCTATCCAATCAGTAGTATTGGAAGCCATGTATCTATTGTGCCAAATCATCAGGTATTCCGTAAAACGCCGCTGCATACGAGGGCTAATGTAGCGTATTTTGGTACTTTTGGCTACGAGCTGGATTTAAATTGCCTGACAGAAGAGGAGCAGGAGGAGGTAAAAGGGCAGATTGCGTTTATGAAGGAATACCGGGAGCTGTTCCAATTCGGTACGTTTTACCGGTTGGCCAGTCCTTTTGAAGGGGATATTACCTGCTGGATGGTGGTAAATGAAGAAAAAACACAGGCAATCGTAGGCTGGTACCGGGCTTTATGCGGGGCAAACCTTCCATTTTCCCGTGTCCGGCTGCAGGGGCTGAACCCGGATGTTTGCTATCAGAACCAGGAGACAGGGGCAACCTATTATGGGGATGAGCTGATGAATCTGGGACTTATCACATCGGATGCCTTGTCAGGCCAGGTAGAGGATATTCATGGGGATTGCGGCGATTTTGATTCCAGACTCTTTATATTTAAAGCTGTATAGCTAGTTATTAAGCTTACAAAAGTCTGTTTATATGTTAGGAGGAGCTCTTTAAATGAATGCACAGGGAAATTCTTTTCTAAAGCGTTGTATTATGACTGTTTTGGGCATTATATTGATTGGTATCTGCGTAGGCTCCTATCGGCTGAGCGCTTTTGGTGTGGATGCGTTTACCTGTATGAATTTGGGAATCAGCGGTTTTTTACATATGTCTTTTGGGACAGAGCAGTTAATTATGAATGGTCTTATTTTGATTGCTGTATTTTTCACCGTACGCCAATGCATTGGAATCGGCACGATTATTAATATGGTCGGCGTTGGATATATGGCTGATTTTATCTGTTGGATATTTCAGGATGTATTGGAAATTACAATGACGCTTCCCCTTCGGATTCTGGCTCTTATTGTTGGCAGTCTTCTTGCCGGAATTGGCGTTGCTCTTTATATGGCGGCTGAAATGGGAATTGCTCCCTATGATAGCGTGGCCATTATTATTGAAAAAGAGACAAAGGGCCGGATTCCTTTTCAAAAGGCCCGTGTTTTGAGCGATGTTACGGTTGTGATTGTAGGCGTGGTATTCTGCCTGCTGTCTCATGGAGAGCTGGGGCTGATTATTGGAATTGGAACGATTTTTAACGCCCTTTTTAACGGGCCGTTAATTCAGTTTTTTAAAACCCATCTTGCAGAGCCTATTTTGCAGAAATAATTTTTAGATACTTCCTGGTAAAGAACAAAGAATCCTGCACTGCAGGATTCTCCGCAGGAATTTCCTATAAAATAAAAAAAGGACGCCGGAAAATCATCTGTTTGAGTGATTTTCCGGCGCTCTTTTTTAACGGAGGAGAAGGGATTTGAACCCTTGCGCCGGTGCTACCGACCTACTGGTGTTCGAAGCCAGACCCTTCAGCCACTTGGGTACTCCTCCATAAATACATATCTAATTGTTAATAATACTCTAAAAGCTCTATAAAATCAAGTTTTTTATTTATTTTTTTTGATATTTACGCTCTGGCTATAGCTTGCAATCAAAAGCTCAATTCCCAGGGTTTCATTAAGACGGCCGGTCTTTATCTGCTCCTCGATAGAGGTACAGGCTTCCAAAGCCTCAATCAGACGGCTTTTTGAAAAGTTTTTTGCCTGGGCGGTATACTTATTTACAGTAAAGGGCGGGATAGAAACCTTAGAGGCTATGACGCCGCCCGAAAAGCCCTGCCCGGACAGTTCCTTTACTTGAAGAAGTATGTTAAACTGCCGCGCCAGTAAAAAGAGGATAGATAAAGGCTTTTCCCGAAGGGTAAGCAGGTCGTGGTAGAGGCTGAGGGCCTGGCTTTGACGGCCGGAAGCGATAGCGTCTATCATTTGAAATACCTTTCCTGTAATTAAGGGGGTACAGACGGCGTCAATGTCTTCGTTGGTGATTATATCCCTGCCATAAGCATAGCATATAAGCTTTTCCAGCTCTTGGGAAAGAAGAACCATATCAGAGCCGCATTTATTTAGAAAATACAGGGCGGAGCCTTCTGTAATTTTCTTTCCGCTCTGTTTTAATATAGAAGAAACCCAGAGTTTCAGGTTTTTTTCATCCATGCCGTTCATTTCTGAAATATAACCGATTTTTTTTATTTCTTTGTAAAGACGGTTTCGTTTATCTACTTCATTTTCTACAAAAACAATATGGCTGGATTCCGGCATAGTTTTTAAATAATCGGCGAGGGGACTGGCAGCTTTAAAAAAACCGCTGTTTTTTACACAGATTAAGCGGTTTTCCGAAAAGAAAGGAAGAGTATCGGCCGTTTCTATAATTTTTAATGAATCGGTATCTTTTCCTTCAAAAAAGCTGTAGTTCATATCGTCGCTTCCGTCCAGAATTGCATGTTTCAGCTTGTCCTGATAAAGCTTTTTCAGGTAGTCTTCTGCGCCGTAAAGCAGATAGACGGGTTTATATTCTTTCTTTTTAATATGTTCTTTAATGGTCTGCATTGCAATACCTCCATAGAAAGCATTTTACTAATAAAAAGGGAAATAATCAAGTCTTTACCATTTGCAAAATGCGGAAACTCAAGGAATGTTTTGGAAGGAAGAATAATATAATGAGAGTATGAATGATAGGAGGAATGTTATGTGCGGAATCAGCGGATTTTGTGATTTTTCGGGCAGCCTGCTGGAGAAAAGAGAGGAAAGCTTAAGAATTGCGGAAAAAATGGGACGCAGGCTTTTACATAGGGGGCCGGATGATTTTGGAGCTTATGTAAGCGAACATGCAGCCTTTTCTCATGCCCGGCTGGCTGTTATGGACCCGGAACGTGGAAAACAGCCGATGGTAAAGCGGCGGGAAGGCTACGAATACGCAATTGTTTATAATGGTGAGATTTATAATACGAAAGAGCTTCGGACAGCTTTGGAAAAGGAGGGCTTCTGCTTTGAAACGACTTCGGATACAGAGGTTGTGCTGGCTGCCTATATGGTTTATGGAAGGAAGATGATAGAGCTTTTAAATGGAATTTATGCTTTCGCTATTTGGGATGGTTATGAAAGATGCGTTTTTTTAGGACGAGACCGCTTTGGCGTTAAGCCTTTGTTCTATACGGTAAAAAATGGAAGCTTTATTTTTGCATCGGAAATCAAAGGGCTTTTGGAACATCCTCTGGTAGAGCCGGCGCTGAATGAATATGGTATTTGCGAGGTATTTGGACTGGGGCCGGCCCGTTCTCCTGGCTGCGGCGTATACCAGGATGTGTACGAGGTGCCGCCGGGATATACGGCCTATGTAGATTACAGCGGCTGCAAAATTAACAGCTATTTTACTTTGGAGCCAGGTTATCATAAAGAAAGTTATGAGGCTTCCGTAGAGCATACGCGGGAGATTCTTTTTGATGCCATTACCCGGCAAATGGTTTCGGATGTTCCCATCTGTACGTTGCTTTCTGGAGGTTTAGATTCCAGCGTGGTATCGGCGGTGGCCGCAGAGTATTTGAAAGGACAGGGGAGGGTTTTAGATACCTATTCCTTTGACTATGAAGATAATACGAAAAATTTTAAGGCTTCGTCCTTTCAGCCGGAAGAGGACCGGCCCTATGTAGACAGAATGATACAGGCGATAGGATCTAAGCACCGTTATCTGGAATGCGGTAACGAGGACCTTTTAGAAGGGCTTTATGAGGCGGTCCGTGCAAAGGATTTGCCGGGAATGGCAGATGTGGACTCTTCTTTGCTGCGGTTTGCCAGAAAAATAAAGGAAAGGCATACGGTGTGTTTGTCAGGAGAGTGCGCAGACGAGGTTTTCGGCGGTTATCCGTGGTTCCGCGACCCGGAGGTATATAAGTATCCGGTATTTCCTTGGTCAAAGGATTTGGAGCTGCGAAAAGAGGTTTTAAATCCTGAAATTTTAAAAAGAGCGCCCCTGGAGGATTATGTACATTGCCAGTATGAAAAGACTATGAGGCGCGTGCCGCTGACCGGGGAAGAAACGCCTTTACAAAAGCGGCAGAAGGAAATCGGCTATTTGAATATATCTTGGTTTATGACGACGCTTTTAGACCGGAAGGACAGAATGACGATGGCTTCCGGGCTGGAAGTAAGAGTACCCTTTGCAGACCACAGGCTGATTTCCTATTTGTACCGGACGCCTTGGGAGTACAAGTACCATAACCAGGAAGTAAAGGGGCTTTTAAAGGATGCAGCGGCAGGGGTTTTGCCAAAGGAGGTTTTGAACCGGAAGAAATGTCCTTATCCGAAAACCTATGATCCAAATTATGAAAAGGCTTTAAAAGAAGAGCTAGAAAGGCTTTTGAAAAAAGAGGAGGAGCCGATAGGGTGGATACTAAATAAAAAGAGGGTTCTGGATATGTTGAAACAGCCGTCGGATTATGGACGGCCGTGGTTTGGGCAGCTGATGGCAGCGCCTCAGATGTACGCTTATTTTATCCAGATTAATACCTGGCTAAAGGAATATAAAATACGCTATCAGGGCCTGTAAAATCAAGATGGCAGGCATTCCGGCACGGAAGGAAAAGTGTTTTGTTTTGTGCCGGAATACCTCCATTCCAAGGATACAGCCAAGACAGCCGCCAAGAACGGCGATTCCAAAAAGAGTTTTTTCTGGAATCCTCCAAAGCTTCCTGGCGGCCTTTCGTTTGTCAATGCCCATAGCGGCAAAGCCTATAAGGTTCATAATAAGAAAATAAGCAATAAGAATAAGGATTGTAGTCTGGTTCATGGCGATAGCCCCCTTTCAGGGGTAGTTTACCATAGAACTTAAAGAGGAGCAAGTACCATCGGCTGCAGTTGCCTGCTTTCTAAGGCGGCTTCCAGGGTTGGACGGATTAAATCCATATTGGCAACCATAGAATTTGGTTTTTTTTCATAATTATCCTGACGGAATGGGACGAAATAAACATGCTTACAGTTAAGAAGCATTCCTGTATTTTTAAAGCTCATAGAAAGAGCATCGTTGGTGGAAATACAGATAACTAAAGGCTTCTCATTACGTAAATGAGCTTTTGCCGCCATTAAGACGGGAGAGTCCGTAATGGCTAGGGAAAGCTTTGACAGGGTATTTCCGGTACATGGAGCGATGACCAGAATATCCAGCAGGCTTTTTGGGCCGATGGGCTCCGCTGTTTCTAGGCGGGTAATAGGAGCCTTTCCTGTAATATCTATAGCCTTTTTGATAAATTCGTCGGTGTTTCCAAAGCGGCAATCAATATCCTGCACAGCATTGGAGAAGATTGGGGTTACATCAGCTCCCGCTTTCACCAAAACGTCCATTTCTTCAAAGGCTTTTTTAAAAGTACAAAAGGAGCCGGTCATAGCAAAGCCGACTTTTTTGCCTTCTATTGTCATAAAGATACCTTCTTTCTGAGTGTATTGGTTTCAAAAATAAAATCTACCAGAATATCGCCGGAGGCTTTTGGAGCTACCTTTCCAGGGATTCCCAGGAAATGGTGAAGATTTAGGGAAAGCTCCCTGGCAGCGTGAAAATCGAAGCCTCCCGGACGGGAAGCAATATCAATTAAAGCGGTTTCCGAAGAAATCTGTTTTAGCAGAACTTTGTCAAATAATAAGGTTGGAACAGTATTAAAAATATAATCAAAGCCAGAAACAGAGGAAAAAAGGCAGTCAAAGGACATAGAACGGCAGCCCAGCGCCTCGGCAAGGCAGCGGTCGGAAGCTTTTCTGGCAGCTACGGTAATCTGGCAGTCCAGGCCCAAGAGCTTTTTGGCAAGAACCTTTCCGCAGCGGCCAAAGCCGGTAATTAGAACCTGGCTTTGGTGGAGATTACCAGAGCTTACCTCTATGGCCTTCATAATGGCTCCTTCTGCAGTAGCGATGCCATTTAAGATAGCAACGCCGTCATTTGTCATAAAGTCATAGAAGGCGACATTTTTTTTGTTTAATTCCTCTTTTACAGAATCTGAAAACATACCTGCAAATACGGTCTGGCCGCTTGCTATGCAATTTAAAAAGCTGGAAACAGTCATATCGGAAGAAGCAGTAAGGGCCGGAATGGAACATCCGTCGCTGGAGAAAGGAATCGCGCTGACAATGACAGAGCTCTTCTTTATGGTGTCCGCCATAGTTTTGCCCTGGTCTGCCAGACCTTCAATGAAAGGATGGGACAGGCCGTAGGTAATCACTGAAAGACGGTGGGAAAGAAGCCTTTTTACCATATAAATCTGGCGGATGTCGCCGCCGATAA
>CATKYY010000144.1 GCA_949841225.1 uncultured Acetivibrio sp.
GAGAAGCAGACAAAGCCGTAGCTGATTTTTTGGAAGGCGGGCTTTCTTATAATCCAGAGATACAATGCAGCCATCACCATCATGGAGAGGAAGAGCACAGCTGCCAAAATCACGGCTGCGGGGAAGGACATTGTCATTAGGAATAAACAGGAGAGGCTTCCTGACCTTCTTTATATGAAGGGCAGGAAGCCTTTTGCCTATATATAATATAAATCAGGCAGCTTATAACATACTTTAATAGAAGCTTTAATTTGGCAATGATATTTTCAGTTACATATTGTTATACTAATTTTATATTGTTAGAAATAATGTGTATGAATTGGAAAACACAAGAAAGGATGGCTTTCAGGTAAGGTGAGAAAGGAAATGATTTTATGGCGATACGGTCAGTAGAATACCTGCAAAGTCTCGTACGGGAGCTTGCGAAGCTGCCAGATGAGACAGAGTGGGTAGAGTTTAAATGTAATAACAAGCAGCCCCAGATGATTGGTGAATATATTTCTGCCCTCAGTAATTCGGCTGCTTTATGTGAACGGCCGAAAGCGTATCTGGTTTGGGGCATAGATGATGAGAGTCATAAAGTTGTGGGAACTGAATTTCAATATCGGAAAATGAAAAAGGGGAATGAAGAATTGGAGGCATGGCTTTCCAGAATGCTTTTACCAAGGATTAATTTCCGGATTTTTGAAGTTCCAATGGATGAAGGAATGGTTGTATTGCTGGAGATTCCCTGTGCAGAAAAGCAGCCGGTTCAATTCGCAGGGGTTGAATATATACGAATTGGAAGCAACAAAAAGAATTTGAAAGAGTATCCAGATAGAGAAAGAGAATTATGGAGAACGTTTGATTCCACGCCGTACGAACTGCGAGTTGCGATGGGAAATTTAGAGGAAGATGAAATGGTATCATTATTGGATTATTCTAAGTACTATGACAAACTTGAAATGCCAATTCCAAGAAATAGGGATAAGGTATTGGAAGACTTGCAGCATGAAAAATTCATTAAAAGAAATGATGCCGGTACATGGGATATAACCAATATGGGGGCTTTGATGATTGCAAAAGATTTGAAAAAGTTTGAATCTTTGCATAGAAAAACAGTCAGAGTAGTATGGTATAAGGAAAATTCAAGATTGGATGCCATTAGAGAAAAGGAATTTTGTACAGGGTATGCGTTTTCACATGAGGAAATTGTACAATATATTATGACGATTATTCCACAGGAAGAGGTTATTGTGGAAGCAACAAGGAAATCTATTATCAGTTTTCCTGAAATTGCGATTCGCGAGTTGCTGGCAAATGCAATGATTCATCAAGAGCTTCAGCAGAGAGGGACGAATCCAATGGTTGAAGTATTTAAGAACAGAATTGAATTTGCTAATGCTGGGGCGCCGTTGGTGGCAATCGAAAGAATTGTAGATTCGGTACCTATCTCCAGAAATGAAAATATTGCCGGATTTATGCATAAATGTGGCATATGTGAAGAACGTGGAAGCGGTTATGATAAGATAATAGAAGCAACTGGAAAAAATGAATTACTTGCACCAAAAATTGAAAATCAAAATAATCAGTTTACAAAAGCAGTATTGTTTGCGAAAGTACCATTTGAATTAACTACAAAAGAAGATAGGATGCGGACTTGTTATATGCAGGCATGTTTGGCGTATGTCAATTTTGAAGGGATTTCCAATGCAGATATTCGCAGGACATTTGGATTGGGAGAGAAGGAAAAATCAAAAGCATCCAGAATTATATCTAACGCCGTTGACAGTGGCTATCTTAAACTGATGAATCCAGATACAGCGCCAAGATATATGAAGTATGTTCCGTACTGGGCGTAATTTAAGTTCTGTTAAGTTTCGCTTGAATGCCGGATGTAATAAAGCGTGTTTGAAAAAGATGTAATAAGAATTGAAAATATAATAGATTTTAAGTTCTTGTAAGTTCCGCTAACTTTTGCAAAGGCGGGAAACTCTGATTTGCGGCGGCATCGGAGGAGGCGCCAGGAAGGCCCTGGAAGAGGCGGACATTAAACTGTATGGCGGCGTAACAGGAGAAGCAGACAAAGCCGTAGCTGATTTTTTGGCAGGCGGGCTTTCTTATAATCTAGAGATACAATGCAGCCATCACCATCATGGAGAGGAAGAGCACAGCTGCGGAAACCATAGCTGTGGGGCAGGACATTGCCATTAGGAATAAAAAAACAGGAGCTTGCTCCTGTTTTTTTTATTCCTATTATATAATGAGTACGCATTTTTGTTTACAAAGCCTTTAAAGAAGGTAAGAAACAAAATTTTAAAATCTAAGCTCAGCGTCCAGTTTTCGATGTAGTAAAGATCGTGCTCAATACGGAGCTTGATGGAGGTATCTCCCCGGTATCCGTTGACCTGGGCCCAGCCGGTAAGACCAGGGCGTACCTGATGCTTAATCATATAGCGGGGAATTTCTTCTTTAAATTTTTCTACAAAGAATGGCCGCTCCGGGCGGGGGCCAATCAAGCTCATATCGCCCTTCAGTACGTTGAATAGCTGGGGAAGCTCGTCAATGCTTGTCTTACGAATAAACCGGCCGATCGGGGTGACGCGGGGGTCGTTGATTATGGTCCATGCCACCTTTTCTTTTTTCGGGTCCTGCTGGGCCATAGAGCGGAATTTATACATAGAAAATTCCCGGTTGTGAAGGCCTACGCGGGTTTGCTTGAAAATCAAAGGTCCCGGCGAGGTAACTTTGATAATAATGGAAACAACAAGCATTGGAATGGAAAAGATAAGCAGAGCGACAAGGGCGCCAAAAATATCAATGGCCCGTTTGACCGTTTTGTTGGCCGGATTATTTAACGGCACATGGCGGATATTGATAACCGGAAGGCCAAACAAATCCTCTGTGTAAGGCCGCGAGGAAATAATATCGCTGTAGTCAGGGATAAACTTAGTATGGACGCCGGATTTTTCACAAAGAGCTACAATATGGTCCAGCTTTGCGTATTCATCAATACTCAGGGCAATGGCGACCTCGTCGAAGTCGTTGGAGGCAAGAAGCTCCGGAAGAACCTCCAGCGTTCCTATTACCGGGATGCTGCGGTATTCAAAACCAATGGGACGGCTGTCGTCTAAGATGCCATGTATCTGATAGCCCCATTCCGGGTTATATAAAAGACGTTTAATATACCGTTCTGCGGCGCGGCTGTAGCCAACCATAAGGATATGCTTCAGGTTATAGCCTTTTTTGCGGAAATGCCGTAAGCAGTAAGTCAGCAAATAGCGGAAAACCATATCAGAAAGGGAATTTACAACAAAGAAGAAGCCTAAGAGCAAACGGGACAAATCCTGAAAGGCTTCCTTAAATATTACCATTAAGAAGGTAAAATAAACAATACCAAAGATGTTCGCTTTTATAATGTTCCAGTTGGAAACGCTGGGGCTGCTGGAGCGTTTTGGGCCGTACATGCCGCTGTAGTGGTAAATAACCAGATAGCCGGGAATTACATACGCCAGAACCCGGATGGCCTGGCGAAGAGGCAGATAATATTTACCCACCAGGCTCAGAAAATCAAAATGATAGACCAAAGGGCTCATAAAACGTAAATAATAGGAAAAGCAAAATGAAAATACAATAAGTATTGCATCAATTAGCACATGAAAAATATTTAATATTCGTTGATTGTCCTTTATCATAAACATACCTCTGCTTGTTTTTCGTTATTTTTTTCATATTTTTGCATAATTTGGCATATAACCTATTCATTATAATACATGATTTGGAAATAGTCTACAATAGTTTTATTCTGAAGATTTTCTAAAGAGCGGCGAAAGAGGAGGCGCCGGAGAATTCACAAAGAGAACACATATTGATTATATTTTATTCAGAAACTCTTCACAGATTAAACACAAATTGTTGTTAGAATAACATCAGAACAAAAGAGAGTTTAGAGCGATAGGTTTTTAATCTTTCACTACCAGGTTTGCGTCCGCGCTGTTTCCGCGAACCTGCGACATACAAAAAGCAGCGCAGAAATGAGGTAAAAAATGAGCGAAGGATACAATCAGGGCAATAATGGAAATTCGGATTTTAATAATAGTTATGGTAATTCTGAAAATAACGGCTGGAATCAGGAAGCAAGATATGAGGCGGCAGATTACAGCAGGCGTTACCAGGAACCGGGACAGGAGCCGGGCTGGCACACTGCGGGGACGCCGGAATGGAACCAGCCTTCCGGGGGACAGGCTGGAAATGGAAAAAAAGAAAAGAAGGAGAAAAAGCCTGGTTTTGGGCGGAAGCTTTTAAAGGTAGCGGCCGCGGCTGCAGTGTTCGGCCTGGTGGCAGGCGGCGTATTCCAGGGAGTGGATATTGCGGCAGATTATTTCCGTAAGGAAAATAATATAACAACAGAAACGCCAGTAAAAGCGACGACGACTACGAACGGCAGCGTGAAGGAGGATACGGATCTTACCCAGCTAATTAAAAATACTATGCCTTCTATGGTTTCTATTACTAGTACGGTAACGTCGAATTACAGCTATTTTGGGCAGCAGTTTTCTGAGGATCAGCAAGGAAGCGGCTCTGGGATTATTGTAGGTATGAACAACAAGGAACTTTTAGTCGCTACCAATAACCATGTTATTGAAGGAGCGAAAATCATTCAGGTAAGCTTTATTGACAACGAAGCTGTAGAAGCGGAAATAAAAGGAACGGATTCGTCAGCGGATTTAGCCGTTGTATCCATACCGCTGGAAAAGATAAAGGAATCTACCTTACAGTCAATCAAGGTGGCTACTCTGGGGGATTCGGGAAATGTACAGTTGGGAGAAAGAGTTGTTGCAATCGGCAACGCTTTGGGATACGGCCAGTCTATTACCGTCGGCTATATCAGCGCAACCGACCGTAAGGTAAATGTAACCAGCGGAAAGTCAGCTAATTCTATGACGCTGCTACAGACAGATGCAGCAATTAATCCAGGCAACAGCGGCGGGGCTCTTTTAAATATGAACGGAGAGGTTATTGGCATTAACTCCGTAAAATATGCGGATACCAATGTTGAGGGCATGGGGTATGCGATTCCGATTTCTTCAGCAACGCCGATTATCAATGAGCTGATGAATTATGAGAAGCTTAGTGAAGAGGAAAAAGGATATTTAGGTATTACAGGCACCGATATTACGGAGGAAAATAATCTTTACAACATGCCAAATGGCGTATATGTATACGAGTTAGCTCAAAATGGAGCGGCGCAGAAGGGCGGTATGCAAAAAGGAGATATTATTACCGCCATTAACGGTAATGCTGTAACTAATATGGAAGCGGTAAAGCAAAAGGTAAATAATACCCGGGTCGGCACAGAGATTACAGTTACTGTCATGAGGAATGAAAACGGAGAATACGTGGAAAAGGAGCTTAAGGTGACGCTGCAGGGTATGGAGTCCTTAAAGTCTCTGGAGACGGAAACTCAGGGCAATAGCGCCGGGGGAAGGCAGCCGGCGGTTCCAGACGACAGCCAGGGGAACGAAGAAGAGGGAAACGTTTTTGGAAACGGGCTGTTAGATGATTTCTTTCAAAGATTTGGATATTAAGAGAAACAGGCAAAAGAATCCTGGAGACAGGGTTCTTTTTGCCGTTCAGAAAAAATTTAGAATCAAAAACTTGTGCTGTAGGTACAGGTAGGGTATAATGTTCGCAAAGGGCAGAGCAAAAAGGAAAAGAGGTACTTACATGAACGATGACAAAAGAGAGGAATATGAAGATATATGTTATATCTGCCGGAGGCCGGAGAGCAAGGCTGGGAAAATGATAAAGATACCGAATAATATCTGCATTTGCCAGGAATGTATGCAGAAGACCTTCGATGCTATGAATAACGGAGGAATGCCGTATATGGATTTTATGGGCATGAATCCGAATATGATGAATTTTAATAATCTGAATCAGGAAATCCCCAAAAGGCAGAAGCTAAAAAAGAAAAAGCCGCAGGAAGAGAAGGCTTTGGATATACGAAAGGTTCCGTCTCCCCATGTAATAAAGGAATGGCTGGACGAATATGTAATTGGGCAGGACCACGCAAAAAAAGTAATTTCCGTGGCTGTTTACAACCATTACAAACGCGTGGCGACGGATACGATGGACGAGATTGAAATTGAAAAATCCAATATGCTGATGATTGGGCCGACAGGAAGCGGAAAGACCTATTTGGTAAAAACGCTGGCAAGGCTTTTGGAAGTACCGCTGGCGATTGCCGACGCTACGTCTTTAACGGAGGCCGGTTATATCGGCGATGATGTGGAGAGCGTTTTGTCCAAGCTTTTAGCAGCCGCGG
>CATKYY010000145.1 GCA_949841225.1 uncultured Acetivibrio sp.
TTGCATGCATAGCTTGCTGCTCCAGATACCACTTTCAGAGAATGTTTGCGTATATGGCGGGTATTCCCCTTTCAGAATACATCCGTCGAAGGCAGATGTCTTTAGCTGCGATTGATTTGCAGATCGGAAACGAAAAAATTATTGATATTGGTATGAAATATGGGTATTCTTCGCCGACTGCATTTAACAGGGCGTTTCAAAGCGTGCATGGCATAGCTCCCTCAATGGTGAAAAAGGGAGGGGCGGCTATGAAATCTTTTCCCCCTATTAGTTTCAAAATAATCGTAAAAGGCGCAGAGGAATTAAATTATCGAATAGAAGAAAAAGCAGCCTTTCGCATTGTGGGCGTATCTCACCCATTGGATAAGGAAATAGAAAACAATTTCACAGCGGTACCGCAAATGTGGCAAACTGCAGCTATAAACGGCACATTTGAAAAGCTTATGCCGCTGATGAATCATCAGCCTATGGGCGTCTTAGGCGTAAGCGTTTGCAATGACAAAGAGGAATGGCGTTATTTCATAGCCGTATCTTCATCGGCCGATACGGATAATTCTTTCGATGAATCTATGGTTCCTGCCTGTACATGGGCTATTTTCAATGGAAGCGGCACAGGCATGTCGATTCAAGAATTAGAACAACGCATTGTAACAGAATGGCTTCCGACATCCGGCTTTGAATTTGATAATGCTCCTGATATAGAGGTCTATCTGAATCCAGACCCAAACAATATGCAGTATGAGGTTTGGGTGCCAATTAGAAAGCGCAGGGTTATAACATGACAGATAAAAACTATGATGAATTTTTAGAAATCACAGGCGTAAGCAGAAGCCTTGTAGAAGAGATAAACGACCTTCTTCTGGATAGTAGCTGCAAACGTGAAATCAAAACTGCTAAAAGCGGATTTACTGTTTCTTATCTTTTGCAGGATACAAAAAAGACATTAGCTACTTTCGTTTGCAGAAAAACAGGAATAAAGATTAGAATTTTCCCACAGCGTCTTAATGAGTATGCGGATTTTTTAGAAACGCTTCCAGCAAAGATGAAAAAAGAAATTGCAAAAGCGTCTGTTTGCAAGCGGCTTGTCAATCCAAATGGCTGTAATCCTAAATGTGTTATGGGATATGACTTTATTATGGATAAGGAACGTTATCAAAAATGCAGATACATGGCTTTCATGCTAACGATAACCGAAGAAAGCACGCCTTATATTAAGAAATTTTTACAAAATGAGCTGATGGAGTAAGAGGAGTCTTTGCTGAGTAAATTTGAGAGAGGCAATGGAGAAGGTACGAATATAAAACCCTTGTAAATGGCGCAAATACGCTATTTGCAGGGTTTTTTCTATTAATAGGGATATTTCCAGTTTATTATAAGCTGTCCAGAGAGCAGGCCAAGAAAATTGAAGAATCTAACAAGAAAAGCCAGCAGCTTTTTTTGAGTCAGCCATATTTAAAATTTAAGGTAGATGCGGATATGGCAATGTCCGTTATTTATTCTTTAATCATGAATGTTAGGAATAAAGACATTCTCCCATACAATCATATAGAAACCTTTGATTTTATGGTTGACCGTTTAATTAATGATTTATATTAACGCCTGCTTTGCAAAAAACAGTAGAAATGAGGTCAGCAGGGGTTGGGGTTGGGCTTGCGCGCTGCTTGGCCCAAACTTATTGAGAAGCAGAAAGCAGCGCAGGAAGGGAGTTAAAAATGAAAACGGAAATTATAAGAAAAAATAATGTAAATGTCGCGGTCATAAATAGTAAGGAATGTCTGATTAAGGATGCTGCCTCAGCGTTAGATTTGGCTATGACGGTAAGCTATGAAACGGGCTGTACAAATATTGCAGAAATTTATTAATTATGGCGTACGGTTTGCCATCTATGGGGATTTTTCAGGGTATACAAGTAAGCCTTTAAAAGACTTTATGTATGAAAGCAATAAGGGAAAAGATATTTATTTTCAGCCGGAGGTTTCTCTTGCTGTTGATAAGCTTTGCGGCTGCGCGTAGAAAAAAGGGAAGCGCGCAGCCCGCGCCATAACCTTAAACAGGGCTGTAAAGGATAGTCCTTGCAGCCCTGGGGAGCGTCATTCTTTCGGTAAATTTCCTATTCCCCTTTTAGCAGGGTAAGAGGAGAGATTTTCTTTATGCGAAGGGATAACAGGCATATAATGGCAAAGGATAACAGAATAAGCCCGGCGCCGGCGACAGTAATGAGGAAAACAGGTACAGTAAAGGAGCACTTTACAATTCCAATGCTGTTTAAAAACAGAGCTACCAGCGGGTTAATGATGAAGCTGCATAAAATCAGGCCGGCTATGGAAGAAAGAACAACCGCAGGCATAAAGCTTAGGGCAGTTTGCAAAATAAGCTGTCTGGTTGTAAATCCCAGAGCCTTCAGGATTCCATAGTCCCGCTTTCTGTTGTTTAACATGGTCTTTACAAGCAGGTAGAGGACAAATATAACGATAAGGATGCTCAATACAAGAATGACGGCTACAATGGCGGCCATAAGGGAAACGTAAACCTTTATGGCTCCTTTAATAACAGAGGTGATATTTAAAACGGTGTTTACAGCATTATGAAACTGGTCGTTTATTTCTGTGTTAAAGGCATCAATATCTACATCGTCCGCCAGATTGAGATAGAGCTTAGACTTTGAAGCGTTCCTAGCTTTTGGTAGCCTTCCCGCGTAAGCAGGCAGTCTTTGCCTAAGTTATTGGTAATTTGCGTAAAGCCGGAAATGAGGTAGCCGGCCTGGCGGCCTCCTACAGAAAGCGCGATTTCATCGCCAATCTCCAGGTTATTTTCTTTTGCATATTTTGCGGCGATAGCTATTTCATTGTCATACTTTGGGAAACGTCCTTTAAAGCAGACCATTTGGTTGTTTACCTTTGAAAAATCATCGCAAAGGGTTGCGGTAAGGCTGGTTCCGCCGATATGGTTTATTTCAAGAGAATTGTAAAGATAGATTTTTTCAATCCGTTTGTCTTTGGCCATATCTTTTAAAAAGCGGTCTTCGGCATCGGCTGTAATATTAATGCAGGAATCGGCGGTTTCTCCTACGATAAGGTTTAAAAAAGGCGTTATATCAAAAATAACGTTTTTAACCATCAATGCAGAAAAAACTACGATAAGGGACAGAACCAGCATGGTAATGCATACGATAATATTTTGCCTGATTCCTGACAGAGAGGCTTTTAGCGCAAGGGCAGGCTGGAGAGGGATTTGAGTTCCTTCTAGCGGTATATGGTTGCGTTTGAAGCTGTGGGTTTGTATCCCTCCGCGCAGCGCGGCAACGGGGTCAATATCCCGGATTTTACGTGAAGGCAGCCATACGGCAAAGGCAACGGTTCCGATAATTATAGCCAGAGTAATGAAAAATGGCGCCGGTAGAAAATATATCTTGTAAGGAATGCCTGTCTGTGAAATCATCATATCGTTAATGGCAGGGAACAAGCAGTAGGAAAGAGCAGCTCCCACGCTGGAGGCAATCAGCGCTATACTTGAAAACTGAAAAAGGAGAGAGCAGGTCAGCTGCCTGCTTGTATAGCCGATGGCCTTTAGAGCGCCAAGCTTTTCCATGTTTTCCTGAATGTAGTTAATAATACCAGAGGCAATGACGACCAGAGCAATAAGCAGTACAAAAAATGCCATTGCGCTGACAACGGCAGAGCAAATCATTTGGGAAATATAACGGGAGGAAGAGACCAGGCTGTAGGAAGTGCTTCGCATCCGGGCATTGGGATATTTCGCTGACAAAGCGTTTTTCAGCGTTGCTTCAAAGTCTTCGCCTTCTGTTTTATCGTTTATTTTGACAGAAACAAACGCCGCTTCCGGGGCGCAGCCTATGGATTTTAGCTCCTGATATTTGTCCTCTGTTAAGAGGAGCGTACACATTCCGCAATTATGGGAGCCTGCCATAAGGTTATTGAAAAAACCGCATACCGTATAATTTATCGTCTGGTTTCCAATCATAATATCAATGGGTTTTCCAATATCTATGTCCCCCGTCTTATAAATCATGGGAAGATATATGCCGCTTGTGTACCGGCTGTTTTCTATTAGCTCGGTTTTTCCAATGGGGCGGGTTAAGGCGGCCTGTTTTTCGAGAATGATAAATTCCATGTTAACTTCTCCGCCATTATAGTCGAAGGAGCCTACCATGAACAGGCAGCGGTCTATAAAAAAACTATCAGTGCGTTTATCCTTTTCAAGAGTTTCAGAAAGAAAAGGCTTCATTTTGTCAGAGTCTCCGTTTATGGCAAAGGCGACGTGCTCTGCATTCAGTCTGTTATGGTAGCGGTCGAAGTTTTGCTTATAATCCATAGCAAGCATAAGCCATATGTTCAGCATAAATGCAGAAAGTAATATCAGGGCGAGGATAGAAGCGGTCTGTCCCTTGGTTTTTCGCAGATTGGAACGGATAAGAAGAAAGTTTTTTCCCATATTACCACCCCATTTCCAACAGGAAAGCGGAGAGCTTTTCATGTCTTTTTTCGTCCTTATGGACGTATTTGCCCAAATGACATTCGCCTAGAATGCTGCCGTCCTTTAAATAAAGAATCCGGTTTCCCCGCCGGGCAGAACGCATATCGTGGGTTACCATAACAATGCTCTGGCCGGTTTCGTTGAATTTGGTCAGCGTGTTAAGGACGTCCAGGCCAGTTTTAGAATTCAGGGCGCCCGTTGGTTCATCTGCAAAGACAATTTCAGGAGAATTAATTAATGCGCGGACGATACCAACCCTTTGAGCTTCGCCTCCTGAAATCTGTCCGGGAAATTTTTTTTGCGTTTCCTCGGAAATACCTACTGCCTGGAACAGCTCCCTAGCGCGCAGAATCAGGGCTTTTCTGTCGTTATTCGCTACAAGTCCGGCAGAAAGTACGTTGTCCATAAGACTCATTCCGTCTATCAGGTAAATTTGCTGGAAAACAAATCCGCAGTGTTTTCGGCGGAAAACAGCAAGACCGTCTGATGTTAAATCAGATATAACTTGATTGTCGAAGGAAATAGTTCCCAAAGAAGGGGTATCCATCCCCGAAAGGGCGTATAAAAGAGTAGATTTTCCTGCTCCGCTCGCCCCCATAATTACAGTAAAATCGCCCTTGTAAAGCTCCAAATTGATATTTTTTAGAACATGCTGCAAAGCTCCTCCAGTGGAAAAGGATTTGCTCAGGTTTTCTGTATTTAAAAGTATTTGTTTCATAGAAAGACCTCCTTTTTACACGTTCTATTTTAGGTCTTTAATTCTTAAATGTCTTTAGGCAATCCTTAAACACTTCTAAATTTTTAAAATGTTAATCAGGATTTTGGCTTTTCAAAACTATGGTAGGCTCAAAAAAAAGTATATCGTTATCTATTTTTAAATAAGCGCCGTATTGCTCTTTATAACCAGACATAGCTTCAGATAAAAGGCTCTCTGTAATCTCCATTTTTTCTGCAATCTCATTTAATTCTTTATACCCGCGTTTCATAAGAGAAATTATAATCTGTAAATCTACTAAATGATGATGCAGTATTTTTCTTGCAGTATGTTCCTGCTTTAAATTTTCAGAAACCCGCTGGTCAAGTATATTACCTGTGTTTACCTGACTGTGGATAACTTCCTCTGCAAGAATACAGGCTTTTTCTGCCGTTGTTTTTATATTTTGGTTTAAACCGATGCAGTCGCCACAGATAAGCCCTTTTGCCTGAGATTCAAATGGAACATTTTCTATCACATGTAATCCAATATCCTCAGCTTTTTGTAACCACTGTTCGTATAAATTCATCTTAAATTCCCCTTTTATTCGTTATTTTATTAGCTTTTTCATTAGTTCCATGTCTCGTTTCATTTTTTCCAGTTCTTCATCTGTAGTTTCGGCATTGTTGTGGGCAGCCTGTACTGCCAGGTAGTCCGGTTCTTGTTGCTTTTTATATTGTGGAAGATACGTTAGCTCTTCCACTCGTTTTGCGGCTTCCTTCTTTCCTATATCGTTAAGCATTTTATAATATTGAATGATTTTTAAAGATTCCTTTTCTGGGGTATTCTCTGTTTTTGATAAATCTATCTGGTCAGAAGGCAATATAATGCCGGAAACAAGGCTTTCTGTATCTATTTTAAGCTCTTTGGTAATTTTTATAACATTAGTTATGTTAGAATTAGCGATTCCTCTTTTGAGGATGCTGTCTAAAGTAGTCCATGGCATATGGATTCGCTCGCAAAATTTCTTTAAGCTTCCGTATCTGTTAATAATCATTTCTTTTATACAAATTTCTGCTGATTCCACAATAGTTC
>CATKYY010000146.1 GCA_949841225.1 uncultured Acetivibrio sp.
ATTAATATATTTCATCTTTTTCTTCATTCCCGCGCTGCTTTCTGCGCCTAACGAGTTTGAGCCAAGCAGCGCTCAGGCGCAAATCTCGCGATTGAAAATTTTAATTTTCAATCTTAGCCTCCATGCTACAACTATTATCCAGAGCAGCGAATGGCTCAGGTTTTATAAAAACATCTTATAGGGCTTAAAAGCTGTTTGAGCCTTCTCATAGCAGTACAAACCGCAAAAGATTCCCTTACTGTCGCACGCCCGCACGAGCTCTTTTTCCTTCCAGTCTTTTTGCTCCTTTAAGCTGCTTTCCAAAAAACTGTTTCCATTATATAAAAAACGGTCTGCCGCCGCCTTCACCACAGCGCGGCGGTACTGGCCAAACATTTCCTCTATTGGGGTAATTTTTTCTAAAAGAGCGTCTTCTTTTACCAACGCCTCTACCTTGGAAAGGGTCAGGCTGTCCTCTATCTGAAAACGTTCCACCTGGAGACGGCAAAGACTCTTCATACAGCCGCCAACGCCAAGCTTTTCCCCTATATCCGCACATAAAGTACGGATATAGGTTCCTTTGGAGCAATGAACCTTCATCGTAACCTCTGCCTGCTCTCTATCCATCTTACAGACGGATATATCGTAAATCTGCACCAGCCTTGGCTTCCGCTCTACTTCTTTTCCTTCTCTGGCAAGCTCGTACAGCTTCTTTCCATTTACCTTCAGCGCTGAATACATAGGAGGCACCTGCTCATAGCTGCCAATAAAAGAAGCGATCGCTTCCTGAATTTGCTCCTCCTCCCAGGAAACAAAGGTTTCTCCTATTATACGGCCCGTCATATCCTGGGTGTCCGTCCTTACCCCCAGCTTTAAAACGGCAAGGTAGGACTTATCCTTATCTGTCAAAAGACTGCAAAGCTTTGTTGCTTTTCCCAGACATACAGGCAGCACGCCTACCGCTTCCGGGTCCAGAGTCCCTGTATGCCCGATTTTCTTCTGTCCTAAGATTCTTCTCAGTTTAGCCACCACATCATGGGAGGTAAATCCTTTTTCTTTATAAATATTAATAATTCCATCCATTTGTAAAATTCAGCGCTCCTTAATTACCCATTGCCTCTTCCTGCTCCATAGCCGCCCCAATATGCTGGCAAAGATTTGTCAAAACATCCCGGTAGCAACCGCTCATAGTGCAGCCAGCCGCCTTTTTATGGCCGCCGCCCCCAAAATAAGCCGCTATTTTACTTACATCCAGCTCCGTATTGGACCGGAGGCTTACCTTATACTCCCGGAAACCAGTCTCATAAAGGAAAATTGCCGCCGAAACGCCCTTTGTCACCCGAAGCTGGTCAATGATACCGTCCAGATCTGAGCTTTCCGCCCCGTAAAATTCCATAGTTTTTTTATCTATACAGGAAGCTACTACCTTTCCCTCCAGCAAAAGGAGGCTTTCCAAAAGGCAGCGGCCAAGAACCTGATTCTGTACATAGGTTTTCTGGTAAAAGGTTTGATCAATTATCTGGGAGTACGGAATACCAAGCTCCATAAGCTTCCCCGCAATTTCCATGGTCCTTTTGGTGGTGCAAGAATGCTTAAATACTCCCGTATCATGAGCAATACCAAGGTACAAGGCCTCCCCGGATTTCCGGCTTATCTTTTCCTCCTCCAAAAGAGTATAGATAATCTCGCTGGTAGAGCTGGCCGTCAAATCAACGTAATTTTCCTGCCCAAAACCGGTATTGCTGATATGATGATCCACTACAATCCTTTTTCCGGCCTTCTCAAAAAGAGGCAAAAAGCTTCCCAGCCTGTCGCTGGAACCGCAGTCTAAGGCCAGAAAAAGGCTATATTCTTTTTCGTCAGGCGTATGCCTTATTTCATTACTCCGGGAAATAAAGGAAAATTCCGGCGCGGCCTTTTCCAGATAAACTAAAGTTTCTTTTTCCGGGAACTGCTCTTTTATATAATTATAAAGCCCCATACAGGAGCCAAAGCAGTCTCCATCGGGCCGGACATGCCCGGTAATTCCAATGGAGTCCGCCTGCCTGATTGCATCCAAAAACTTATTCATCCGCCTCGCCGTCCTTAATGCCTTTATTCACATCATCAATCAGCTTCGACATAGTTACGCCATATTCAATGGACTGATCCATAATAAAATGAAGCTCCGGCGTATTCCTTAAATTAATTGTCCTTGCCAGCTGCCCGCGCATAAAGGAGGCCGCGCTCTTTAAGCCCTGGTAGGTAGCCTCTCTGGATTCCTCGTCGCCAAGGACGCTGATATAGACCTTGGCGCTTTTCAAATCAGGAGCTACTTCCACTGCTACAACAGAAGTCATAGGGTGAATCCTTGGGTCTTTAATTTCTGTTGCAATCAAACGGCTCAGCTCTTTCTGTACCTCGCCGTTGATTCTTGTATTTTTTATGCTGTTTTTTCGCATAGATTTCCTTCCTATCTTGGAACTTCTTCCATAATATATATTTCTACTCTATCTTCTTCCTTGATGTCATTAAATTTTTCAAATACAAGGCCGCATTCATAGCCTGCGTTTACTTCCTTTACATCATCCTTGAACCGCTTTAAGGATGCCAGCTGGCCTTCATAAACCTTTTCCTCGCCGCGGAAAATTCTTGCCAAGGAGCCGCGGATAATCTTTCCGTCCAGCACATAGGAGCCGGCGATAGAGCCAAGACCAGAAGCTTTGAAAATCTGCCGGATTTCTGCATGGCCGATTACCTTTTCTTCAAATATCGGATCAAGCATACCCTTCATTGCAGACTCAATGTCCTCAATCGCATTATAGATAACCTTGTATAATCTTAAATCCACTTTTTCCTGCTCTGCCCTTGCCTTTGCCGTTGGGTCCGGCCTTACATTAAATCCGATAATAATCGCATTGGAAGCGGTCGCCAGCATAACGTCAGATTCATTCACCGCGCCGACGCCGCCGTGGATAACGCGGATTGCCACTTCATCGTTGCTGAGCTTAAGCAGGCTTTGCTTTACTGCTTCTACCGAGCCCTGAACATCTGCTTTGATAATCAGGTTCAGTTCCTTAATATTTCCCGCCTGAATTTGAGAGAAAAGTCCGTCCAGGGATAATCTGGACTTAGTATCTGCCAAAAGACTTTCCCTGCTCTGCTTAATATAAGCCTCTGCAATATTTCTGGCTTCCTTTTCATTTTCCGTTGCCATAACCAGCTCGCCGGCCGCCGGTACCTCGTTTAATCCAAGGACCTCTACAGGAGTAGAAGGCTTCGCTTCCTTCACTCTCCGCCCTTTATCATCAACCATCGCTCTTACCTTACCATAAGCGGAACCGATAACCAGAGCATCTCCTACATGAAGCGTTCCCTTTTGTATCAGAAGAGTTGCAACCGGACCTCTTCCTTTATCCAACTGAGCCTCAATAACAAGCCCCCTCGCCAGACGGTCAGGATTTGCTTTCAGCTCTGCTACCTCCGCCGTTAAAAGAATCATCTCTAATAACTGGTCGAGTCCTTCCCTGGTTTTTGCAGAAACCGGAACAAAAACCGTATTGCCGCCCCAATCCTCTGGAATCAGCTCATATTCAGAAAGCTCCTGTTTTACCCTCTCAATATTCGCGCCCGGCTTATCAATCTTATTAATGGCAACAATAATCTCTACCTCTGCCGCTTTCGCATGATTAATCGCCTCCACGGTCTGCGGCATAACGCCGTCGTCCGCCGCTACTACCAAAATAGCAATATCCGTAGACTTAGCGCCCCGCATACGCATAGAAGTGAACGCCTCGTGGCCAGGCGTATCCAGGAAAGTAATCGTCTCTTCATTGATTTTAACCGTATAAGCGCCGATATGCTGGGTAATACCGCCAGCCTCCCGGTCCGTTACATGAGTTTCCCTGATAGCATCCAAAAGAGAGGTCTTACCATGGTCAACATGGCCCATAACGCAAACTACCGGCGGACGTTTTACTAAAGTAGCCTCGTCGTCTTCCGCTTCCTTTGTCAGCTCTTCAATTACATCTACCTTTTCCTCTGGTTCAGCAATACAGTTAAATTCCAGAGCAATTTCCTCCGCCTCTTCATAGCTGATGTCCTGGTTAATCGAGAACATCTTTCCCTGCAGAAAAAGTTTTTTCACAAGAGCGGAAGCCTGAAGCTTCATTTTTTCTGCCAGCTCCCGGATAGTCAGGCTCTCAGGCAAAATAATAGTCTTAATGCCGTCTTCCGGCTCTTCTACTGGTTTTACAACCTTCGGCATAATAAAGGCGCCTTTGCGGTTTGGATCTTTCTTTAATGGCTTCTCCTTCATATCATAATCTCTTGTATTCCGGTTCCGGTTGTTCTTTCCTTTTCCATTAAAATCATTTCTTCTCTGATTTCCCTTATCCATAGCGGCGCTGTTATCCAAAGAAGAAAGAGCCTTTTCAAAGCTGTCCCTTCCTCTGTTTTGACCGTCCCGGCGTTCTCCGCCGCGGAATCCGCCGTTTTGTCCGCGGTTCCTGTTATCCGTATTTCTGTTTGGCTGGCCGTTTCCACGATTATCGCCGTTTCTGTTTGGCTGACTGTTCCGATTGTCGTTTCCCCTGTAGGACTGGCCGCCCCGGTTGTCATTATTCCTGTTTGGCTGGCCGTTCCGGTTATCGTTTCCTCTGTAAAACTGGCCGTTTCCACGGTTATCGCCATTTCGGAAATCTCTTCTTTCTCCGGTACCGCGGCTATCGCTGCGGCCTTCATTTCCCCGTCCGTTATTCCTTCTGTCGCCCTGGCGGTTTCCATTGTTCCGGTCGTAATTTCTGTCGGAATTACGGTTATTATTCCGCCCTCCTCCATTATTATGGCGGTTTCCGCCCTCTGTATTCTTTGGTTCTGCAGACCGTTCTTCTCTCTTTGGCGCTGCTGTTTTTGCAGGCTTTGCTTCTTCTGTTTTTTCTCCTGCCGGTTTTTTATTTTCCGCTGGATTAGGCATAGTTGTTTTCCTTTCCGGCTGCACCTGTGCCGCTGTTACCTCCGCCGGTTTCTCTGCCGGTTTTTCTGCTGGCTTCTCTACAACCTTTTCGGCAGGCTTTTCTGCCGGTTTCTGTGCTGGCTTCTCTACTGGTTTCTCCGCTTGCTTTTCTGTTGATTTCTCCATTGGTTTTTCTTCTGGTTTCCTTACGGCTTTTTCCACAGGCTTTTCTGCCGGCTTCTTTGGAGCGAACCGGTCCAGGATAAATTTAATTGCATCATCCTCAATATTACTATTATGAGCCTTAGCCGCAAAACCATTCTCATTTAAAACCTTTACTAAATCCTTGCTTTTTATGTTCAAGCTCTTTGCAATTTCACTTATTTTCATTTTCGCCATACTCTCATTACCTCCTTATTTCAGCTGTTTTTCCACTGCATCTGCAAATCCCTGGTCTAATATGGCTAAGGACGCCCGCGTTTCTTTTCCTATTCCATGTCCCAAACTGGCTTTATCACTAAAAAAGTAAATCGGCACCTGATAAAACTGGCACATGTTCGTAAATTTTTTTTTCGTATTATCTGAAGAATCCTCCGCTACAATTACCAGCCTGGCCTTTCCGCTCTTAACGGCCTTTTCCGTCATAAATTCGCCGCTGGCAATATTGCCTGATTTCATTGCCAGGCCAATATAAGATAATACCTTATTCCGTATCAAGAGACCTCAGCTCCTTTTCCAATTCATCATATATATCTTCAGGAATAGCCGCCTTCAGGGAACGCTCCAAGGCCTTTGTCTTTCTGGCTTTTGCAAAGCATTCTTGGGAATTACAGATATAGGCTCCCCTCCCGTTCTTTTTGCCTGTGGTATCCAGAATTATTGTTTCCTCCGGCGTTTTAATCACCCGGAGCATCTCCTTTTTATTCCTCATCTCACCGCAGCCGGTACACTTCCGCAAAGGAACTTTTTTCACTGACATAGTATCACTCTTTTCTTAATTTTCATTTTCCTGGCTGTCAAAAAACAACTCCTCTTCTTTTTCGTCCTCTGCTTCTATTGTTACCTTTTCAGCTTCTTCCGCATGGCTTTCACTTTTAATGTCGATTTTATAGCCTGTAAGCCTGGCGGCGAGCCTGGCGTTCTGCCCTTCCTTTCCAATCGCCAGGGACAACTGGTAATCCGGCACAACTACCCTTGCGCTCTTTTCCTCTGTATCCGCCTTAACGGACACTACCTTGGCTGGGCTTAAAGCATTTTCAATCAATACCTCTGGATCTTCGCTCCAGTTGATAATATCAATTTTTTCACCGCGAAGCTCATTTACAATCGCGTTTACCCTGGCTCCATTTAAGCCC
>CATKYY010000147.1 GCA_949841225.1 uncultured Acetivibrio sp.
TGTACCGTTCATCCATCATTTTTGCAGAAAGATGCAGCTCTTCAATCATACCAGAATCTGAGCTGGCGATATTTTTCCGAGTTTTGGCCTCCAAAGCCTCCATAAGAGCTAAAAACAGCTTCGCCTGCTTTTCCTTCTCCCGCAGCTTAAAACGGTGGTTACGCACTGTAGATTCCGCAATTCCAAGAGCCCCTGCCATTTCCCGATCTGTTTTCCCTTCTGACATAAGCTTTAGAAGCTGCTTTTGCACCTCTGATATTCCAATTATATTGGTTTCCTGGGATAAAATCCATTCCACTGCTCCTCCATGCTCTCTTTCTATATGCATCCTCGCCATACCCCAGGCATCATAAAGCCCTTCCTCCGATTCATATATTTTTCCCTTTAAAAAATCTGCTCCACAATACAGGCAATGGTATTCTCCTTCCAGATCGGTATAACCATTCTTAATTTCTTCCATATCATAATTCCATATCCTTTTTTCTGCGCTCATATTTCCCCCATTTCCGTATGGCTTTTTATGCACAGCCCCCCCTTGAGGCCGCTGCATAACGCAAACCTATCCTTTGAAAATTTTAGTTTTAAAACGTTTCCTCTTTTTCTACATTATATAACACTTATTTTATTTTGTCTATATAAAAATAAACTTTTATTAATTTTGTTTATAATTACATGTCAACATCAAACAATCCATCCATGAAACCCAAAAAACAAAAAAGACAGTCAAGAAAACTGTTCATGACCGTCTTTTTCTATCTCTATTTAATTCTTATCCTCAAAATTACTTAACTTCATAGCCTGGTCGGCTGCAATACAAGCATCTATAATTTCCTGAATATCGCCGTCCATAATTTTATCCAGCTTATATAAAGTCAGGCCAATCCTGTGATCCGTTACCCGGCCCTGAGGGAAATTATAGGTTCTGATTTTTTCAGAACGATCTCCTGTTCCAATCTGGCTTCTTCTGGCCTCTGCCTCTGCATCGTGCTGTTTTTGGCACTCCATATCATAAAGCTTTGCACGCAGCAGAGCAAAAGCCTTTTCCTTATTTTGGAGCTGGGATTTTTCTGTCTGGCTGTAAATTACAATACCAGTAGGATAATGGGTCAAGCGAACGGCTGAATCTGTTGTATTAACGCACTGGCCGCCATTTCCAGAAGCACGCATAACATCTATGCGGATGTCCTTTTCATCAATGGCAATATCCACTTCCTCTGCCTCCGGCATAACCGCCACCGTAATGGTAGAGGTATGGATTCGGCCGCCGGATTCCGTTTCAGGCACGCGCTGTACCCGGTGTACGCCGGATTCATACTTCATTACAGAATACGCCCCTTTTCCATTAATCATAAAGGTTACGTTCTTCATACCGCCGATACCGATTTCTTCGTATTCCGCCAGCTCTGTCTTCCAACGCTGGCTTTCTGCATAGTGCATATACATTCGATAAATCTCTGCCGCAAATAAAGCCGCCTCATCCCCGCCGGCGCCGGCGCGGATTTCTACAATAACGTTTTTATCATCGTTCGGGTCCTTTGGCAACAGCAAAATTTTGAGCTGCTCCTCTAAAACCGTAATCCGCTCTTTCGCATCGTTTAATTCTTCCTTGGCAAGCTCCCGCATTTCCTCATCTGTTTCTTCCTCCAGCATAGCCAGGCTGTCCTGGACGGCTGTCTGAGCCGCCTTATATTCCTGATATTTTTCACAAATAGGAGTCAGCTCATTCTGCTCCTTCATAAGCCTTTTAAACCGCGCCTGATCGCTGACGCAGCCTGGCTCTGCCAGCTCATTTACCACCTCTTCCAGGCGGCTTACCAAATCCTCTAATTTATCAAACATATTTAACTCCATTCCTGCGCTGCTTTTTCGCGCATCAACGAGTTTGAGCCAAGCAGCGCGCAGGCACAAATCTCGCGATTGAAAATTTTAATTTTCAATCTTAACCTCATTTCTGCACTGTTTTTTGTGTACTTTTTCTCCTGCCGCCACCCTGTCAAGCCCCGCTAAATCCTTCTTTATCCGAACATTTTTATAGCCGGCTTCCTCCATCAGCTTCTTTACTGCCTTTCCCTGGTTATAACCAATCTCAAAAGCCAAAGTTCCCTCCGGCGCAAGAAACCTGGAAGCCTCCTCTATTATCCTGCGATAAAAGTATAAACCATCCTTTTTTCCGTCCAACGCCAACACAGGCTCATGCAGACGAACCTCCGGCATGAGTTTCGTCAGTTCCTTCGTCTCTATATATGGGGGATTAGAAACAATCAAATCAAAGGTTCCTTCTATCCTTTGAAAAAGATCCGTCTCTATCCAGTTTATTTTCCCTTCCTCTACAAAATCAGCCGCTCCCAGACATTCCCCATTTTTTTTTGCAACCTTCAAAGCCTCTGAAGAAATATCTGCGCCTACAGCTTTCTTTAGTCCGGCCCCTAAAGCCAGGCTGATAAGAATACAGCCGGAACCTGTGCACATATCCAGCGCTCTTTTCCCTTTTGCTAAGGGCAAAAGCTCCTCCACCAGGATTTCCGTATCCTGCCTTGGAATCAGCACATGTTCATTTACTGAAAACACATGTCCCATAAACGCCTGCTCGCCGGTCAACTGCTGTAAAGGAATATGGTTTCTTCTTTTTTCTATAAAAGAAAAATAACGCTTCTCATCTTCTGGATTCCCTTCTTTATCTTTATAGAGCAGATATTCCATTCTGCTCATGGAAAAGCAATATTCAAAAAGATAGAAAGCATCCAGCCTGCTATCCTCTATTCCGGCCTCCAAAAGAAGTTTTTCGCCTTTTTTTAAAATTTCATCAAATCTCATCGAAATATTTATCCAATGCCTTTAAAATCTCATCATCGTCATCATCTTCCTCTGGGCGGGAAATACTCTCCATAGGAATGCCAAATTCTCTTTCTTTTCGGCTTTCCTTTTCTGCAAGGGCATGCTCCCTTTCCCATCTCGTTTCCCTGACAGTTCTGGAATTTTCAGCCTTTTTCACCGCTCTTATGGTAGTTGAAACTGTCTTTTCTTCTTTTTTTGAAGCTTCCTCCTTCGGGATTTCTTCCTTTTGGCTTCCTTTTGGGAATGTCTCTTTTTGAGAAGCCTCTTTCTGCAAATCTACCCTCTGCAACGCTGTCTCCTTGGGAATCTCCTTCTTTAGAGCCTCCTTTTGCACTACCGGCCTATTTTCTATGACTTCCTCTTTATCTTCCTGAATTTCCCCTTTTTCCAGTCTATCCGCCGCCTGTTCCTCTGTCTCTTGCACTGCGGCTGTTTCTGCCACCGCCTTTTTGGCTTCTTCCTCCTGTCTGGCCTCCTGTTGGTAGGCCCTCCAGTCAAAAACCGCCTCTACAGACTGGATTGCCACTTCTATCATATCATCTTCAGGCTCCCTGGTTGTCAGTCCCTGAAGCCACATCCCCGGTTTACTTAGCAAATTCACAATACCATTGTCGCTTCTGCCGGCTAAACGGATAAATTCATAGGATACCCCCGCAATTACCGGAACCAGAAGAATACGGAGCGCCATACGAAGAGCCATATCATCCACACGGATTACCATGAAAAAAAGGATACTGATAAACATAACCAGAAATAAAAAGCTGGTTCCGCACCTTTTATGATAGCGGCTTTGTGTACGAACGTTTTCTATGGTAAGTTCTTTTCCATTTTCTACGCAGTTAATTGTTTTATGCTCCGCGCCATGGTACATAAACACCCTTTTTATATCCTGCATTTGAGAAATTCCAACTACATAAGCAATAAATATGCCCATGCGGATAACTCCTTCAATCAAAGCAAGCACCGTCGCGCTGTCCGTCGCCTTTTTAAAAAACTCTGCAATAAAGAACGGCAGCACCATGAAAATACCAATAGCAGCTAAAATAGACACTGCTACTGTAATTCCCATAACAGCGCTTTCTGCCTTTTCCTTAAATACCTTTCCCATCGTTGTTTCAAGTTTGGAAGGCTTTACCTCTTCTTCTTCATAAAAGCTGGCGGAATAGGTTAAAGTCTTCATGCCAATAACCATAGATTCTATAAAAGCGCCTACTCCCCTTAAAATCGGATATTTAAACATGGGATGCTTCTTTGCAAGCCCATCATACTGTTCTATTTTAGTTTCAATCATTTTATCAGGTTTTCTTACAGCAATGGCGTATCTATCCTTATTCTTCATCATTACGCCCTCAATAACCGCCTGGCCACCGATCCCTGATGATTTCATACTACTCACCGCTTTCCAAACATCTGAAAAATATTTCTGCCATTTAAAAATAGGCTGAGATTTTCTGAACCTCAACCTAAATTTAATCTCTTATTAGTTGTCCTGTTTTAAACCGTACCTGCGATTGAACTTATCAATAGCTCCACGAGCTGCTGCTGCCTTCTGCTGTCCTGTATAGAAAGAGTGGCATTTAGAACAGATTTCAACGTGGATTTCCTTCTTTGTAGAACCAGTTACAAATTCATTGCCACAGTTGCAGGTAACCTTCGCCTGATGATACTCTGGATGGATTCCTTCTCGCATATTATTCACCTCATTTTCAATTTTTATCGGTTCCAACCGATATACAGCTTATTCATTATAGCATAGGTTTGTTTTAAATGCAAGCGGATAATTTTTATTGAGTTTCTGCATTTTGAAAATTTTATATCTGCCGGAAATCCATTTTTTTCGCCGGAACGCCAATATACGTTCCCGCTGTATCTATATCCCTGATTACTACGGCTCCTGCGCCTATCATACAATCATTGCAAACGTTTATATTATTATTCACTACGGCGCCTATCCCTACCCATGTGTTATTTCCAATATGTACAGTTCCCGCCAGATGGCTCCCAACAGAAATATGGGCATAATCCCCTACTACATTATCATGGTCTATAGAAGCGCAGGTATTTATAATACAGCTCTTTCCAATCACACTATCTGAATTAATAACTACGCCGGCCATAACTACCGTCCCTTTTCCAATTTTTACATTGTCTCCAATAATGGCATTAGGATGTACAAGGGTCGCTATATTTTTACCGGCTCCTTCTATCTCTTCCTGATATTTTTTACGAATTGACGGATTACCAACCGCAACAAACATATCGCAAGTATAGTTTCTAAATTCCTCTCCTTTTCCTGCCACCGGATACTCCCCGCATTCTGTCAGGTCTTCCTTATCATCAAGAAATACGATTTCTTCATAACCATTATTCTTTGCTATATCAGCCGCCACCTTTCCATGGCCTCCGGCGCCAATAATCATTAGTTTTTTCATTATTTAATAACCTCGTCTCCCAAAAATTCTTCCATTGTAGCTGATGTTTCAGAAGAAATACCATCCCTATGAACTACAATTCTTATGGTATCAAAAATAATTTTCCAATCGCCCAAAAATGATATATGGTCTACATACTTCACATCCCAGTCAAATTTATCTTTCCATGAAAGCGCATTCCTTCCATTCACCTGAGCTAAACCTGTAAATCCGGGTCTGACCTCATGCCGCCTGGCCTGATGTCTGTTATAGCGCCCAAGATATTTCACAAGTAAAGGCCGCGGCCCTACAATGGCCATCTCTCCCCGCAAAACATTGATTAACTCCGGCAGCTCGTCCAGCGAAGTGCTCCGAAGCGCTTTACCAAAGCTTCCAAGCCGTTCCTCGTCGGAAAGCAGATTTCCATCCTTATCCTTCGCATTGCTCATGCTTCTGAACTTATATATCTTAAAAATTTTTCCATTTAATCCCGGCCTTTCCTGTGTAAATATAATTGGAAAACCAAGCTTTATTCCAATCAGAACAGCTATAATAAGCATTACCGGGCTTAATACAATAAAAGCGATTAACGCTAATATAAAATCCTGTAAACGCTTTCCGAATCTTTCATAAAATCCCTGCTTATGTCTTTTCAAATTCTTCACTTCTTCTGCCTTTTATTTAAAGTAATTCCTATAACCTCAGTTTCAAAAATTTCATTAATTATATGACTTAGCGAAATTTTGACTATAAGCAGATACAAAAATAAGAGAAAATCAAAAACCTATCGTCTTTTTTCTTTCATCTTTGTAAAATTATTTCTTAATTGACGGCTTTTTTGACACCTAATAAATAAAAAAAGAAAAAGGAATTTCCTTTCTCTTCTTTCTAATACTTTGCTCTGCCATTTGATTCATTTACAAGAATTTTGACGGCTTAAATTTCAAATAGTATAAGAAAATCCACTGGAACTGTCCCGGAATTTCTGTATTTTACAAATCCAGAA
>CATKYY010000148.1 GCA_949841225.1 uncultured Acetivibrio sp.
GTGTCTGCTTTACAGTTATGCTACAGAATATTTTCTTAAGATACCTTCAAAGCCCTGGTCATATCCCTGGCAGCACACAGATAAAGCGTTCGTTAAATCCATACTGAGAACACCAAGGAGTGATTTTGCATCAACGACAAAGCGGTTATAAAAAACGTCTATATCGAAGTCACACTTGGATGCTGCATGGACAAATTCTTCAACCTCGTTTGGGTTGTTTAATTTGATTTTTGCATTCATAGTCTCACACTTCCTTCAAAATTGGAAAAATAATCAATTAACAAGTTCTTGCGGATTATTATAATGAGTGTGGAAAGATTCGTCAAGAGCAATATTTTTGACGGGATTTCCGGGGAATTTTAAGGTTTGGAAAATAAATACAGGATTTATTTAAAAAGAAAAAGGAAATTTATGCAAAATCAATGGGAGCTTCCAATTATTTACAAGTGTGGAAAAGCTATTTTTGGAAAATTCTCTAGAAATTGGGAGTAATTTCTAAAACGGGGTAAAAGTTTAGATTTGCATGGACGCAGATAAAAAAAGCCGTATGTTGTATCACTACAGCATACGGCTTTTTTACAGGGGATGAGAGAATCGAACTCCCGCTAAAGGTTTTGGAGACCCTTGTCATACCATTTGACCAATCCCCTAAAGGTCTTATGAAAAGACTGCTTTTCTATTATAGTACGATATTTTTAAAAAGTCAACTGTTTTTAGAAAAATTTTAGTTGAAAAAAGGGAATAAAGGCGTTATACTTGGTATATTGGTTGTAAAACGAAATGAAAGGAATTTTTATGTATAAGTTATTATGTCGTGATGGAGATGCAAAACGTGGAGAGTTCCGAACGCCTCATGGGACAATACAGACTCCGGTATTTATGAATGTAGGTACGGCGGCCGCTATTAAGGGCGCCGTAGCTACAGCGGATTTGCAGGAGCTGGGAACTCAGGTAGAGCTTTCAAATACTTACCATCTTCATGTAAGGCCCGGCGATACAGTAATAAAAAGGCTGGGAGGTCTCCATCGCTTTATGGTGTGGGACAAGCCAATCCTGACGGATTCCGGCGGTTTTCAGGTTTTTTCCCTGGCAGGGCTTCGGAGAATCAAGGAAGAAGGCGTTTATTTTAATTCCCATATTGATGGGCGGAAGATTTTTATGGGACCGGAGGAGAGTATGCAGATACAGTCGAATCTGGCTTCTACTATAGCGATGGCTTTTGATGAATGTCCGCCGCATCCGGCGACCAGAGAGTATATGCAGAATTCTGTGGACCGGACTTCCAGGTGGTTGAAAAGATGTCAGATTGAAATGAAACGGCTGAATTCTCTGGAAGATACCATTAACAAGGAACAAATGCTGTTTGGCATTAACCAGGGCGGGACTTTTGAGGATATACGGATTGAGCATGCGAAGAAAATTTCGGATATGGATTTAGACGGCTATGCTTTGGGCGGTTTAGCAGTGGGGGAATCCCATGAGGAGATGTACCATATTATTGAAAAGACAGTGCCGTATCTTCCATTAGAAAAGCCGACTTATCTGATGGGAGTGGGAACGCCGGCCAATATTTTAGAGGCGGTGGAAAGAGGCGTGGATTTTTTTGACTGCGTATATCCTGCCCGGAATGGCCGGCATGGACATGCTTACACTAACCATGGCAAGATGAATCTTTTGAACGCCCGCTATGAGCTGGATGAACGCCCGATTGAAGAGGGCTGCGCGTGTCCGGCCTGCCGGATGTATTCCAGGGCTTATATCCGCCATCTTTTAAAGGCAAAAGAAATGCTTGGACTCCGGCTTTTGGTTATGCATAACCTGTATTTCTATAACACTATGATGGAAGAAATACGGGAGGCTATTGAACAGAGGCGGTTTAAGGAATACAAGAAAAATAAGCTCGCTGGGTTTGCAGCGGGCGACAAGTAAAGGAAATGATAGGAGGAACAGCAGCATGAATTTATTACCAGTATTGGCAGCAGGAGGAATGGGAGGAACTATAGGGCTTGTTCTCTATATGGTTGTGATTTTTGGAGTGTTTTACTTTTTATTAATCCGGCCGCAGAAGAAGCAGCAAAAGGCTCACGAGGCTCTCTTGACTACAGTGGCCGCAGGAGACAGCGTTCTGACCAGCAGCGGCTTTTACGGCGTTATTATTGATGTTATGGAAGAGGTTGTTATCGTAGAATTTGGCAACAATAAAAACTGCCGTATTCCGATGAAGAAGGATGCCATTGTTGAAGTAGAAAAGGCTGGAAGCGCTACGACAGAAGAATAAGAATGCAACAGGATGCTGGTTTTTCAGCATCCTGTTTTGATGTAAACCGGCGGCTGCCAGATTTTACAACCGGTTCCTTATATTTACAGACACAGGGGAATACCAAGCTCTTTTAAAAGGGAGAAAGGGATTTTCAGATTTCCTTTTCCTGTTCCCATAGAGACGTCCGGCTTGTTGCTGCCGTGGAAATCAGAGCCGCCGGAAATCAGAAGTCCATATTGGCGGGCCAGGCTCCTTACAAAGGCCTCATCGTTTTTGCTGTTACAGGTGTAGATGGCTTCCAGGCCCTTGAGTCCGGTTTCCTTTAGGTGGAGTATCAGGCGTCTTAGTTTTGCCTCTTCCAGATGGTAGAGAAGAGGATGGGCCAAAACGGGGATTCCTCCGGCATTTATAATAAGAAGAATGGCTTCTTCTGGCGACAGGTAATTCCGGCTTACATAATAAGGGCTTTTTGAATGAAGGTATTTTGAAAACGCCTCTTTGTTGCTGGAGACATAGCCTTTCTCTACTAGATATTTGGCAAAATGGGCGCGGGTAATAACGGCGTTTGGCTCCAGCCTTTGAACGTCTTCATAAGCGATGTCCAGACCGGCGGCTGCCAGCTTGTCCGCCATTTTGCGGTTGCGGGTATGACGTTCCTCTTCGGCGCCCTCTAAAGCGTGGAGCAGGGCGGTATCTTTTGGATTTATATTAAGGCCCAGAATATGAATGTCAGAGCCCTGAAAGGCAGCCGACATTTCTACTCCGGGGATAATATAAATTTGTACGCCCTGTTTTTGGAAATCGGCGGCGGCCGACATGGCTTCCTTTAGTCCCCGCACTGTGTCATGGTCCGTAAGAGCAAAGGCAGAAAGCCCTTGCTTTACGGCCAGCTTTACTAATTCGGAAGGCGCGACGGTGCCGTCGGAAAAGGTAGAGTGAACGTGTAAATCAATATAATTCATAAAGGAAATCAACTCCTTATATCTGATAATGGAAGGTATTTGTTAAATATACGTTTGTTTCTATTATACCATGAAAGAAAATAAAGTATAAGATTTTATTCACAGATTTTTTTAGATATGATATAATATTTGACGAAGAATAATAATTTGAGAGATAAAAGTTAATGGAGGATGTAGATGGAAAAGTATACATTGGAAGAATATACAGAATTGATTGAATTAGGTTTAAAGTATAAAGAATTGACAGATAGTAAAAAAATATTAATACTCCCTTGTCCGCTGGGCAGTATGGTTTACCAGGTGGTGCCAGAATGCGAGCCTTGCAAGATGGGGGAGGCAAAAGGAAGCTGTGGGAAGCCTTGCAAAAAAAAGGTGATGCAGACTATTTTTAAAATAGAGATGATTGAGGAATATGGAAAAACTGTGTTTAGAACAGAGGCGCAGGCTATTGTTGCATCGGTTTCCTAATGGGAAAATACAAGGAGTGGAAGGGTTTGAATATAGGATTATTTACGGAAACGTATTACCCGGAAATTAATGGGGTGGCGAATTCTGTGTATATGTTGAAAACGGAACTGGAGAAGATAGGGCATAATGTATATGTGTTTACAACAACAACCCCTGGGGCGCCGGAGCATGAATATAATGTATTCCGTGTGCCCTCCCTTCCCTGCGTTTTAATATCGGAACGCAGGGTGGGGCTTTTTTACCAGCCTAGGCTGGCGCATATCATAAGAAGGCTGGATTTGGATATTATACATACCCATACAGAGTTTTCTCTGGGGGTGTTCGGAAGGATTATGGCAAGGGAGTTAAAAATTCCTGTAGTGCATACCTACCATACTATTTATGAGGATTATACCCATTATGTAAATAAATTTCGCCTGGCTTCTGTGGACGAGCGGGCCAGGGCTTTTGTAAGAATGTATACTAAGATTTGCTGTAATACGGTAGAGCAGGTGATTGTGCCGACAAAAAAGGTGCGGGAGCTTTTGATGTCGTACCAGGTGGTAAAGGATATAGAGGTGATACCTACCGGAGTAGATTTGGAAAAATTTGACGGCTCTGATTTTACAGGAGCCGTATTGCAGGAAACGAGAAAAGGCTTTGGCATAGCCGGGGAAGATAAAGTGATACTTTATTTGGGGCGGGTTTCTTCGGAAAAAAATATTGCGGAGCTTCTAAAGGCTATGCCGGAGTATATGGAACGGCATAAGGATGTAAAATTTCTTTTAGTAGGAGACGGACCGGAGCGGGAACGGCTGGAGAGACAGGTACGGGATTATTCCTGCCGTAGCAGGATTATTTTTGCAGGACAGCAGCCCTGGGATACGGTGGCTGTTTTTTACAGGCTTGCAGATGTTTTTGTCAGCGCCTCTAACAGCGAGACCCAGGGGCTTACTTATATTGAAGCTATGGCGTCTGGACTGCCAGTAGTGGCGAGAGAAGACCCTTGCCTTGAGGATATATTGGTTCCAGGTAGCAACGGTTTTACTTTTACAGAGCAGAAGGGCTTTTTAGAGGGACTTGATCAGGTTCTTTACAAAGAACCTGAGAATGGAGCCGGATATGGAGAGAATGCAAGACGGATGGTTCAGAAGTATTCCGCAGTAGAATTTGCGAAAAGGGTAGAGAAGGTATACAGCGGTATGCTGAATTACCAGAGACAGGGAAGCGCGTTGCCGATTGATTAGATATTGCATAGAGGGGGGAATGCTAAATGGAAACAAGGCCAGATAAGGCTGTAAGGCTGTTTAAGGAGGGCTATAATTGCTCCCAGGCGGTATTTTTGGCGTATTGCGATGCCTATGGGATTGACCAGGAGACTGCCAGCCGGCTTTCGGCTTCTTTTGGGGCGGGAATGGGAAGAATGAGAGAGGTCTGCGGCGCTGTAAGCGGTATGCTTTTAGTAGCTGGATTGGAAACCGGGGCGGTTGAAGGAAAAGACAGAGAAGGAAAAAAGAAAAATTACCAGACTGTCCAAAAATTGGCGGAGGAATACCGGAAAAAGAACGGTTCTATTATTTGCCGGGAGCTTTTAGGACTTAGAAAAGATGCTCCTATACAGGCGGAGCCAGAGGAGCGGACAGAGGAATATTATAAAAAAAGGCCGTGCCCAGAGCTGATACGCCAAGCAGCAGAGATTTTGGAGGAGGCTTTCTATTCTGACGGGAATAGTTAAAAGGATTTTGTATTGGAAGTTTACAATTTAGGATAATTCGGGAAGAATTGCACAATATTTTTCAAATGATGCTTGAAAAATATGTTATTTTGTTATAAAATAAATAGGTAAAATATGAGAGCAAAAGTTGCTAAGAAAGGAACGAGATATTATGGTTAAATTCAATTATGTGATTAAAGATGAACTGGGACTGCATGCGAGGCCGGCAGGACTTCTTGTAAAAGAGGTAAAAAATTATAAAAGTAAAGTAACTATTGAAAAGGATGGAAAGACAGCGGATGCTTCCAGGCTGATTGCCGTTATGGGCCTGGGCGCAAAATGTGGAAATAACCTCACAGTGACAGTAGAGGGCGAAGATGAGGGTACTGCTGGTCCGGCTCTGGAAAGCTTCCTGAAGGCAAATCTGTAAGATTTGTATGCAAAGAGTGGAAAATCAGGAAAGAACAGACTCTTGACAAAATTTTAATGCGCAGATATAATAGGGCTTACGATAACACAGTGATGAGAAGAGTAAGCTGACTTTTATGTAACAGAGAGAGGCGCCGGGACCGGTATTGGTTGGAGCTGGAAGCGCCTTTGCAGGCAAGCAGCCCAAAACCACCTCAGAGTGGCCCTAATCCGGTCCGGTTTGATACCGTTATCATCGGAATGAGAACAAATAAGGGTGGAACCACGGGTATGAATGTATGCCCGTCCCTTTCGAGGCAGAAAGCCGTCGAAAGGGACGGGCTTTTTGTATAGTAGGAAAAAGGAGGAAATCAGAGTGAAGATTACATTAAAGGATGGCTCAGTAAAGGAATACCAGGAAGCAAAAAGCGTTTATGAAAT
>CATKYY010000149.1 GCA_949841225.1 uncultured Acetivibrio sp.
GCTTTAATTGGCTCCTCCAGTCCAATCGGATGTATCTTTGCAGGGCTGTTCTATGGCGCTATGAAGTATGGCGGTTCTAAGTTAAGTCTTGTAAACGCCCCGGCAGAGATTGTAGATATTATTATGGGCTGCGTTATTTTCTTTATTGCAGTTTCTCATGTATTGAAAAATATGTTGCAGAAGATGGGACAAAAGAAGGAGGTGCGTAAATAATGGATGTTATTATTAAAAATCTTGGGCTTATTATTAATGCAACCCTGGTTGCTACGCCGCCACTATTATATGCAGCTCTTGGCTCCTGCTTTTCTGAGCGGAGCGGCGTTGTTAATATTGGTATTGAGGGTATGATGACAATAGGCGCTTTTACTGGAGCGGTTGTTGCCTACTATACGCATAACGCCTGGGTGGCGTTTATTTGCGGAGGGCTGGCGGGAGCTTTATTCGGCCTGATTCATGCTATTGCCTGCGTTAGTTTTTGTGCGGACCAGACGATTTCCGGTACGGCGATTAATTTCTTAGCGCCTGGTTTTGCAGTGTTTTTATCGAAAGCTTTATTTAATCAGTCCTCAGATACGCCGCCTCTGGATGCAGCCTGGAAGCTTCCAAAGATGTTTAATGATGTCTTTGCGCCAGGTTCCTTCCTGTCGAATGTATTCAGCACCTATTCGGCGGCCTATTTGTCCTTTATTGCTGTGGCAGTCGTTTGGTTTATTTTTTATAAGACGAGGCTGGGACTTCGCATCCGCGCTGTAGGCGAACATCCAAAGGCATGCGATACCCTGGGTATCAATGTATTCCGAGTACGTTATCTGTGCGTAATTTTATCTGGTTTCCTGGCTGGTATTGGCGGAGCCTATGTAACGCTGGCTACGGTAAACCAGTTCCGGCCGATTGTTATTGTAGGGCAGGGATTTATTGCGATTGCGGCAGTTATCTTTGGTAAGTTCCGTCCGCAGGGCGCGCTGATTGGATGTCTGATTTTCGGCTTCTGTAATGGTATTAAGATACTTGCCAGCGCTGGAAATAAGGTATCGCCAAACTTGATTTCTATGATACCTTATGTAGTTACAATCGTTGCTTTAATCCTCTTTGTTGGCAAGGCGAGGGTACCGGCGGCAAATGGAAAGCCGTACGAAAAGTCAAAGTAAAAGAAAGAATATGGAGCATAAGGGGAGCTGTTGCCGCATAAAGCTGTAACAGCTCTTTATGCCCTTGTTTGGATAAAAAAGAAAGGAGAAGAGGTAAGATGGAAAATAAGGAACTGATTCAGGAAGCAATTAAGGCAAGAGAAATGGCTTATGTGCCTTATTCGCATTTTAAGGTAGGGGCGGCTCTTTTAGGAAAGAATGGGAAGGTATATTTAGGGTGTAATATTGAAAACGCCGCTTATACCCCAAGTAATTGCGCGGAAAGAACGGCATTTTTTAAGGCGGTTAGCGAGGGCGTTTTGGAGTTTGAGAAAATTGCTATTGTAGCGGGCAAGGACAAGATTGAAACATATACCGCGCCTTGCGGCGTATGCCGCCAGGTTATGATGGAATTTTGCGAACCGCAGGAGTTTAAGGTAATTATGGCTAAGACGCCAGAGGATTATAAGGAAATGACTTTAAAGGAAATCTTGCCGCTGGGCTTTGGGCCGAAGGATTTAGGATAAAGATTTTTAAAGGAGGAAAACGCTATGAGGATGTATGACTTAATTGAGAAGAAAAAGCAGGGAGAAGCCCTTACAAAGGAAGAGATTTCTTTTATGATTGGCGGATATGTAAATGGAGAAATTCCAGATTATCAGATGTCCGCTATGTTGATGGCGATTTGCTTTAAGGGAATGGAAACGCAGGAGCTTACAAATCTGACTCTTACTATGGCTCATTCGGGGGATATGGTAGATTTGTCGCCGATTCATGGCATTAAGGTTGATAAGCACAGTACAGGCGGCGTAGGCGATAAGACTACATTGGTTGTAGCGCCTACCGTGGCGGCCTGCGGCGTTAAGGTTGCAAAAATGTCAGGAAGAGGCTTGGGGCATACAGGCGGTACGGTGGATAAATTAGAGTCTATACCAGGCTTTGTGACTGCATTAGATGAGGAAGCTTTTTTTGAAGCCGTAAATAAAATAGGCGTCAGCGTGATTGGGCAGACAGGGAATCTGGCTCCGGCGGATAAAAAGCTATATGCGCTCCGCGATACTACAGCAACAGTAAAAAGCGTGCCTTTGATTGCCGCATCCATAATGAGCAAAAAATTAGCTGCGGGAAGCGACTGTATTCTTTTGGATGTTACAACAGGAAGCGGCGCCTTTATTAAGGATTTTGAAGAGGCCGTAATTCTGGCGCAGACGATGGTGAATATTGGCGAGGGAGCCGGACGCAGGACAGTAGCGTTGATTACGAATATGGATACGCCTTTAGGTTCTGCTATTGGAAATATCAGCGAAGTAAAAGAGGTAGTTGAGCTCTTAAAGGGCGACGGACCGGAAGATTTAAAGACAGTGTGCTTGCATTTGGCGGCAAATATGCTTTATCTGGCAGAAAAAGGGACAATGGAAGAATGCATGACCCAGGTGAAGAATACTCTGGAGAGCGGGGCTTCTTATCAGAAATTCCTGGAGCTGGTAGAAACTCAGCGAGGAGACAGTTCTTATATTGAGGATACAGAGAAATTTGAAAAGGCAGAGTTTCATTATGATGTAAAAGCGCCGGCGGCCGGTTATATTACTCATATGAATACGGAGCAGTGCGGCATTGCTTCTGTAGTTTTAGGAGCCGGAAGAGAAACAAAAGAAAGTGAAATTGACTTTACTGCCGGAATCCAGATACATAAGAAAACAGGAGATTATGTAACAAAAGATGATATAATTGCAACTCTTTATTCCTCTTCCGATGTTGGATTTCCAACAGCAGCGGATATGCTGGCAAGGGCTTATGAGATTGGAAATGAAAAGCCGGAGGAAGAGAAGCTAATCCTTGCAAGGGTAACAAAGGACGGAGTTGAACGGTTTTAAAGAAAACTTAAGAAATATCCTCTTTTTTTAGTAAAGAATTGCTATTATAATAGAAGCTAAGGCGCGTTTGAAAAAGTATTTTCCAAACGCATCCTGGGAGATTTACAGCATAAAAAGAATGGAGAGAGTTTCTTGGAAGATTATATTGTTATTGGTTGTGGGTTTGCAGGCGCTGTTGTAGCCAGGCAGCTGGCGGAAAAAGGGAAAAAGGTTCTGATACTGGAGCAAAGAGACCATATTGGCGGTAATGCTTATGATGAAAAAGACAGCCATGGTATTCTGGTCCATAAGTACGGCCCGCATATTTTCCATACAGAGAAAAAAAGAGTATTTGACTACTTGTCCCGGTTTACCGACTGGTACGGGTATAGCCATGAGGTAGTGGGAAAGGTAGGAGATAAGCTTTTGCCAATTCCTTTTAACTTGAATGCGCTGGAGCTGGTATATGGTAAAGAAAAGGCAAAGCAGCTGCAAAAAATCCTGGAGGAGCAATATGGCACAGAGGTAAAGGTGCCTATTTTGGAGCTTCGTAAGGATAAACGGCCAGAGGTTTGGCAGTTAGCTGAGTATGTCTACCAGAATGTATTTTTAAAGTATACTATGAAACAGTGGGGGAAAGCTCCAGAGGAGATCGACCCATCAGTGTCTGGCAGAGTACCGGTTTTTCTTTCTAGGGACAACCGTTATTTCCAGGATACCTGGCAGGGAATGCCAAAGGAAGGGTATACGGCGCTATTTCAGAGGCTTTTAAATTATCCCGGCATTACGGTGCAGCTTTCGGTTCCCGCAGAAAAGGTTCTTTCCTTTGACAGAGAAAGTGGAAGGGTTTACTTTGAGGGAAAGGAATATGGAGGAACCATTATATATACAGGCGCTATTGACGAACTGTTTGGCTGCTGCTATGGGAGGCTTCCATACCGGAGTCTGGATTTTGTGTTTGAGTATTATCCAGAGGAATTTTATCAGAGCCATGGAGTTGTGAATTACACAGTTTCTGAGGATTATACCCGGATTACGGAGTTTAAAAGGCTGACAGGACAGATTTGCGAAGGGACGACGATAATCAAAGAATATCCGAGAAACTATACAGGCGAGGCTGGGCAAAAGCCTTACTATGCGATACAAAATAAAGAAAACCAGGCATTGTATGAAAAATACAAAAGCCTTGCAAAGTGTTTTCCAAGGCTGTATATGCTGGGACGCCTGGCAGAATATAAATATTATAATATGGACGCGATTGCAGACAGGGCTTTAGAGCTTGCGGAAAGCCTTTACTGAGGAGGAAAAGGAAAAATGAAATTATTGAGTATAGCAATTCCGTGCTATAATTCAGAGGAATATATGTCGCATGCTATTGAAAGTCTTTTGACAGGCGGCGAGGATGTGGAAATCCTGATTGTAAATGACGGCTCCAAGGACAGAACGGCTGAGATTGCAGAAGAATATGCAAAAAAATATCCGACGATTGTCAGAGCAATTCACCAGGAGAACGGGGGACATGGAGAGGCGGTCAACACAGGTATTAGAAATGCAACAGGGCTGTATTACAAGGTAGTAGATAGCGACGACTGGGTAGATGAAGAGGCGCTTCAAAGGATTTTAGAGGTTCTTCGGGAAATGGTAGAAAACGCCTGCAGCCTAGACATGCTTATTTCTAATTATGTATATGAAAAGCCTTCTGTAAATAAACAGAAGGTAATTGAATACCGGAACGCTATGCCGGCCGGAAGAATTTTTACCTGGTCGGAGCTGGGGCATTTTAAGGCCAGTCAGAATATTTTAATGCATTCGGTCATATACCGCACGAAATTGCTAAGAGACTGCGGTCTGGAACTTCCGAAGCATACCTTCTATGTGGATAATATTTATGTTTATTATCCATTGCCTATGGTTATGACAATGTATTATTTGGATGTGGATTTTTACCGCTATTTTATTGGGCGGGAGGATCAGTCGGTAAATGAACAGGTAATGATTGGACGGATTGACCAGCAGATAAAAATTACAAAAATTATGATTGAGGCTCATGACCTGACAAAGATTAAAAATAAAAAACTCCGAAATTATATGGCTAAGTATCTGGCGATGATGATGACGGTCAGCACCGTATTTTTGATTCGGGAAGGCTCCGATATAAGCCTGGCAAAAAGAGACGAGCTATGGGAGTTTTTGGAAAAGAGCAATAAGAATTTGTACAAGGCAGTAAAGCGCTGTATTTTGGGACGTTCTATGCAGCTAAAGGGAAAGGTGGGTAATCTGGTAATTATGTGGGGTTATCAGTTATCCAGGAAAATTTATGGGTTTAGCTAAAATAGTATAAACAAAAAGCTGTAGTTTTGTGTAAAGATACAAAGCTACAGCTTTTCGTTATGTATCGTACAAAAATCCTTAGATTATTAAGAGATTTTTGCCACGGCTTCCCGTTTTTTCTTGTTTTCAAAGATACGATTGTAGTCGATTTTGTAAACAAAAGGATACATAATCGTATATAGCGCTAAAGCGCAGATACCGTCAAAAACAGAATGCTGTTTTATAAATACGGTAGACATACAGATAAGTACCATCAATAGAAAGGAACCTCTGCGAATCCATTTTTTATTTTTAAATAATTGACTATTCATAATAGCCGTATGAGATACTAAAGAATTAAATACATGGATGCTTGGACAGACGTTTGTACTGGTATCCGCCTGATATAGGGCCTGCACCATGGAAATTAAAATATTATCCCGTTCAAATGTGGTTGGCCGGAGATTTTGGCAGTTTGGCCAAAAGGTATAAATGGTAAGGCAGATAGTCATTCCGATGAATAAAAAGGAAGTAGCTTTATAGTAGTCCTCCTTTTGTTTAAAGAAAAAGTATCCTATTACAATAACCATGTATCCGAACCAGATCATATAAGGAATGTAGAACCATTCATTAAAAGGGATGTAATCATCCAAGGTAATATGGATCGTTTTCATTGGAACGCCGGTACGCTGTTCCAGAGAGAAAAACCAGTAAAAATAAATAAGTAGGTAGGATAAAATCCAAGCATGTTTATATTTTTGCAGAAACGCCCGCATTCGATTCACTCCTTCCTGTGGGGATTCTATGCATTCAGCATTATAGCACAGGTAGTTTGGAGATACAATAAGAAATGGGAATTTTAAGGATTTGTTTAGGGAAGCTTAAGAAATTGTGCCA
>CATKYY010000150.1 GCA_949841225.1 uncultured Acetivibrio sp.
TGCCGTCACCAACGTTTCTTTATTTGCAAGGGCAATGTCTTTTCCTGCCCGGATCGCCTCAATTACAGGTTTTATGCCAATCATGCCCACAACGGCCCCTACTACTATATCCGCCGTATCCTCTGTGGCGCAGGCCGTCATCCCCTCCATACCTGCCGTTACCTCGATTTTCGTATCAGAAAGCCGTTCTGAAAGCTCCAAAGCCTTCTCCTTTTCCCAAACGCAAACCAGTAAAGGAGAAAATTCCCTGGCCTGCTTCTCCAACAGGCCGATATTGCTTCCGGCTGCCAGGGCCGTCACCTGAAAATCCTCTCTGTGTTCCCTGATAACATCCAGAGTCTGCGTCCCAATCGAACCAGTAGAGCCTAAAATTACAATTTTCTTCATCTTGCGCCTCCCTATACTATAAAAGCTCTGCCAGGAAATACACTACCGGAGCTGTAAATATGATACTGTCAAACCGGTCCAGAATTCCTCCATGTCCAGGTATCAGATTTCCGTAATCTTTAATATTATGGTTTCTTTTTATTGCCGAGGCCGTCCAGTCGCCCAACTGGGAAATGATAGAGGACGCGCCTCCAATCACGGCAAAAGTCACTTCTGGGGTTTCTACTCCGGCAATTCCATTCTTCACGGCAAGTGCGTAAAAAAATCCCAGAAGCGCCGCTCCTGCTATTCCTCCAATACAGCCTTCTATACTCTTTTTCGGACTTAAAGCCGCCAGCTTCGCCGGAAGATGGTGTTTCCCTATCAGCATGCCCACGCAATAAGCGCAGGTATCAGAGCCCCAGGCCCCAATAAAAATAAGCCAAACCAAAAGATGTCCATCCTCTAGCATACGCACGCGGTATACATAAGAAAGCATTACCGTTACATAGAAAATGCCGAAAAACGCCATAGTAACATGCTCTGAATGGTATCTTGGATAGGCCAGCACATAAAGAATCAAAAAAGCCATCAAAAGCCCGATAATCAAGTGCATAACCGTCTGTTCCAGATTCCAGAGTATCAAAACATCAAAAGCAAGGCTTCCCAAATAAGCCACAAACCCCATAAGAGATTTATGGATGCCAACGGTCTTATATAATTCAAAAAGGCCAATCAGCGAGATTACCATTACGACTGCAAAAAGTACGTTTCCCCCCGCCGCCATAACCGCCACAGTAAGAATCATAAGAATAATCCCACTGACCAATCGTGTTCCAAACATATCATTCCTCCATCTGCTTATTTGATACCCCCAAATCGGCGTTCCCTTTCATTATAATACGCAATGGCCTTTTCCAGTTCTTCTTTATTAAAGTCCGGCCATAAAACATCGGTAAAATAAAATTCTGTATACGCCATCTGCCACAACAGATAATTAGAAAGCCGCAGCTCTCCGCTGGTACGAATTAAAAGGTCTGGATCTGGTATCCCGGAAGTATCTAAATAAGAAGAAAAACGATCGGCATCCAGCTCCTCCTTCGTTATCCTGCCCGCATCATAATCCTCTAAAAAGCGCCCTATCCCCCGGAGAATCTCATCCCGGCTGCCATAATTTAACGCCACCTGAAAATTAAGTCCGGTATTTCCCGCCGAAACGCTTTCCAGCTCCCGTATTTTTTCCTGAAGCTCCGGCTTTAACGCTGAAATATCTCCCAGGATACGAACCTTCATATTATTTTTTTTACTGGTTTTTAAACAGTCCTTTAAGTAACTAGAAAGAAGCTTCATCAAAGCATCGACCTCTTCCTGAGGACGGGACCAGTTTTCTGTTGAAAAAGCGTACATCGTCAGGTATCTTACCCCCATATCAAAAGCAGTACGACAGATTTTCTCCACCGTACGGCTGCCCTGGGCATGCCCCATATTCCTTGGCAGCCCCCTTTTTTTAGCCCAACGGCCATTTCCATCTAAAATAATAGCAATGTGCCGGGGGATTTTTCTTTCCTCCGCCATAGTTTACCCCATTTCTGCACTGCTTTTTATACATCGCAAGCTTGCGGTCGCAGTGCAGACGCAAACTTAGTAGTAAAAAATATTCGCACAGCTTACCAGTTATCTGAATTTTCTGTAAAATTCAGATAACTAGCCGGTTTCGTAATTAGGGCTAAGGCAAAATAATTCCCTATTTTGCCTCAGCCCCTATATATCGCCTAAACCGTAAGTATTTCCTTTGACTTCGCTTCCATTTCCTTTTCTATTTCTTCTATATACTTGTCCGTTAGCTTCTGGATTTTTGTCTCCGACTGCTTTAATTCATCCTCTGAAATATCTCCGTTTTTATTTTCTTTTTTCAGGGTATCATTTGCATCCCGCCGAATATTGCGGACGGCAACCTTAGTTTCCTCGCCCTTCTTTTTCACATCCTTAACCAGCTCTTTTCTGCGTTCTTCTGTAAGCTCTGGAAATACCAGGCGGATAGCTTTTCCATCATTACTAGGTGTAAGCCCCAGGTCAGAGGCTAAAATTGCCCGTTCAATATGCTTAATCATAGAGCCCTCCCAAGGCTGAATCATAATCACTCTTGCCTCAGGTACGGATACATTGGCCACAGACTGGATACCGGACGGCTGCCCATAGTAATCAACCTTAATCTTATCCAGCAAATGCGGGTTAGCGCGGCCCGCGCGAATGGAACTGTACTCTTCTTTCAGATTTGCTATTGATTTCTGCATTTTTTCTTCATATTTTGCTATTTCCATACTGATTCCTCCTGAAATACAATCTATTAAACTGTTACCTTTGTTCCAGAAATCTCCCCTGTCGCTGCGCGGACAATACTGTTTTCCTCCTGCAGGGCAAACACCAGAAGAGGCATTTTATTTTCCAAGCACATAATGGTAGCTGTCAGGTCGATTACTTTAAGCTTTTTATCCAGTACCTCCTGCATAGAAATCTCGTCGTATTTCTTGGCTTCCGGGTTATCTTTCGGATCGCTGTCATATACGCCGTCAATGGCTTTCGCCAATAAAATAACGTCGGCTTCCATTTCCACCGAGCGAAGGACGATCCCTGTATCCGTAGAAAAATACGGATGCCCCGTACCGCCTGCAAAAAATACTACCATGCCCTTTTCAAAATATTTATTAGCTCTGTCCTTGGAAAACAACTTTGTCATAGAGCCGCATTCAAAAGGCGTCAAAACCTGGGTTTTCATACCAATATAGCGAAAAATTTCAGATACATAAATGCAGTTCATAACCGTAGCCAGCATACCAATCTGGTCTGCTTTTGTACGGTCGATGGTTTCGCTGGTTCTTCCTCTCCAGAAATTACCGCCGCCAATAACAACGCCTACCTGGATACCCTTATCTACAAGCTCCTTTACCTGCTTTGCCACCTGAATACAGGTAGCCTCGTCAAAGCCCTGCTTTTTACTGCCGGCTAACGCCTCGCCGCTGAGCTTCAACATAACGCGATTATATTTTTTCATCCTAATTGTCTCCATTAAAGAAAGTATCAAGGTCTACGTCGGAATAGCTCAAAGCGCAATATCCGTCAAGAACCGCGCCATTATTGATCTGTACCGACCTGGCGTTGATATTCCCCTTTACAATAGCCGTAGAATCTATAACAACAGGGCCGTTTACATCTACCTCGCCCTTTACTGCGCCTGAAATAACCGCAGAGGTTCCCGTTACATCCCCTACAACAATAGTGCCTACGCCAATTTCCACACTGCTGCGGCTGGTCAGATTACCTTCCAGACGAGAAGTATTTACATAAATTTCACTGGCTGTAGAGCTGCCAGATACGTTTCCTACAATAGAAAGCCTTCCCAAGCAGTCAATATCGCCTGTAATCGTACCCATTACCTCCAAAGAGCCGTCAGAAGAAATACTTCCATTGATAACGGTTCCCTTTGTAATAATTGTAGTATTCCCATCTACTGCTTCTACTGCTACCTCTAACGCTTCCTCCTCTGTTTCCTCGTTTTTGTGTTCTTTCTCTACCAATTCGTCAAACAGCTCCTTTTCTACATTGCCGCCTTCATAAATTTCTTCCTTCTCTGCCATTTCCATATCCTCCTCGGGTTTTTTCCCACTTTCTTCCTCCTGCCAGATTTCCTGTGCAGGCTCGCCCGGAAGCTCTTCCTTCCCGGCAAGCTGCTCTTTTTGGAGCTGTTCCTCCTCCAAAAGCCTTTTTTCCTCAGCAAGCTGTTCCTCCTTTTGAAGCCTTTCCTCCTCGGCAAGCCTCTCCTCTTCCCGAAGTCTCTCTTCTTCCTGGAGTCTTTTTTCCTCAGCAAGTCTCTCTTCCTCCTGCCGGGCCTTTTCCGCTTCCTCCTGGCGAATCATCTGTTCTATTTCCTGCAGCTCTTTCTCCTCTTCTGTCTCTTCCTGCCTCATAATTTCTGCCGACAGCTTTTCCGCCGCCTTTTCTGCTTTCAGCCTTTCTATGCCTTCCGCTTTTCCCCCTGGCTGGCCCCGCAGTAGCTCTTCCTCCGGCAACAGCTCATTTACCGCCTGAGACCAGTCCTTTTTTAAGTCTCTTAAAAAACTCATTTTAGGTCTTTCCTCCTGTATGCATATCCTATTTTACACTCTCCGCCTTTACATGCTGGACCGGCTTTGTGTAATCCGTAATCGGAAGGAGCACATAGCCCTCCTTTTTTAATTTTTTAATTAGTGAAGGGAGAGATTTAACCGTAGTATCTTTGGAGACAGTATCGTGCATCAGCACCATAGAATTATTATTCTTGGAGACCCCCTCCATTACATTTGCAACCATCTGCTTCGCCGTATACTTTTTCCCTGTTGCATCCCCATTCACCGCATTCCAATCAAAATAAGTAATTCCTTTTTCCTTCAGATAAGAGATACACTTTTTAACAGAAACCTTACTGACCTGATTGCTGCTGCCGCCTGGAAAACGATAATATTTCGGCCTTACTCCTGTAGCCTCGTACAGTAGATTACTCAGCTTCTCAATATCCTTTTTAAAATTATCCAGACTCTTATAAATAACATCGTACTTATGGGTATAAGAATGCATGGCCAGGGTATGGCCCTCCTCTACGATTCTTTTATAAATTTTCAAAGACTCTTTGTCTGTTTTTCCAATTACAAAAAAGGTGGCCTTTACATTATATTTCTTTAAAACATTTAAAAGTTCATTGGAATATTGGCTTGGTCCGTCGTCAAAGGTTAAATATACCTTTTTCTTCTCTGTATTCTGTTCCAACAGCTCTTCTGGAGTAAGGTCGGCCGCTTCCGCCATTACAGGTTCGCTCTCAGGCTCTTCCTGCTCCTTCTCTACCTCTGCGGCGTATATAATAGAAGACGGTTCATTAAAGGCGGCCCCTTCCTCTTTCTTTCCCTTTAAGTACTTTTGATACTCCTCATCATGAATTTCAATCAGAGACCTTACCTGCTTTTCCAGCCTATGGACTTTCAGCGTCATCATTGCGCAGCAGACTGTCGGCACAACTAAAAGCAAACAGACAATTACAACAATAAACTGCTTAATCCTTCCTACTCTTTTTCTTCTGTAATTTTCCCAATCCTTATGATTGTACTCCCTCTTTACAGTCATTTCACCATTTCCTTTACATAATCATACAGATACATTCTACCACACTCCTCCGCATTTTCCAAATAAAAAATTCTAAAAATAAAAAATTTTATTTTCCAATTTTTTGTGAATTTTTAAAGGTTGTCTTTTTCATTCCATCATGTTATATTTATTTTATAACTTAAGAAGAAAGGTTGGTTCCTACATGAAAATTGGTTTTGACAATGAAAAATACTTACGATTGCAATCCGAGCATATCAGGGAACGGATTACGGCATTTGACAATAAACTTTACCTGGAATTTGGAGGAAAACTCTTCGACGACTTCCACGCCTCCAGAGTCCTTCCCGGCTTCGCCCCTGACAGTAAGCTAAAAATGCTCCTCCAACTCAAAGAACAGGCGGAAATCGTTATCGTCATCAGCGCGGAAGATATAGAAAAAAATAAGGTCCGTCAGGACCTGGGAATCACTTACGGACAGGATGTATTCCGGCTTATCAAAGCCTTTGAAGGCATGGGGCTTTTTGTAGGCAGCGTGGTCATTACCAAATACACCGGCCAGCCCGCCGCCAACCAGTTCAAAAGACGCCTCGCCAATTCTGGCATCTCTTCCTACCTCCACTACAATATTGAAGGCTACCCAAGCAATATCGCCCACATTGTAAGCGACGAGGGC
>CATKYY010000151.1 GCA_949841225.1 uncultured Acetivibrio sp.
CCGTTTTCATCAACCATTCTTGCAACTTTTGAGAAATTCTGATTTGCCTCTGATATAGATACAAGATTTTTTAAATTAACATTCATAAATTACGTTTCCTTTTCTTTTTAATTATATTATATACTATTTGTTAGGATAAATTCAACCTAACGACTCATTTTTAATAAATTTCTTTATATCCACCTAGCTATCCTTTCTCCTCTTCCCCTCAAAAAACCACCCCATAACCCCGCCAACCCCAAAAATCAGTATTAGGAGCAGAATGCTTAGTTTTCTCCTGAAAAATTTTATACTTTTTTGTGTCTACTTACTTGACTATAATCCATTATTTCACCTATTTCCCCATAAAATTTTTTAAAGGCTGCACTCTATTTCCCTAATAAGTGCCGCCTTACATATTCAGCTGCATTCCTTCCTCTGGGTTGCCATAGGGAATCTCTACCCGTATTTTTAATACCTCATCTATCATATTAAAAACTTCTTTGTACGGATGGTAATTCATTGCACCGGTTTCATCAACCATTGCTGCAAACTCTCCATTTAAATTTAAAGTTAACGCTCCTTCATTCACGTCTGCGACTTCAAATCCCCTACTCCTTGCCAATTCTGCCACCTCCTTCTATTTTTATAAATATCCCCAAATCTTCTCCGAAACTAATTTTTACGCCCGAGCATCTATAAAATTGGGCAAAAAACAGGGCAAAAACTGGTCATTTTTCAGTCCGATTTTTGCCCTCAAACCACAACATCTTATGTTTTATACCTCCTAATTCTTCTCTTTTCCACAATACTTCATAGTATTATCTCAACATGTATGGAAAGCCCTTACAAAACAAATCCGCCTATTTTAAAAGCATTACCTTTTCCTCTGGAAGCTGTAAATAATCCGGCATTCCTCTCTCTTTTAGCATCTTCCAATTCCCCTTCTGCACAAACCAGCAAATCTTTTCCATCTCCTGCATTTTCTCTCCCTCCGGCCAAATATAAAAATGCTTTTCAAATGGAAAGTCCGCTATTTGAGCAATAGAAAGTTTCAAGCAGTTTTCCCTGCGTTCGCCCCACACAGGCACAAATTCATGGGCCCGGAAGCCTGCATAAACAATATCCTCCGGTATCTTTCTTTCTAATCTAAGCGCAATTCCCCAGTCCAGCGCAGCCGCCCTATGTCCGTCGATCCTTTTCAGGCGTGAAAAATTCTTACAACCGGTTAGTCTGGCCGCTTCCCTCTTCCCTGGATTTTCAAAAATATCTTTCGTCCTTCCGCAGATTATTGTACGTCCCTGTTCCATAACCACCAGCTCCTCACTAAACTGGTAAATTTCATCCCTGTCGTGAGAAACCATAATAACAGTTCCTTTATAATCCTCCAGCATTTCCTCCAATTCCTGCTGCAAACGATCCTTTAAAAACAGATCCAGAGCCGAAAAAGGCTCGTCCAGTAAAATCATTTCCGGTTCATAAGCCATAATCCTGGCCAAAGCTACTCTCTGCTGCTGACCGCCGGACAGTTGTGCAGGAAACCGGTTCTCCAGCCCCATAAGCTGAAAAGAAGCAAGCATTTCTTGTATCCGTCTTTTCCTCTCCTCTTTGTTTCCCTTTAAACCGGCTCCAATGTTCTCCGCCACGGTCATAGTCGGAAACAAAGCATAATTCTGGAACAGATAACCGATACTTCGTCTCTGGGGCTTCATATTCCATTTTTCCGCTGATGAAAAAACTGTTTTTCCATTGATACAGATTTCCCCGGAATCCGGCGTTTCAATTCCCGCTATGCTCTTGAGCGTCATACTTTTTCCACAGCCGGAAGCCCCCAAAATCCCAATTCGGGAAGCCCGGCTTTCAAAATCCACATCCAGGCAAAAATTCCCTATCGTTTTCCTAATCCTAACTGCAACCGGCATTACCATCTCCTCACATTCTTTATTTTCCTGCCGGAAATAACATTCAATAAAGCAATTACCACAAAAGCAATACACAAAACAACAGCCGTCCAGATTCCCGCAGACTGGTAGTCTCCGTCCTGGATTACCATAGCGATTTTCTGGGAAATCGTTCCCGTCTTCCCCGGAATATTTCCAGCCAGCATAGAGGTTGCGCCGTACTCTCCCAAAGCCCTGGCAAAGGTCAGAACCGTGCCGGAAGCGATTCCTGGTCCGGCAGAAGGGATTACAATTTTCCACAAAATCTTCCTCTCTGACATTCCCAGAGTACGTCCCGCATAAATCAGATTTACGTCCAGCTGTTCAAAAGCTGCTCTTGCATTCCGGTACATCAAGGGAAAAGCTATCACCATAGCCGCTATCACGCAGCCCGCCCAGGTCTGCACTACTTTTATATTGAAATTATCGTATAAAAACATCCCCAGAGGCCTTCTCCGGCTAAACAGCAAAAGAAGAAAAAAACCGGAAACCGTAGGCGGAAGCACCATAGGCAGCGTCAATATACCGTCCAGTACAGCCTTTTTTCCTACTGGGGCCCCTACCACCTTCCAAGCAGCAAAAATTCCCAGAAAAAAAGAAAAAAAGGTAGCTGTTACCCCGGTTTTCAACGATATAAATAAAGGGCTCCAATCCAGCTCTTTTAAAATCTCAATCATTTATTATCACTTCCTACACAATAAAGTAATAGCTCCTGAAAATCTCCTTTGCCTCCTCAGACAAAAGAAAAGCTAAAAAATCCTTTGCGGCAGTAATTTGCGCTTCCTTCGCCTCTCTATTTACCACCAGCGCCGCAGGATAAATAATATCCCCTGTTAATTCCGTACCGACAGCCTCTAAAATATCCAGCTCCTCCTCATATCCCCAGGTATCCGAATAATAAACCGTCCCTACCTCGCAGGAGCCCTCTAAAACAGCGGTCCGTACTTTACTCACATTATCCTGCTCGCTGATTTCTACGCCGCCAAGGGCGGCTGAAACCTCCCGGGTCGTAACTGCCGAAGCATTCTCTGTCTCCGGCAGCAGCCCCAGACCTAGCAAAGCCTTTCGGGTGTACCTCCCTGCCGGAACGCTTCCCTCCGCTAATGCAATACTTTCTGCTTTTCCCAAATCAGAAAGGCCTGTAACCTTTGTTCCGCTGTCTTTTCTGGAAATCACTACAAGCTCGTTTTTCAAAACATCCGTCCTTGTTCCTTTCCGTAGAAAACCATCTGCCTCCAGCTGATCCATCTGCTTTTGAGCCGCAGAAAAGAAAATATCGCATGTATAGCCCTCTTTTATCTGGTTCAAAAGCGTTCCTGAGCTATCCGCATTAAACGTAATTTTCACCTCTGGATATTTTTCCTGAAATCTTTCCGCAATCTTTTGCATTACCGTATGTAAGCTGGCGGCAATAAACACCTGGATTTCCATTTCTCCGCCTGTCCCCAGCTCATCCGCCAGACTATTTCCTTCCGATACGCCTTCCTTCCCCTGGCAGCCCATAAAAACTCCCGCTGCCAAAATTAATGAAAAAAATACAGTAAAAACCTTTGCTAATTTCATCCTCTACCTCCCGCAATCTCCTGCTTCCCCCCTGAGCAAACGAATCCCATGGGAAAGCTCCGGCAATATAAACGTCAAGCTCTCCTCCACAGCCTTTACGCTTCCCGGCAAATTGACAATTAATGTTTTCCCGCGAATAACCGAAACGCCCCGTCCAAGTATCGCCCGTTTTGTAATCGTCATAGAATAGCTTCGGATAGCCTCTGCAATCCCGGGCGCATTCCGTTCCGCTACTGCCATCGTAGCCTCCGGCGTAATATCCCTGACGGAAAAGCCGGTGCCTCCCGTCGTCAAAACCAAATCCGCCTGCCGCCTGTCAGAAAGCTGCCGCAAAGCCTTTTCCAACGCCGGCCTCTCATCTGCCAATAAAAGCTCCTCTATCACCTCATACCCGGCTTCACGAAGAAGCTTCCCAATCATCGGCCCGCTTTTATCCTCTCTCTCTCCTCTGGCTCCCTTATCGCTCAAGGTAATCACCGCCGCGCAAAAAGGTCTGGCCTCCTTCCTTTCTTCCACTGTAAGCTCATCGCCAACACAGACCGTACCGCCCTCCAAAACCCTGGCGAATACTCCTTCCCTTGGCATAATACAATCTCCCATTTTTTTATAAATTTCACAATGGCTATGGCATTCCTTTCCAATCTGGGTCAGCTCTAAAAGCGCCTTTCCACAGCGAAGCCGCGTGCCCACCGGAAGGCTCCTAAAATCAAAACCATCTGCAATAATATTTTCCCCAAATGCGCCAAAAGAAATATTCGCTCCCCTTTCCCGGAACGCCTCTATTTTTTCATATGACAAAAGACTTACCTGCCGATGCCAGTTTCCTCCATGAGCATCCTTTTCAATCCCCCAATCCGGCGCAAAAACAGCTTCCCTTACTTCTTTTTTCTGTGTGCCCCGCCGTTCGCTGATACAAATTCCTCTTATTGTTCCCATACTTTATTATCCCCCGATTCTTACCATTTCCTTTTCCTCTGTCATCTGCTCTAAGGCCTCAAAACAATGCTCTCCTGGTTTTTCATAAATAGCCCGCTTTAATCTGGAAAGAACCTCTTCCTTTCTTCCCTCGCGAAGAGGCGTTTTCAAATCCGCCCCCATGCCATAGCAAAGACAGGACTTTAAAAATCCCTGAGAGCTTAACCGCACCCGGTTGCATTCATGACAGAATTTCCCATGGATAGCGCTGATAAATCCTACGCTGACCGAAAGCCCCGGCAGCCGGATATAAGAGGCCGGACCGGCTCCATACAAAGAGCTTTCCATATTTTCTGCCTCTTCATAGCTATCCAAATATTTTTTCACAATCTTCTCCTTCAGGCTCCGGTTATCTACTGGAAGAAACCCTTTCCCATAGCCTACTGGCATCATCTCAATAAAACGGATTGGCGTCCCTTTTTGAGCCGCCAAAAGAATCAGAGCCTCCCATTGCTCTTCGTTTCTTCCCTCTGCCAATACGCTGTTAAGCTTCACTGGAATTCCTGCCGCCTTCGCTGCATCAATCCCTTCCAGCACCTGCCCGTAGCAGTCCCTTCCGCAGATTTCCTCTGCCAGCCTCCGATCCGCTGCATCCAGACTTATATTTACTCCATCCAGTCCGGCGTCTTTAAGCTCATTCGCTGCCCCGGCCAAAGCGACGCCGTTCGTTGTCATACAAACCCTCTTTACGCCTGGTATCTGTTTCAGCTTCGCCACCAATTGGACGGCCCCCAGCCTTACCAGCGGTTCTCCGCCGGTAATCCGCAAGGTATCAATCCCAAGACCGGCCCCCATCCGGGCAATCTCTTCAATTTCCTCATAAGTCAAAAGCTCTTCCATCGGCACATGTTCAATTCCCTCCGGCATACAATATTTACAGCGAAGATTGCAGCGGTCCGTAATAGAAATCCTCATATAATGAATATTCCTTCCAAGCTGATCCCTCATCTTAAAAAATCACCGCTCTTTCCGCCGGACTTTCTTAAAAGACAGACTTCTCCGATCTCCATACGTTTATCTACCGCCTTACACATATCATAAATGGTAAGCAAAGCTACAGACGCGCCTGTTAAGGCCTCCATTTCCACGCCCGTCTTTCCAACCGTTTTTGCCGTACAGAAAGCTTTTATTTCTCCTGTCTCTTCCTCTGTCTCAAATTCAATAAATACGCCCGTCAAACCAACCATATGGCATAATGGTATCAGCTCGCTGGTTTTTTTCGCCCCCATAATCCCTGCCAGACGGGCTGTTCCCAGCACGTCTCCCTTCGTTACGTCTCGATGACCAACCTTCTCCATGCATTGGCGGCGCATCCGTATCGTACCGCAGGCCGTAGCTTCCCGTACAGTTTCCTCCTTTTTGCTAACATCTACCATAACCGCCTGACCATTTTTATCAAAATGTGTAAAATCCATACTTCACTCCATTCCTGCGCTGCTTTTTGCGCCTCAACGAGTTTGTGCCAAGTAGCGCGCCGGCGCAAATCTCGCGATTGAAAATTTTAATTTTCAATCTTCACCTCATTTCTGCACAGCTTCTGCCGCCCTTTCCAAAACCGCAATTCGGAAAAGTGCAAACCTCGCAGGATAAGCAAAGGCCTCCCTCTCCCAAAGCCGCCAGCTCTTCTCTTGTTATCCTGTCGTCCGCCGCAGCTCTTGGCAGAACCAAATCAAATATCGTCCTCTTTGCATACATA
>CATKYY010000152.1 GCA_949841225.1 uncultured Acetivibrio sp.
ATTCCCGCCCGAAGCTGGGACTGCAGCTCAATACGGCTCATCATTTCCTTAGACAGACTTTCTTCATAATAGCAATACTGGTCTTTTCCCTTACGTTTTGCTGCAAGCAGCGCCGTATTCAGATTTTTAAGCAGCGTCTGGGCCGTTTTTCCATCCTTTGGTCCAAGGCAGACCCCAATATATATGCTCATAAAGATCTCGGTTGCCGCCAAAACGAAAGGATAAGAAAAAACTTTTTTTACCCGTTTTACCATTTCCTCAATTTCTTCTACAGAAGCCAGGTTTTGAGCCAGAACGACAAAACGGTTCCCATCTACGCAAGCCAGCAGGTCGCTTTCATTGACCGCTTGGCGAAGCCTGTCCGTTATGTCTACTAAAAGCTCATCCTTATAGGCGTAGCTCATCTGTTTATCTAAGCCTTCAAAATATTCCGGGTCAATACAGATAAGAACAAGTGTTTCATCCTTCCTAAGCGTCTTTACCGCCCCTTCCAGTATTTCTGTCAAAGCCAAGTGATTCGGCAGTCCGGTAATATAATCGTACAGGGCGAGCTTCCGGTTCTTTTCTACGTTTTTCTTTGCCTCCTCTAGCTGAGACTCCAAAAACTCCTTTTCCCAGGTAAGGGTCTCCACCTGACCGCCCATGTCCTCTTCCGACTTATGGAGCCCTCTGACCTCCTTCATCAGCCGTTTCCTTTCATAAAGACAAAACATAAGATAGCCTAAGAGGAAAAGCGCTACTCCAGATAAAATCCAAATTATTTCTTCCCTCATAACCTCATCTCCAATCCTGATGAAAAGCCAGCCACTTATTTGTATACCGCTTAGCGCAGCTTACGTCCTCCCCAAACCAATACGGCGGTTGAAAGGAATGTGCCTCCTCCTCGCTTGAAAATTCTACCTCTACTATGGAAAGTCCTTCATAGGCGCCATGGAATATATCCATTTCTGCCAGATGCCCGTCTGCAAGAGGAACCAGGTATCTGGTTTTCACAAGAATATTCCCATCTGCTTTTTTCTTTAAATGAAAATATCCCTCCTCTGTCAAAGGCGCCTCCAGCTCATTACAGACCCTTACATCCCGGCAGCCCTCTGCTCCTATATCCGACTTATAGGTAAGAATATATTCCTCATTGCTTTTCCGAATCCGAACCACCGGGTCCGTACAAAGATACCCCTGCTCAATTTCCTTTTTCGCAAGGCTTTCATATCCCTCTGGGAATTCCCGGATTTTAAACTTTTTTTCTATTTCCATCTATCTCCCAATCCTCCCTATGTTTTAAAAATAAAGCGCTTGCTTAAAATATAGTTCAATAGAACTATTATAACATTCATTGCTACCTTTGAAAACATATTATTTATAGAAAATATATCCACCAGCAAAAACATACCTGCTTCATCTACCAGAAGAGAAAACAGCCGGGAAACAAAAAAACGGCCCATCTTCTTCCCCTCCGTCCGAAGGCCGCCCCCTTTCGTTTCTGTAAAAACCAGACGGTCATTTCCAAAATAGGCAAAAATAACAGCGGCTACCCAGGCGATCCCATTGGAAATTAAATTAGAAATTCCGCCTACATTACAGCATAAATGGTAAACTACCATATTAATCAAGGTGGTAATTGCGCCTACAACCAGGTAAGCAAAAGCTTCCCGTTTCATAAAAAGCTCCTTTCCCTTCATTTTCAAACACCTTCTAAGACTACAGCTTTCTTTTCAATGCGGCTGCATCCTGGGCAAATTCAAGAGCGCTCTCCGCGCTAATCCTTCTATTTAAATAAAGCTCATAAATCGCATCATCCATGGACTGCATCCCCGCTTTCCGGCTGGTTTGCATAGCCGCCAGTATCTGATGGTTTTTTCCTTCCCGAATCAGGGTTTTCACGGCGGCGGTAGCATACATAACCTCATAGGCCGCTACCCGCCCTTTTTTATCTACCGCCGGTATCAGCTGCTGAGAAATAACAGCCTCCAAAACAGAAGCCAGCTGCACCCTTACCTGCTGTTGCTGGGAAGCCGGAAACACATCTACAATGCGTTCCACCGCTGCCGCCGCCCCCATTGTATGAAGAGAGGAAAATACTAAATGCCCTGTTTCTGCCGCTGTAATAGCTGTAGAAATAGTATCCAGATCCTCCAGCTCCCCTACGAAAACGACGTCCGGGTCCTCTCTGAGCGCCGCCTTTAATCCCTTAGCATAGGATTGTGTATCTAAACCAATCTCCCTTTGATTTACCATAGCCTTTTTATGGCTGTGGATATATTCAATGGGGTCCTCCAGCGTAATCACATGGGCGTTGCGGCTGCTGTTAATCCTATCGGCCAGAGAAGCCAGCGTCGTGGATTTTCCACTGCCTGCCGGCCCTGTCACCAGCACCATCCCTTTTTTCTTTTCTGTAAGGGAAAGAACCGAGGCCGGTATTCCAAGCTCCTTTGCTTCTGGAATTTTTGTTCCTACCAGACGTATGGCGGCTGCATAGGAGCCCCGCTGTTTAAACAAATTTGCGCGGCATCTGCCAAGCCCGGGAAAGCCATAGGCAAAATCCACCTCGCCGTGCTCTTCTAAAATCTCTCCATAGCCCTTTGGAACGATAGAAAGCAACAGCTCTTTTGTATCCTTTGAAAGGAGCGGCTCTCCCTCCAGCTCTATAAGCTCCCCATTTACTCTGCATTTTGGCGGCACGCCCGCGGTAATATGTAAATCCGAAGCGTTCAATTCCTTTGCTCTTTCTAAAAGCTCTTCTATTTTCATTGCTATAAAAACCTCCTTATCCAAACTCAAGCCTCTTTCACCAGCTCCTTTAAAACCCATTTTAAAGGAGGCAATACCACCAGAGCTGTAACAAAATTTCCTGCCCCATGCAAAAGGTCAAAGGGAATGCCGCCGACCCAGTAAGCCATACCGCCCCCGATACCGCTGATAAAAAAATACGGAACGGCGCAAAGCCCTCCAAACATAAGACCGAACCCGCCGGACAGGGCCGCCCAGAACAACCGCGAATCCTGCTTTCTGAAAAGCCGCGCCAGAAGGTAAAGAATGGTCCACACATATAAATACATTATCCACCAAACGCCAAATCCATAATATATTCCTTCACATAAGGCAAATACATAAATAATATAAAGAGTCTTTTTTTCCAATACCAGAGAAAAGGCAATCACCATCACAGAAACCAGTTCTATATTAGGCAAAAAGGCAAAAGCTATCTGGCTTAAAAATAAAACTGCGCTGCACGCGCCAACCATAACCATATCCTTTGCCTTCATAGCTCCTCTTTCTCCTTTGCTTTAATATCCAATCGTAAGCGTTGCTTCAAAATGGTCGCCATCTGCAACCGGAGTCTGGTCAACGCCGGTATTTACCATCTCCCCGCTCTTGGTAAAGCACCACCATTCCTGGTTTCCCTCGTCTGCGGCAATGCCGTTTACCTCTGTTACAAACATCCCGTATTCCGAATCCTCGCCTGTAATCAGCTCTTCGGAAAGAAGCGCTTCCCCCAGGTATTCTTCATCTGTATGAATTGTAAATTCCTTTGTCTGTCCTTCCCCCTGGATAACCTCAAATACAAAGGTTTTACTGCCCTTCTGTGCCTTCGGCCCAAAAGCCATATAAACGGCTGCCAAAATTATTGCCAAAAGCACGACGCCGCCAATAAAAAGCCCTGTTTTTTTCGTTCCTTTTTTTTCCATCTGAAATATCCTCCTTTATTTCTCCATACCTAAATAGACATTTGCAGAACTTACTAATTGTCTGGGTTTTCTGTAAAATTCCTATAGCTTTGATAATTCCCTTCCATATAGCCGCTGTTTCCCAATCCCTTCAGGCTGCGGAAAAGAGACTCATAAATCGTGGAAGCCCTTGCTGAACACGATTTTTGCTTTCAGAGGCTCTTTGGAGCGGTTAGCCGTCCGGGATTGTGAAACAACGGCTATATGGAAGGGAATCATCAAAGCGGCAGAAATTTTACAGGAAATTCAGATAATTGGTAAGCTTCGCAATTATCTGTCTATACGCAAAAATGCTGCTGTGGAACGATAAAATACCATTCCACAACAGCAAAAGCCTTCCGGCTGTTCTGCTTTATTTATATTACAGTAAAATTCCTCCAAATGCAAGGAAAAATGGAGCAAAGACCAAGGACACAATCGTCATCAGCTTAATCAGAATATTAATCGACGGCCCTGAAGTATCCTTAAACGGGTCTCCTACTGTATCTCCCACAACTGCCGCTTTATGGGCGGGACTTCCTTTTCCTCCATGATTTCCTTCCTCAATATACTTCTTAGCATTATCCCAGGCTCCCCCGGCATTCGACATAAAAATCGCCATAAGAACGCCCGTTACCAACGCTCCTGCAATCATTCCCCCAAGGGCGGCTGTTCCCAGCAAAAGCCCCATAAGGAGAGGCGCTGCTACCGCCATAACTCCAGGTACCAGCATTTCCTTTAAAGCCGCCGTGGTAGAAATACTTACGCAGGAAGTATAGTCCGGTTTTTCCTTTCCTTCCAGGATACCCGGCTTTTCACGGAACTGCCTCCGAACCTCTTCAATCATCTTGAAAGCTGCCTTTGAAACGGATTCCATGGTAAAGGCGGAAAATAAAAATGGAAGCATGCCGCCCACAAAAAGACCGATAATAACATTGGTATCCAAAATATCAATCGCCGTCAGCTTAACAGCCTCTGCATAAGACACAAACAAAGCCAAAGCGGTCAATGCAGCGGAACCGATCGCAAATCCCTTTCCCATAGCCGCCGTGGTATTTCCTACGGCATCCAGCTTATCTGTAACTTCCCTTACCGCCGGCTCCAAGTTGGACATTTCAGCAATACCTCCCGCATTATCGGCAATCGGCCCATAAGCATCCACCGCTACCGTAATTCCTGTGGTAGACAGCATTCCAACAGCGGCCAGGGCAATACCATAAAGCCCTGCAAACTGAAACGCAATAAAGATACCTACAGCAATAAATAAAATCGGAAGAGCCGTAGACATCATACCTACCGCAATACCGCTAATTACTGTAGTAGCAGAGCCAGTCTCGGACTGTTCCGCAATCTTCTTTACTGATTTATAATCGCCGGAAGTATAAATTTCCGTTACAATACCGATTAAAAGTCCTACAACCAAACCGGCAATAATCGCCCAAGCTGCTTTCATATTTCCAAAGAAATAATTGCTTAATAAAATAGAAGCCAAAACTACCAGACCACTGGCTACATAAGTACCTGTTTTCAGCGCCGTATGCGGATTGCTTCCATCCTTACCCTTTACAAAAAGAGTGCCGATCATAGCAGATAAAATACCTACGGCCGCCAATACCAGCGGGAATACAGCCCCTTCTATAGAAAAATACACGGCTCCCAGGGTAATAGCGGATACAATAGCCCCTACATAAGACTCGAAAAGGTCCGCGCCCATACCTGCCACATCGCCTACATTATCGCCTACATTATCTGCAATAACCGCCGGGTTTCTTGGATCATCCTCGGGAATCCCCGCTTCTACCTTTCCAACCAGGTCCGCTCCCACATCGGCCGCTTTTGTATAAATACCGCCGCCTACGCGGGCAAATAAAGCAATGGAAGAAGCTCCTAAGCTAAAACCGGATAAAACGCTGGCATCGCCTGTAGCAATGTAAATTACACTGCTGCCCAAAAGTCCAAGGCCCACTACGCAAAGACCCATAACCGCGCCGCCGGAAAAAGCAATTCCAAGAGCTTTGTTCATGCCTCCCTCTTTCGCGGCCTGAGCTGTTCTTACATTGGCCTTTGTAGCCACATTCATACCGAAATAACCAGCCATAACAGAAGCGCCGGAACCAAGCAGGAAACAAGCCGCTGTAATCCAGTTCCCAATTCCCAGGCCGATTAATACAAATAATACGGCAACAAAAATCACCAGAATACGGTATTCTGCCTGAAGGAAAGCTCTTGCCCCTTCGCTGATGGCTCCTGCAATCTCCTTCATTCTTTCATTGCCTTCTTTTTCCCTGCCTATTTTTCCCGCCAGGAAAACGGCATAGAGCAGAGCCAGCACAGACAACGCCGGCGCCGCATAGATCATTTTTTCCATAATACACTCTCCTTACTGTCTGCAAAAAAATTAGGCAAACTAAATTTTTTTGTATCCTCTGAT
>CATKYY010000153.1 GCA_949841225.1 uncultured Acetivibrio sp.
ATCGTATCCCCTTTTTATTTTGTAATCTCCGTGAAGCTGATTGCGGACGGTGTGCTGCGCGGAGCGGGCGCTATGAAGCAGTTCATGGCTTCTACGTTCACGGATTTGGTGCTGCGTGTGGTTTTGTTTATGAATTTTTTTATTATATATTTGAATTTTTGCTCCGGGGTCGGCTTAACTTTTTCTTTTATTTAGGAAGAATCATGCTTCCTGAGATGATTTATACGGTTTTATTGTCGGTTTTTTTGTATAAGCTGTTACATATGATAAACAACTGGCTGGAGCATATCGAACAAGGGGAGGCTTAAGGGAAAATGCTGGATTCGTTGAAAAATAAAATCAAAGGCGTTGTAAAATCAAGGCTGTTTCCTGTTTCTGTTATATTTTCCCTGCTGTTTTTTTTACTAATCCATCAGATTTTTGTTTTGCAGATTATAGAAGGGCAGACCTATCAAAGCCAGAGTATTATACGGGATGAAAAGCTTCGTTACTTAAAAAGCACCCGCGGCAATATATATGACCGAAACGGCATTTTGCTGGCTTACGACGAGTTATCTTATTCTGTAACAATAGAAGATATTGGAGCTTTGACAACGAATGAAGAAAAAAATTCCATGATTTATTCCCTGATTAAGTTAATTGAAGGATATGGAGACGAAATTACTTCAGATTTTTCTATTGTCTTGAATGAAAATGGAAAGCTGGACTTTACCATTGATGGAAATTCTCTGATTCGTTTTAAAAAAGACATCTTTTCTTTGTCTAATAAAGAAAAGCTTAGTACAGAACAGGCCAACGCTACGGCGGAGGATATTTATAATTATATCCGTTCCGATGGCAGTGGACTTTGCTGTTTTAATATTTCAGAAGAATACAGTGTAGAAGATACTTTAAAGATTATATCTATCCGTTTTTCCTTGTTTATGAACCGATATAAAAGCTGGCTTCCAAGCATCGTCGCTACGGATGTGGACAGAAGAGCGGTTGCAGCGATAAAAGAGGGAAGCGCGGAGTTGCCTGGCGTAGAAATTGTACAGGAAACCCACAGGGTATATAATGACAGTAAATATTTTGCTCATATCCTTGGTTATACAGGCACAGTTACGCCAGAAGATCTGGAAGCTTTGAAGGCTTCTGGAGAGGAGAAAAAATACACGGAAACAGATCAGATTGGAAAAACCGGTCTGGAAAAAGAATACGAAAGCTATCTTCACGGCACCAAGGGTCAGGAAAAGCTTTTAGTAAATGAAAATAATAAGGTAATTAATATTACCAACAGGGAAGAGCCGACAGCCGGTAACGACCTTTACCTTACCATTGATGCGAAGCTTCAAAAAAAGGCCTATGATATTCTGGAAAAGAAGATCGCCTCTATTTTGTATGCCCAGATTACAAATAGTATGGATTATGGAACAAAGGGCGATTCTGCAAACAATATTAAGATACCTATTTATGAGGTTTACAATGCGTTGATTGAGAACAATGCAATTAATATTCGGACCTTAAACGACGAAGATGCTACCTCAATGGAAAAAAGCGTATATAAAAAGTTTTTAAAGGAAGAAAAAAGCGCTTTAAGCTCTATAAAAAAAGCGCTGGCTTCTAATGTAAAAAAGGCAAATAAAAGCTTTGGCAGTACAATGGAAGAATATTTGGAATATATTTTCTCCATGCTAAAGCAAAACGAGGTTCTTCTTGTAGATTCTATCGACGTGGAAAATTCTGTTTATAAGGATTATCTTAAGGAAAAGGCCAGCTTAAGCAGTCTTTTGAAAACAGCGATTTCTAGTAACTGGATCGACCTTTCCAAACTGGAGGTAGGAGAGGAGTTTTACAGTACAGAAGAGCTTTATGAAAAGCTTTTAGACTATATTGAAACAGCTTTGAAAACAGATAAGGAGTTTACAAAGAAGATATACCGGACTATGATTTTTTCACGAAAGCTGTCCGGCCGCGAAATCTGTATTCTGTTGTTTGACCAGGGCGTGTTAGAGTATGACGAGGCTCAAATTGAAAAGTTAAACAATGGAAGCCTTTCTGCCTATAATTTTTTAAAGACGCAAATAAAAAATCTAAAGATTACGCCAGATCAGTTAGCTCTGGAGCCGTGCTCCGGCTCTGCTATTGTGACGGATCCAGATACGGGAGAGGTATTGGCTTTGGTTTCTTATCCAGGCTATGACAACAATAAATTTGCTAACCGGATCGATGCGGATTATTTTGCTTATTTGGATGAAAGCAATGCATATCCGTTAATGAACCGTCCTTTGCAGCAACAGACGGCGCCGGGCTCTACCTTTAAAATGGTATCTGCAACGGCCGCTCTGTCAACAGGAGCCGTACAGCCGGGAGAAAAAATAAATTCTCCTGTAGCCTTTGATAAGGTGGATAAAGAGAGGCCGGCAAAATGCTGGAAAACCAGCGGTCCTCACGGATACCTGGATTTGACGGATGCCATCGGCGTGTCCTGTAATTATTTCTTTTATGAAATAGCATATCGCATGAGCCTGAAAAACGGCGTTTATAACAGTGAAAAGGGTTTGAAAACCTTGGAAAAATATGCTAAAATGTTTGGATTGGATGCCACATCAGGAATCGAGCTTTATGAATATGAGCCCCATATTTCTGATTCCGATTCTGTCCGTTCTGCTATCGGGCAGGGTACGAATAACTTTACGCCGGCGCAGATCTCCCGTTATGTTACTACCGTAGCGAATGAGGGCACCTGCTACAATCTTACGATTATTGATAAGGTAAAGGATCTGCAGGGAAACGTTATTTTGGATAATAAAGCGGAAATATACAATAAGCTTTCTGTTCCGGCAAATACCTGGAGCTTGTTAAAATCAGGTATGGATAAGGTAGTGAATGGGCCGCAAAGCACCATTTCTTATTTATTCCGTAATTTAAGTTTTAAGGTAGCCGGAAAAACAGGTACGGCGCAGGAAAGCAAATCTTCGCCAAACCATGCGCTGTTCGTTTCCTTTGCCCCGGCCGAAAAACCTGAAATTTCGGTGACGGTTGTTATACCAAACGGCCATACGTCTTCCAATGCGGCGGCAACGGCAAGAGACATCTATAAATATTATTTTAAAGAAGATGCTGATTCTGGCGAGGATGATATGAACTTCAGCGGAAGAGTTTCCGATTAATAAAACAGGAGGATATGCTATGAACAATTCGGTAATCATAAAGGGAACCAAGTCGGGTATTATTCTTTTATTGGATCCTTCTCTTGATTTTGCTGAATTAAAGGGAAAAATTGCAGACAAATTCCAGGCTTCCACTGGATTTTTAGGCGACGCCGTCATGGCTTTAAGCTTTGAGGGCAGAAAGCTTTCCGACCAGGAGCAACGGGAAATTCTGGATATTATATATGAGACGACAGATTTAAATATCGTATGTATTGTAGAGACAGATGAACGCAAAGAAGCCGTTATGGAAAAATGCCTGAACGAGCGGTTAATGGAATTAAGCGCTAATACGGGGCAGTTTTATAAAGGTAATTTGCGAAGCGGACAGGTATTAGAGGTAGAAACCAGCATAATTATCCTTGGAGACGTAAACCCTGGCGCAAAAGTAGTATCCAAGGGAAACATTATTGTGCTTGGTACCTTGAAAGGAAACGCTTATGCAGGAGTTTCAGGAAATATCCATGCCTTTGTCCTCGCTATTGATATGGAACCGGTGCAAATTAAAATCAGCGATGTAATCGCCCGTTGTCCAGATCGTCCCAAAAAGGCAGGAAAACATGCAGAGAGGAATCCACAAATTGCCTATTTGGAGAATGGAAACCTGTATATCGAACCTTTAAGCAGAGATGCAATAAATGACATAAAGCTATTTTAAATAAAAGGCAAATAAGAAATGGAGGACCAAGCAAAATGGGAGAAGTTATTGTAATTACATCGGGAAAAGGCGGCGTTGGAAAAACGACAACTACGGCCAACGTCGGTACGGGACTTGCGAAGCTGGATAAAAAAGTCGTATTAATCGATACAGATATAGGACTTAGAAACCTGGATGTTGTCTTAGGATTGGAAAACAGAATCGTCTATAACCTTGTTGATGTGATAGAGGGGAATTGCCGTATTAAACAGGCGATAATTAAGGATAAGCGGTATCCAAACCTGTATTTGCTTCCATCCGCCCAAACCAGGGATAAAACCAGCGTTACGCCGGAACAAATGAAAAAACTGGCGGATGAGCTCAGAGAAGAATTTGATTACATATTAATGGACTGTCCGGCAGGAATAGAGCAGGGCTTTAAAAACGCCATTGCAGGCGCAGACAGCGCATTAGTAGTAACTACGCCCGAGGTGTCCGCCGTCCGTGATGCGGACCGCATTATCGGACTTTTAGAAGCAAATGATTTAAAGAATACCCATTTGATCGTAAACCGTTTACGTCAGGATATGGTAAAGAAAGGGGACATGATGTCCGCGGACGACGTAGTGGAGATTCTGGCTATTGATTTAATTGGCGTTGTCCCTGATGATGAGAACGTTGTTATTTCTACCAACCAGGGCGAACCGCTAGTTGGAAACGATACCCTGGCAGGACAGGCGTATATGAATATCTGTCACAGGGTAATCGGCGAAGAGGTGCCGCTTCTTGATTTAAATATAAAAGGTGGTTTTATGTCCAGATTAACCAGTATGTTTAAAAAATACTAAGGAGGGGTTTTGTATGGGTTTTGCAGATTTTTTTAAGAAAAAGTCCTCTGGAAGTATGGCTAAGGACAGGCTTAAGCTGGTTTTAGTATCGGATCGTGCAAATTGTTCCCCGGAAATTATGGAGCAGATGAAAAACGACATTATCATGGTTATTTCCAAATATGTGGAAATCGATGCGGAAGGTCTGGATATTAAAATCACACAAACGGAATCAGAAGGAAATAACGGAACTGTTCCGGCACTTTTTGCAAACATTCCAATCAAAGACCTGAGGACTAACATAAAATATAAGGATTGATTGTAAATGCGTAATACAAGGATTTTTGAGCTGAAATTTTCAAAAAAGAAAATAGCTTCGGTTTTAAAACGGTATAATTTTTTGCTGCTTTTCATCGTTATTATTCTTGGGGTGGCCGGAGCTTATTTTATCCGTCTGGCAGGCGGGGCTGAAATGGGGCCGAGAAATTTTAAAAAGCAGTTTATAGGCCTTGTCCTGGGATTAGTGATAGCTGTCTTCGTTTCTTTTCTCGACTATCATTTTATTTCCCGGTTTGTTATATTGTATTATATTATCGGTACTTTAATGGTAGCTGCTACCAGATTTTCACCAATTGGTACGGATTTAAATACAAAATCTTATCGTTGGCTTGCCCTGCCGGGAATGAATCTACAGCCTTCGGAGCTGACGAAAATTATCCTGGTACTTACTCTGGCTGTTTTTCTGAATCGTCAGGAGGAGCATATGGACCGCTTTCGGACCCTAGTGTTTGCCGGGATTATTATGGCGCTGCCTACCGGCTTCGTTTTAGTACAGTCCGATTTATCTTCCAGTATGGTTATGATGTTTTTATTTGCTATTATGGTATTTGCCGCCGGGCTGTCCTATAAAATTGTGCTGCCAATTTTGGGAGTTAGTATCCCTGGAGCGGTCGCTTTGTTTTGGTATATCCAGCAGCCCTATCAGAAGCTTTTGAATCCTTACCAGCTAAAACGTATTATTGGCTTCCGTAACCCGGAGCAGTACGCAGATTCTATTATGTATCAGCAGAACCATTCTGTGCAGGCCATTGCATCTGGACAGCTGATAGGAAAAACCTTTATGCCGAATGCTGCAGACACCAGAGGCTATCGTTATGTTGACGTAAATGAAGCGGACTTTATTTTTTCTGTTATTGGAGAAGAGGTAGGGTTTTTAGGGAGCTGCGTTATTATCGGATTACTGGCGGTTGTTGTTATTATATGTGTAAGGGTAGCAAAAAATGCTTATGACAGACTGGGGATGCTTATTGCAATTGGAATCGCCGCTATGTTTATGTTTCAAATATTTGCGAACATTGGCGTTGCTACCCGTATGCTGCCAAATACGGGGTTGCCTCTTCCTTTTTTAAGCGCTGGACTTAGCTCGATGATCAGCAGCATGATTGGGATAGGCCTAATTTTAA
>CATKYY010000154.1 GCA_949841225.1 uncultured Acetivibrio sp.
TTTTTGCTGTCCCAGCCAAGTTCTCTGGCTTCTTCCTTCGTAATAAAATTATCTGGAAGACGTCCAAATTCATTTAAATATGCCGCTACCTCTTCCTTAGACGTATACTGCCCGTCGGCTTTTATTTTTTCAGGCTCCGTTTCTTTACTTTCCTCCGCTTTAGAACCTGACTCCTCTTTTGAAGCTTCTTCTATTTTAGAACTTTCTTCCGAATCCTTATCCGTTTTGGGGCCCGTCTCTTCCTCCAGGCCTTCCTCTTCCCTCGCCCCTGCGTCCGCTTCATAAGCGGCGTCCGTCTTCGGCCCGCTCTGGCTCCCGTCTGCCAGCATATCTATGGAATACCGCCCTGTCGCTACAGCAACCAGCAGTACAAGGGCCGTCAATAAATATTTTATTTTTGCTTTCATATGTAATCCCTTCCTTTTCTTTACTACCTGCAACTAAAGTATACAGGATATATCCGCGTAATTCAAGAAGAGAATATCTGGGTTTTTATATTTTTCAAATTTTAGCCTGCCATTTTAAACCCTTGCGTATCCGCATTTTGCAAATACTAAAGATTTTAAACGCGCCTAACAGAATAAAGAATATGCGGCATATCAACGCCCCTGTAATGCTTTGTCCAGGTATCGATAGCAACCATCCCATTCCGTATGGCCACATTCCGGGAAGCTGTATTTATATCCCGGATAACCGAAAAAACCTCTGTCATATGTAATCTGCCAAACGCATACTCTTTCACGGCGCTCGCCGCCTCTGTTGCATAGCCCTTATGCCAGCAGTCTCTTTGCAGCAGATAACCAATTTCAGGAATTTTCCTTTCCTTCCAGAGCTGTATGGTAAGGCCGCATTGCCCAATCATCTCATCTGTCTCCTTCAAAATAACCGCCCATAATCCGAAGCCGTCTTCCCTGTATCTGGCAAGCTGCTTGTCAAGCCACTCTTTTGTCTCGCTGTCATTAAAAGCGCCATTATAAGCGTACATAGTAGCTTCATCCTGTAAAATCCGGCTCAACGCCCCATAATCCTCCGGGGTCATTTCCCTTAAATAAAGCCGTTTCGTTTCCAATATAGCCTTCTTCATACATCCTCCTTCTATTATTACGTTTTGCCAGGCCTTATTTCCCCTTTTGAAACGATTTCTGCACTCCCTGTACGACGGTATCCTCATCTTTTAAATTTCCAATCAGCAAAGAAGAAGCCGAATCATGGAGCTTAAAATTTTCAAAACCCTTTTGCGGCGTTTTATTGGCGTAGCAATATTTACAACCATTCATACAGGTATCATAAGCGCCAATGTCGCGGCTTTCAATACAGTGGCAGCCTTTCCTTGCTCCCTTATGCTTCAAATCCTTAAACACAAGCCCATTTGCACTTCCAAAAATATCCAATGTCATGCAGCTGGAGGAATGAATTCCATAACGGCTAAAATCGCCGTTTATTCCACAAGCCTGAATAAAAATGTCATATTTCTTTGCAATAGCTCCAAGCCCCTGCGCTAAAACCTCTTTATCTTCTTCAGAAAGGGCGATTAGCTCTGGCATATTATCTTCCAGCCTTTTATACATCTCCACAAAACCAAAAACACAGCGGTCAATATAAGGCGCAAGCACGCCTGCCATTCCCTCAAAGGTTTCAAGATGCCGCTTAATGGTATAATCCTTTGTTAGTAAAACAGGGTCGTACCGCCAGGCCACCCGCTGTTTACCCACCTGCTTTGAAAGGGTAATCAGCGTTTCCATGCTTTCATCAATGGAGGGAACGCCCGGTTCAATCTCCTTCCCATATGCAGTAATCGTATAATAAAAATAAGTAGGAAACCGGTCTGTAATTTCATGTAGCCGCGAAAGGATAGGCTTATAGTCTTTAGAACAAAATACCACACAGTCCACCTTGTCCGGCGTCAGCTCATAACGATATACTTTACTTGGAAACATAGGATTTTTCGTAATTACATATCCTTCTGAAAAACGTTGTAAAAGCCAATCTGTATAATATTGAACCGTGTCTGTTCGTCCTCCGGTATTAATAATCATCTCTATTCCTCCGAATCTCGCTCGCTCTATATTCCAAGCTCCTTTTTGTGTTGCATATGTATCCCGATATGTCCAATTCCTAAAATAACCGCAGCCATAAGCAGCCATATGACTTTACCATATATGCCCAAGCAGAAAAAGGCAATCACAGGCAAGGTCGCTCCTGCAACGGGAATACCAAGAAAACTTCCATAAAAGTCCTCCAGACTTCCTCTCCCACAATAATAACGCAGCCACCATAATTCATACATCATCATTATAACCGCCGCTAGAACAAACCACCATGACCAAACTGACCAGCCATCTAAATTAAAATCATCAAAAATCAGCGCGCAGCCTGTTACTAGAACCTCTCCTGCTCTTTCAAAAGCCAAAAGCACTTTATTTTCGTTTTCCGAAGTATACCCTTCCGGCTTTTTCCCAGTCCAAATAATATTGGGAATAAACAACAGCAGCAAAAACAATAGCCCTATATAAGAAAATCCAAAATGCCCTAACATCTATTATCCTCTTTATCTCAATATTTATTAGTTCTTAATATCTTACACTAATAAAATGAAACTCTTTTTTAATCATCAAAATATATAGTATATCTGGTTATTCTACCACATAATCCCCCATTTTTCTACCATCAACCTTTCCCCTGCCCAAGTTTTCAAACTCACCCCTCTATTCAAAATTCCCAATCCCTTCTATAATCCGTTTCGACCTCCACTCCTTCAGCATCCGAAACGGAAGCGCTACGCACAGAGCCAAAGCCCCAGTCGCTACAAAAAGAAACGCCGTATAATCAAAATAAAAACTATGTCCAAATGCCTGCATATCCGACGCCACATACAAATACCTTAAAACCGGCCACGAAAAAAGAAAGGCAATAACAACTGCTGTAACCCCCAAAATAAGATTTTCAACCATCATCATCTTTCTTACCATAACCGTACTAAGTCCGATTGCCCGCAGCATACAGATTTCCTTTGTTCGTATTTGCATACGGTACCGCATATTATTTACCATATTGATCATTACAAGTACAAAACTGACGACAGCCATTCCATAAATATATACCATTTGTTTTTGGTACAGCATTTCATTCTGCTCTATTTCCCTGATTAAGCTTCGTGTGGAAATACCCTGAAATCTGCTCCCAGCCCTGATTAGTTTTCTCTCCAAATCCATTTCTTCTAATGGGCTCATATTCTGTTTTCCATTTAAATACAGGCTTTGATAGGCGCTGTCCGGCGCAATTTTTTGAATGTATTTATCCTCTGTAATTAAAAGCGGATATACGGTTCTGTCGCAGTCAAGCAGATATGGAAAAGATACTATCGCCACAATTTTTACCGTACGATATGTATACCGGGTCTCCCTGTCCTGCATACTATCATATTCTATAGAACCTGTCTGAAGGTCTTTTCGGTACTTATAAGTAATTTCATCTCCCACATGGTAATCCATTAAAGGAATTCCTTCCTTATATGGTCCCGGAAAATCACTGTTCCTACTGTTGTTTGTTCTGGAAACAAATAATATTACTTCCTCTTCACCAAGTCCGTCCGGGGAAAACCCTCCCTCAATTACATAATCCTCCAAGGCTTCCAAAGCATTTTTGTTATATCCGCATAATTTCGATTTATATACCTGATTTTCCCCGTCAAATCCGGCAGCTCCATATCCATATATCTCTTCCAGAGCTCTGTTATACTCGTCATAATAATCCGTATTCCTTTTTACCCCTGACTCGTCAACCACACGAATGCGAAGTGATGAGCTGGTTTTTATTGCTCTAACCTCTTTTAATTCCAAAATTGCTTCCGCGCTCTGTCTTGAGATACCTTCATCAATATTATCATAATGCAGCATTGTCATCGCATATTGACCGCTTAAATAATTCATGTCTTTTGTATCCGCCCGATAGCTTTCTGCAATTTTTGCCTTATACGCCAATCCTGTAAATAAAAGAATTCCAAGACAAATGGTAAGAATAACAAAACCGCTTGTCTTTAAATCCCGGAAAATATATTTGCATCCCAAACGAAACAGTGTTCCAGCCTTACCGTCCGCTTTTTCAAGCTCAAAATAGTTCTGGTCTTTTCCTCTCTCCTCCCATTCGCCTGAAATAATCCCCACAATATTCCTATCCGTCATATGCTTTCCGGTCCAACAGCCTACGGCTCCAACCCCAACAGCCACAAGAAATATGCAGACGGCAATCTGCCCCGACGGAACAATCAGCGAGATTTCTACCGGTTTGTTAAATAAAAAAATTTCCTTTTCATAGTCTCCTGATAATTTCATTACCAGATGAGCCAGTAAAATTCCCGCTCCAATTCCCATAGGAACGCTCCACGCATATATATGGTACAGCTCTAGCAAAAGCATTTTATGCAGCGTCCTTTTTTTCATGCCGAGCGCCCTCAAAATCCCATACTGCTGCGCTCTGGAAAAAATCGCAATCCGGTAGATTCCATAAAAGATTACCATGCCAATTACAAAAATAAGCAAAACAATTTTCATACTCGTATTATAAAAAGACATGTAATTTTCTCTCGCCGGATTCTCCTTAATTTGTTTTTTATCAATTCCCAACCAAGACTTTAAGCTTTCTGTTTTTTCTTTGTAAGATACTCCTTTTTTAAACTTTAAATAAACGACATAAGATTCAGATTCTCTTATTTCTGGATTTATTGCCGAACACATTTCCAATATTCCGCTTTTTTTATTCTGGTATATATCGGACAAAATACCTACCAGATAAAATTCCTCCGTAAGTTCCGTTTCATAATTCGTTAACACAATTTTTTGTCCAATCGCAGGCTCTATCCCAAGATTTAAAAGCATCCATTTTTCTGCTGCGATTTCTCCAGGTTTCCTGGGCAGATTTCCTTCAATTAATTTTGACGTCATGGTTGCCGCGTTCTCATCGTATTTATCAAGAAAAATCATCTGATTATTTTTTTCATAGGTAACGTATTTTCCTTGCTGAACCCCTATCCACTCTATTTCAGAATCCTTTCTCAGCGCCTCCATCTGCCGCTCTGATAAAGAATGTATGTAACAGTCCACCGGCGCATACTCCATCTTTGCCTGTAGGTTAGAAATCTGAAAATTTGTACGAAGCAGTACAAGCATTACTGTCAGTAGCAGAAAGGTAAGCGTAAAGCTAAAAAAAATCGCCGCCGTATTCTTCTTATAATTTCTTAAAAAACAAATATGTAATTTCAAATTCTCTTCCTTGCACCTCATTGTTTACCTCATTTCTTTTCAATTCTTCCATCCTCTATCCGCAAAATCCGGTTTGCAAGCTGGGCTATTTCTTCATTATGCGTAATCATAATTACCGTTTGATGAAACCTTTCGCTCGTTATTTTCAATAATCCCAAAACGTCCTGACTGGTTCTGGAATCCAGATTCCCCGTAGGCTCGTCCGCCAGAATAAGCGCCGGCTTTGTTGCAAGAGCCCTTGCAATGGCAACCCTTTGCTGCTGTCCCCCCGATAGCTGATTTGGAGCGCTCTTTCGCTTTTCTTTTATTCCAAGCATACCTACAATTTCCATAATATACTCTTTATCCACTGGATGGCCGTCTATTTTTAATGGTAAAATAATATTTTCCCACACGTTCAACATGGGGATTAAGTTATATTGCTGAAAAATAAAACCGATTTTTCTTCTGCGAAATACTGTTAACTCATCATCTGACAGCTTCTGTAATTTTTTCCGGTCAACTATAATTTCCCCCTCTGTAGGCACATCCAGCCCGCCAATCATATTTAAAAAGGTAGTCTTTCCGCTTCCTGAAGAGCCAACGATTGCAACAAACTCTCCACGCTCCACAGTCATATCAATTCCATCAAGCGCTAAAACCTTTGCTTCTCCCGTACCATATACCTTTCTCAGTCCCCTTGTTTCAAGAATATTCACCTATACATTCCTCCTACTATGCCATGCCGCAAACAAAAATATAGCCTGTATCAATCTATACAGACTATACCATATCATTATCTCAAACCCGTCTCTCCAATCTCTCAGTTTTGAGAAATTT